>PMUM01000349.1 GCA_003166855.1 Acidobacteriaceae bacterium | reverse complement strand
GACATTCCCCGGTTTTCTCGAAAAGAACAAGAACTCCCGGTCGCCAGTCTGGTTGCACATATTGATGATGGGCTGCGCGGAGGGCATTTTGTTCAAAAGGTGGAGAAACGTATTTCAAGGAGAGCGATCTTTCGCGGAGACTTAGACCCATCTGCTGGGCAAATTTCTGCGTCCGCTTCCATTCATCTTCTATATAGGGCCTAGTTCCAACGGGCGGGAAACTGAGGAGTACGCTTCCGCCTACTTCAACGAGTTGCGCCGCGGCCCAAAGAAATGCTCGAATGAATTCTTCATACCAGGGCGGATCACTAACGACGACTGTTGGGCGGAGATCGGGAAGTGCTCCAGTTAAAAGATCGCTCATGAAGATCCTGCCCCGTGCGTCTTGCAGAGCTTGGGCAGAACCCACACTCGCATCGACGAGATAAAAAGGCCTTGCCATACTGCGTTCCACAGCGGCTCTGAAGAGTGTCGGCGCACCGAGAAAACAAAGGCCACCTGCTGTCAGGTCAACCTCGTTGACTCGTCGAAACAAGTCGTTAATTGTTTCGGATGTAAAGCGCCAATCGAAGTCAAGAGGGTGGGGCACGGGCAACTTGACCACGTGAGGATCACCCCTTCGACTCATCGGAGCTGCCTGTTCTTTCAACACTAAACCAGCCATTGCTGACAACTCCCGCGCAATGTCGTTGGGATGAACTCCGGGTAAAGTATTCACGAGTTCATTCAACGACACCGATCGGCGAAGCCCCGCCGCAGCGGTGATCCATTCACGAATTTGAGTGTTATATTTCTGGTTCAGACTGCCCTCCTACTGACCAACGGGACATCTGAAACGTGCATGGCGCGTGACGACGTCGAGTATCTGCGTTCCAACTCGTTTGACCATGCATCAACAGCAGAGCACTGATTCATCAAGCTCGCCGTTCGACCAGGTGTTAAGCGGTTTTGGGTAGGCCCAAAAACCTGAATCTTCAAAGGGATGGTCCGAAGGGGCAGGTTTTCATCCAATGACCGCAAACGGTCCACAAAGGTGGATATCTTCGCTTCAAGGTTCACAGTGTCTTCGGTAGTGAGCGTCACGTAGCAATATAAATCCAACCCCAGCTCAACCAAACGTCTCAGCAGTACAAACTGTCGGTCGTATTCCTCTGGCCCGGCAGAGGTATTGAAAGAGAATGATTGCGCATCGAATCCCTTGAGGCAGCAGACGCGCCCATACATCGGATATGAACGAACAAACTCCCTGTCCTCGTTGGTCAGACACGTCCAAAAGTAGTCAGTGCTAAGATTATCGTCGGACCATAAGTACACCTCTTGATCCAAGTTTCTGGCTGATAATTCGCGCATTGTCCAAAGAATCCATTCGGGAACAATTTCGGGCTGTCCCCCGCTGAGATCAATAAGCCTTGGTCTATCACCCTCCGCAGACCACAGATCTATAAGCTGTCCGACACTCATCATCTGTGAATGGGCCTTGCGTCCATCCAGTAGCGGGAATGGAACAAAGCAATACCAACAACGCCAGTTGCACACGGCATTCTGAAACACTTGCGCACGAATCTTGTCTTGAAAAGGCAAGTTTAGTGCTCGACATGCCGGATCGATTGGCAATGGATTGTTGGGCCAATTCGCATCCCTTGTTCGGACAAAATGGCGGACTCTCCCGAAACCACCACAGTTTGGAGGCACACTAAGATCCTCCTCTTGACCACTGTTCCTAAAATCCGTGATGAGAATCCGCTGGTTTGGAACGTCAATGGCCTTAGCCCGATATCTTTGGGCCATCTCCTCGGATTGCAGGTACTGTGCCAATGTCATTCCTCCGAAAACACATCTGCGTCTTCATTTCCGTTGCGTCTGATGGGAGGCACCTTTTCCCCTTGCTCAGTCAAATTGGGAAGGCGATGCTCGATAAACCCACTTAACAGCTCGGTAAAGTACTGAATCTGTTCCTCGCTGAGAGCTTGGTGCTGTGGTATTCCGTGCCAATACTCAATACATTTGCGGCAACAAGTAGCGGTTGCGTGCTGAGCATAGTAAAGAGGATTGCCGCTTTTTCCGGTTTGCCGGCCATCGAAGGCAGGTTCAGCTGGGCCGACGGATTTTCGGATTCGATTCTCAGCAGCTCCCCGCATTCCAACTTTGCCCTTCCTGCGTGCATAATTGACGGCTTTGATGTCTATATCAAGGTGCCAGAAGTGATGCCGAATCAACTCATATTTCAGCGAACTCCACGTGTACTTAACATCCGCGTGGTCTCGCTTGTGCACTCGCGTGAAATCCACGAGATCGGCTCCGCAGTCTCTGCAGCGGCCTCCCTGTACGTGTTCTTCGCCGCGTTTCTTAGCTTGACGAAAACAATGAAGATCGTCATCACAGTCAGTGCTGGTACATGTCACCTTCGCCAACGGTTTGCGCTCTTTGCGAGACATCTTGTCATCCCCTTTCCGAAAGGGCCTGATTGAGCAAACTCCAATCCATGGGATTCAGAGACGTGCAATTCCCAACGTGCTCAATGAGCACATCGCGAGCTTCCATCCAAGGGTTAACACTAAGGTCCTGGAGATTTTGAGCCGTGCCCCACCAATTCTGCCCTTGCTCTTCTGAAAGTCGATGTGCCACATAATTGGCAAGAACATCTGTCCGAACATTGTGCCGTGCAGCTACGCTAGGCACGACAGATTTGAATAACTGCAATCTCCCTTGCGATTTGCTTACACACTCGTGTGCGATGTCATCTGCTTTGTTGGCCAGAGCAACATCCACAGCAAAGTCTGTAGCCTCTGCCTCTTCGTCAGACTCGTCTTGCTGATCCTCTTCAAAGGTCTCCACGACGGCAAAATTCGGATCATCTTGACGTTGGCTGGCGTGCTTCGTCTCATGAAACAGGTCAACAATCCAGCGACCGCTCGATGCCGCAACTTGCTTTAGGACGATCACGTTCCTACCGTTGACTCTCCAACACGCTCCATGAAACCCACCCGAGTCCTGTAAGGGCAGTACGGGTATTCCAAGGCTCCAGATATATCGAACACAATTCTTGAATGTGAGATCCCCATAGGTTGTCAGAATTGCATCGTAAATCTCTTTTGGGTCCGCAGGAATCGGTTTAACTTTCAAGTCTCGTGTGCAATGCAGAACCAAAAGAGCCAAGTAATGCGCATAAACGGCATATGCGTTGACCTTCTGTCGATCTGCGTTCGCTGGAACCTTAAATCGTGCCGAAGCGAGAATGTGTGAGGGCAAATGCAGTTGCTCGTCCGAAAACAACAAGTGAGTTGGAACGCTGAATACCCGCTCCATTCTGGCAGCCGCTTGCAAAGCCACAGTTTGCTTTTCGCTATCACTCAGACGGTGTTCTAACTCGTTGACAGTTGAAAAGTGAGTTGGCAGTATTCGCCTGCTTAAGAACTCATTTGACAGTCCTAACTGATTAGCCCGCTTAAGGAATTGTGTAAAGGATATGCGCGTGCTTGGCAAGAACACACCCTTACTCAACTTGAGGCCAAGAGCGTCGATGACCTCACGAACCCGGTCCAAGCTCGCAGATGAATAACCAGTTGCCTCGTATCGTTGGATTTGCTGCTCTTTGAGCCTGAGCTTATTCGCAAGCTCCCTTTGAGTTAGACCAGAAGCAATTCGCGCCTGGACAAGGGCAATTGGCAAGTCTTCAAAGGACAACACTTCCAGAGCTCCTAGTCCACGCGTTTGCAGGGATTCATACTCCCGAACGTCACGCTTCAGGTCTTCCAGTTGGCCACTGATCGCGTCGCGTTGGACAGCCTGCCAGGCCTTATCTTCCTGTGGCGTTTCTTCCAAGGCGCTTAGGCCCCGCTCGAACTCTTCGAGTCTGGCCTTGGTGATTCGGTACTGACGTTCATTGCTGATCATGCCAGTCCTCCCAGGTCAATCTCGATGATTCCCTTGGCATCCCCGGTGTTCTTGTCCTTGGCAAAGAAGTCCACGAAAACCCGCCCAGTGTTCTGCTCCGCGATGTCAGCCGGAAACATCTCTCCTCCGTACTTCAGTTTCTGTGCCGCACGACCGTTTGTGAAATCGAGCAAGACTGGATCGGTGGTCCTAAGCAGCTTCAAATCGACACCATGTCTATCCCAGCAGCCGTCGTAGTCCTGGGGTATTTCTTTCGCAGTGATAAAACTGCCGTTCATGTATGCGGCCTTACACCCAACGCTTTTCAGGGAAAGGAGCATCCGTTTCATGCCCGCCAAAAGGCGGCGACGGTGCTCATTGAGCCCATATCGCTCCTCCAGTTCTTGCCACGTAGTGCGGTGGCGCCCCGGCGGGAGATTGCCCCGTTCATCGAAGTCGGGAAGCATTGGTAACACAACAATATCGTTGTGTTGACAAAGAAGTCAAGGAAAAAACACTCTAATCACACCGGAGCTGAACGGGAACCAACGCTTATTCTTGAGACGCGTTAAGCGATTCTCAACGAGTTGGAAACGGATCTACCCAAACCCCAAAGGCTAGGTGGCTTCGCATCTTCCTTCCACTGCGCCCTCTTCCGGGTGGACCGCCGCTCAGCCGCGGCTCGGACGGGCGTTTCGGACTGCGCCGGTTTCGCGCCAAACTAACCCCAACCGCGTTTGGCACTCGCCGCGCTTTCACTCACGCCCTGCCACCCTCCTTCGGCCTCCCGTTCTGTCCCTTTCACCGTTCCGCCTTGTTTCTTCCCGCTGCCGCTCAAGTGAAGAAAGAAACAAGCCGGAAACGGCAGAAAGGGAAAAACAATGAAATTAGAAGAAGTCAACACACGAACCAAAGAGGCCGTCGATTTCCTCGTTGCAGCATTGGAGTCCGGTCACAGTGAAGTCCTCACCGCATACCTCGGAGCAATGGCGAAGTTTCACACCTACAGCTTCGGCAACATCATGCTCATCGCGCGCCAGAAGCCCGATGCTACCAACGTCGCCGGACTTCGGACATGGAACTCGCTTGGCCGCTTCGTTAAACGGGGAGAAAGAGGCATTTTCATTCTCGCCCCGATGGTCGGACGACGAAGCACGAAGGATACAGCGACCGAAGAGCCAAGTGAAGACGCAACCACGGAGGGTCAGCGGACGCTGTACGGATTCCGCGCCGTCTACGTTTTTGATCGAAGTCAAACGGAAGGCAAAGACCTTCCAGCTTTAACCGAAGTGCAGGGCGATGTCAGCGGCTACCGCGAACGCTTGGTCACGTTCGTGGAAGCCCACGGCATCACGCTGAATTACTCCGAAAGGATTGCGCCCGCGAAGGGTCTGTCCTACGGCGGAAAAATTACGCTCCTATCCGGGATGCAACCCGCCGAGGAATTTTCCACGCTGGCGCACGAAATCGGCCATGAACTTTTACACCGGGGTGAGCGCCGCACCCTGACTACCAAGCAAGTCCGCGAAACCGAGGCCGAAGCTGTGGCCTTCGTCGTCTGCCAAGCCATCGGGCTTGATGCAGGAAGTTCTTCGGCGGATTACATCGCGCTCTGGCATGGAGACGCCAGTCTTCTGCGCGAGAGCTTGGAAGCCGTTCAACAAACCGCTGCCGTGATCCTCGGGGGCATTGCCCCCGAGCCAGCGGCACTCGCGGCAGCCGCATAGCCGCAAACCACTAGAGATTCCGGCGCATACGCGCAACGTGTGCGCCGACCACCCCAACCAGAAATACAACCGAACGAGAGGAGAAGAAGTCATGCAAGCTACGCAAAGTGCTGTGACGAACAACGAATATCGCAACATCTCAATCGCCGCATTGGTCGAGTCGGGCACGAATCCACGGAAACGGTTCGATCCGGTAGCGTTGGAAGAACTGGCCGCTTATGTGCCCAGGAACATAAGCTGCCTTTTGTGTCCTTGATGATTTTGTGGCCGAGTACGCCAGACAGCACGTAGGATCTGGCGGCGGCCGCTCCGAGCGGCACATAACGATCACAGCGAGTCGAGCCATTTCAGTAGTTCCTCATCTCTCCGCCATCCATCACTTCGGCGTGGTGATATCGAAGTAGAGCCGGGAGGAAGGCAGGCCGCGACTGCCGCCATTTTGCCTCTCAGAGTGATTTCCGCATAGCGGCTGGTAGTCTCTAAGCTGACGTGTCCTAGCCATGCGCGAATGACGTTGATATCGACGCCCTGCTCCAAAAGCCCGACCGCCGTGGAATGGCGGAACACATGAGGGGAAACGCCGCGATATTTCTTCTCTGGAGTGGAGCGACGCAAGCCAGCCGTATGGCGTTTGACGATTTTGTAAATGCCGAATCTCGTCAGCGGTTTTCGCTGACGAGACATGAATAAAGGAGTCGGGCCTCCCTGAACGTCAGCGGTTAAACTCTTCAACACTTCGACAGTTTCGGCCCAAAGTGGGCAACTTCGCCACTTGTCGCCCTTTCCATGGAGGCGGATGCGTAACGGGCCGTCGAGATCGACGTCGGCAATGCGCAGGTCGGCGATCTCCTGCACCCGTGCCCCGGTGTTATAGAGGACCATGAAGATACCGCGATCACGAAGTGAAAGACTGCCTTGGCGCGGTAGAGTTTTGAACAAAGTTTCGATTTCGTCATGCTCCAAGTAATCAGTCTGCGGGGGCACAGTGCGTTTCATCGGTATCGCCTCCACGCGCTGAGCTTCGGCCAGCATCTCGGGATATTGGAGGCCGAGATACCGGTAGAACGTATGAAGGGCGGCAAGTCTCTGGTTGCGCGTGCTCACGTGATTTCCGCGCGTGACTTCGATCATGTGCAGAAAGTCGAGCACTCGCTGTGCAGTCAGGTCTGACAAGATCAACCGTGTGATCGGACGCCGACAGCTGCTTGCGACATAGCCGAGAAAGAGTTTCAGTGTGTCCCGATAGCTTCGGATCGAACCGGGCCGGAGTCCTTTTTGGTTTTTCAAGTAATCTTCGAAAAATGCAAATATCATCTGCCCCACGCTTTTCACTGGAGGCCTCCTTTGGGAGCCAACACTTGGAACCGCCGGGCAGCCTGATTAAGGAGTTCTTCTGTGATGGTCAGGTACACGGCCGTTGAGTTCGGATCGACGTGCCCCAAGAACGTAGCGAGGTGGATGAGGCGGCAGTTAGGATCAATGCCCTGACGGTACCAGCGCAGCAGAGTGGCGACCGCAAACGAATGCCTCAGATCGTGAAGTCTGGGCGGTGATACGCCGGGTGGAATGGTGAGTTCAAGCCTGGGCAAGAGAGTATGAAACGTCTGACTAATCGTGCCTACGCAGATGCAACCACGCTTTGTGAACGAAAACAATGGTCGTTCAGGTGCGGGATTGCAGCCGTGTCGTTCTTCCACGTAGCGTTTTAACCGCCGCGCTAGGTTGGGGCCGAGCGGCACGATACGAGTCTTTTGGAATTTTGTTTCCCGGATGAAGAGCAAGTCACGAGTAAAATCGACATCGGCCAGAGTCAGCCGAACCACTTCGCCGACTCGTAATCCCAAGCCGTAAAGCAATGCGAAGATGGTCTCGTAAACCAGGCCTCGATATCGTGCCCTGGACCGCTCCGGGAACCTGCGTGCTACAGCGAGCAGTCGTTTTGCAGTGTCGAGATCGAACAGATATGGAATACGGGTTGCCGTTTCAGGACGAAGAGAGGCAGTAACAGGGTTCCGTTCTATCCATTGCTGCATGACTGCGAACGCGAAAAACCGATGGACGGTCCCGAGAAGATGGTTGAAACTGCGCGGACTGACGCGGCGAGGGCGAGATCTCAGAAAATCGTCGATCACTAAGCTATCGATTGCTAACCAGCCGGCGATATTGTGATTGTGGATGTAACGGTCGAAAAGCCGCAACACCTCTGCGTCGGCACAATACTTCCGATTCAATGCTCTTTTATATTGCACGAACCGGTTTAGGAACGGTGCGAGAGAACTCAGGAAGATCGGAGAGTTCATAGTTCCTCCCCGTCGCCCATGGCGACTTCTCGCAGAGATGCAATGGCAACCTTGCTGTAGACACGGGTGGACTCCGGCGAGCGATGTCCTACGTAATCGCCGATTGTCTTCAGCGGAAACTCAGCGTCGATCAGGCGTTGGACACAGGTATGGCGAAGCGTGTGCGATCCGGCCTTGGGTATTTGAATGCCCGCCTTGTAAAGATAGAGGGCAACACTGGATGACACAGCCGCGGGAGTGATAGGAGCTTGCGGCGCACGGGCGCGGAAAAACAGATGACGATCCACGGTCTCAGGCCGACCATTCTTGAGATAGTCGATGATTGCTTCAGCCACAACACCCGCCAGAGGGTAGACTGTGGCGTGACCTGCCTTGCGCGCCAGGACCTGAAGTCGCTCGCGCTTCCAGTCAACATCATCCAGTGTCAGCCTTGCGACCTCATGCGCCCGCAAGCCATAGGTCACCAAAAGAAGCAAAATGGCGTAGTCCCGCCGTCCCCGAATCGTCCGTCGCTCCACGGCTTCCAGCATGCGGCGGACGTCATCCCATGTGATGGAACGGGGCACATCATTCAGTCGATATATCTGCGGCGTTCCCACAGCTCCGCTGAGGTCGCGAGTCGTGATCCCCTCGCGGGAACAGAATCGCAACAAAACTCGCAAATGACAGCAGAAACCGAGGCGTGTGCGGGGAGCGACCTTCGGCCTGTACTGCACAATGAAGGCCGCAAGAACTGCCGGAGACAACTGGCCGAAAGAAGTGATGCCAGTTCGGCTGAGGTACTGAGCAAACTCATCCAGGTGCCGACGGTAATTGCGAATAGTGCTTTCCGCGAATCCACGTTCACTGCGCAAATACTCAGCAAACCCCGGAAC
>PMUM01000067.1 GCA_003166855.1 Acidobacteriaceae bacterium | reverse complement strand
GACACGGAGGACACAGAGGATTAGAACAGGCTGTAGAGCAGGAATTCGCGATTGCCTTCGGCGCCGAGGATTGGCGACTCGATCATTTCGATTTGGGCTGCACCCAGGCTTTTTGCGGCTGCTTTAACTTTCTCCACGGATGCGAGTTGCGCGGCTTCGTCGCGCACAATGCCGCCCTTGCCCACGTGCTCCCTGCCGGCTTCGAATTGCGGCTTCACCAATACGACGATTTGGCGTCCCCGGCGTTCATCGGACGATTCCGGAAATGCGGCTGCGATGACGGCCGGAAGCACTAGAGTAGCGGAGATAAACGACACGTCGATGGCAACGAAATCCACCGTTACGCCGACATCTTCGCGTTTCAGGTAGCGGGCGTTGGTCTTTTCTAGCAACCGGACGCGCGCATCCTGACGCAGTTTGAAGTCCATCTGACCATAGCCGGTATCGACGGCGACGACTTGCTTGGCGCCACGCTGCAGCAGGCAATCCGTAAAGCCGCCGGTGGAAGCGCCGACATCCAGACAGATCTTTCCCGTGACAGCGATATTCCAGTGATCGAGCGCGCGCTCGAGTTTGAGTCCGCCACGGCTGACGTACTTGAGATCTTCGCCGAGCAGGCGGATCACGCATTCCTCGGAAACCTGCGCGCCTGCTTTCTCAAGTTTCTGATCGTCGACCAGTACCTTGCCCGCAAGAACGAGAGCCTGCGCCCGCTCGCGCGAAGCGGCCAGACCTCGGTCCACGAGCAGTTTGTCGAGTCTAACTTTCAAGAGATACTTGCTCGCGAGTTCTACCACGAAAGTGCCAGCACTTGCTCTAGTGCAATGTGTTGAAGCGCCTCAGTGGTGAATCACTTACGAAGCTAGTTTGGCTCTTTTCCACAGTGTTTTCCACGAACGTGTTGAAAACTTCGGTCCGCGGAATGCCTAGTCCACGTTCGATGTTCGAGTACCAAGAATAAAAAGCCGCCCGAGACCAGGGCGGCTCTGCGATCTTCACTTGCTGCAAACTATCCGGCAACTTCTTCCAACGTTTTCTGATCGATGTCGAAGTTCGAGTGCACGTTTTGCACGTCATCCTGATCCTCGAGGGCTTCCATCAGGCGGATCATGGTGTTGGCCGCCGCGCCTTCCAGTTTGATGTAGTTCTGCGGAATCATGGCGACGCTCGCCGATATGGGCTCAATGCCGGCTTTTTTCACCGCTTCCAGAACCGCTTCATAGGCGGAGGCGGCGGTCAGGATTTCCCAGTTGTCGCCGTCGTCATTCAGGTCTTCCCCACCGGATTCGAGAACGATGTTCATCAGGTCGTCCTCTTTCGCGGCAGTCTTGGGAATGAGGATGTCGCCCTTCTTGTGGAACATCCACGAAACGGCGCCGGCTTCGGCCATGTTGCCGCCGTTCTTGCCAAAGACGTGACGGATTTCGCTGACGGTGCGGTTGCGGTTGTCAGTGTTGATGTCGAGCAACACCGCCGCGCCGCCGGGTCCGTAGCCCTCGAGTGAGAATTCTTCGTAGGTAGCGCCGGGCAGTTCACCGGTGCCGCGCTGGATGGCCCGCTTGATGTTGTCGGCGGGCATATTCTCAGCCTTGGCGGCAACGATGGCGCCGCGCAGGCGCGGGTTGGAGTCAGGATCGCCGCCGCCGTTCTTCGCGGCAATGCTGATTTCCTTAATTAGACGGGTGAAAATCTTGCCACGCTTGGCGTCGAGCGCGCCCTTCTTGTGCTTGATTGTGGCCCATTTTGAGTGGCCGGACATGGTTAGACCTCGTGTCTAAATATCTTCTTTAAAGAGCTATGGATGGCGCAGGATTCGCCTTCAGAGGAGATCACAGGATTGCCTCGGTTCGTATGCAGGCGAACATAGATTATAGCATGAGACCCGGGCCGAACTCTCAGAGTTTCGACTTGATCTTGTATCCCGGTGGGACCTGAAACACAGAAGGCGGATGCTCCGCGGTCAACGTGGGTTTGCAATACGTAGTGTGCTCGCCTGCCGCGGTTGTGACCTTGGTCAACACCGGAGTGTTCAACTGCACGCTGGTCCAGACCTCAGCCACACTCGGCGATGGTGGCAGGGTGGGAGCCTTCGGCGGCGCCGGTGCGCCTGGCGGATTCGGCCCCGAGGGAGCACTGGGTAGTTTCGCTCCCGGCACCGGTGGAGCACTGGGCAACTTCATTCCAGGAATCGATGGCTTGGGGGGCGGTGGCACGTGGGGCAAAGTGTAGCGCTTGCCCTCGACCTCGTGTCCCTCGATCATCGACTTGCCCAGGTCCTGCATTTGCACGGACGGCGGGTGGACGGCGGCAGCAACTCCTGGCTTCGTGCCCGGCGGCACAATTGGGACCCCGGCGGAGTCACCGGGATGATGCTCGCCTCTTTCTTCAGGTGATCGAGCACGATGGTGTGCTTCGAGATGGGATCGGAGATGACGCTGGACTGGGGCATGTCGATGCGGGTCTTGCCGTCGCTCGAACGCCACATGCGCGAGGCAGTTTGGGTTGGAGGTCCGCCCGCAAGCGGGCTGCGTCTTGGAAGCACACTCGGAACACGACGGCGGCGTAGGCGGCGGTATTGGAGGAGTGTGGCCCACAGCGGGCATAAGTTTAGCACGCTATGCACAGTCGGTTAATGCGGAGTTCTGAGCTTGCGCAAGGCTATTGACTGTGGCCGCTATCACCCCTAACATGCCATGGCAAAGGGCGCGCGCGTAATCACTTATGATCGGCCAGCTGGTGGGGCACTATCGGGTCCTCGAAAAAATTGGTGCAGGAGGGATGGGCGAAGTCTTTCGCGCGCGCGACGAGAGACTAGGACGCGATGTTGCCTTGAAGCTGATCCGGCCGGCTTCGAGCGATAACCCCGACCATCTGCGCCGCTTTGAGCAAGAAGCTCGGGCTGCCGCCGCGCTGAACCATCCCAACATACTTGCCATTTTTGACGTTGGTTTCGAAGGCACGGTGCCTTACATTGTCTCGGAACTGCTCGAGGGCAAGAACCTGCGGCAGCGCCTGTCGGAAGGCCCCATCCCCATGCGCGAGGCTGCGAACTACGCTCTGCAGATCGCACAGGGACTCACGGCCGCACATGACCGGCTCATCGTTCATCGCGATCTGAAGCCGGAGAATCTGTTTCTCACGAACGACGGACGCATCAAGATTCTGGATTTCGGCGTGGCCAAGCTGCAGGCTCCGACCGAAGAGAATCGTCCGATTGAAAGCCTGACCACGGTGACCAAGCACGGGGCTGTCATTGGCACTGTCGCCTACATGTCGCCGGAACAGCTGCGGGGCAAGCCTGTGGACCACCGCAGCGACATCTTCAGCTTCGGCGCGATTCTCTACGAAATGATGGCGGGATGCCGCGCGTTTCGTGGCGAGACCGAAGTCGACACCATGACCGCAGTGCTGCGCGAAGAACCGGCCGGCGTCAATTTGGACGATGCTGCGGTCCCGCCGGGATATCAAGACATTGTCAAGCATTGTCTGGAAAAGGATCCGGAGAACCGCTTCCAGTCGGCCAAGGATCTGGTGTTCGCATTGCAGACGCTTTCCGGGTCTTCTTCGCCGGGGACGACGATTCCCTCGCCCAAGCCAATCACTCACACCGGCTCATTACTACCTTGGGGTGTTGTTGCATTGTTGGCTGCGGCAATGGTTTTTTTTGCGCTTGCCCAGCTACTGAAGGTTCCAGTCGCACCTCCGACCTATCGTCACTTAACGTTTGAAGAGGGTACGGTGTATTCGGCGCGCTTCGTCCCTGACGGCCAGTCCATCGTTTACAGCGCCGCATGGAATGGCAAGCCGATCCAGCTGTTCTCAACGGTGGGGAATTCCCTTCTGGCGCAGCCGCTTGATTTGAGCGATGCCAATCTATTGGCCATTTCCCCCAGCAACGAACTGGCGGTCGTGCTGCACGGCACTCACAACGGCCAACTTGAGACGGTGGATGGAATGTTGGCTCGCACGCCCCTGGCAGGAGGGTCTCCCAGGGAATTGCAGGCAGATGTACGTTGGGCGGATTGGGATCCGCAGGGCAGGTTAGCCATCGTGCATTCCGTGGACGGCCACAGCCGCCTGGAATATCCCAGCGGCAATGTGCTCTATCAGAGCAGTGGTTGGATCAGCAATATTCGGTTTTCGCCGCAGGGGGACAAGATCGCTTTCATGGACCATCCTGCCCTTTGGGACAATCGCGGGGTGGTCTCCGTCATCGATCTGGCCGGACATGTGCACACTCTAACGGTGGAGTGGGAGTCCGAACACGGTGTTGCCTGGCGCCACGATGGTAAGGAAATCTGGTTCGCGGCGGTGGAACAAGGACACAACCTGAATCTGATGGCAGTGGATCTCTCCGGAAAGCTTCGCACAGTGCTCGCCTTGCCGACATCCATCGTTGTGCAGGACATAGCGTCGGACGGGCGGGTGCTGGTTACCTTGAATTCGAAGCGGCTGGCCATGGCCTTCAGCACTCCAGGCAACAAAGAGGATGTGGACCTGTCATGGCACGATCTGAACTCGGCACGGGACATTTCGCGCGACGGGCAATCTGTTTTGTTCGAGGATGCCAGTGAAGCGGCCGGTCCAAAGTATGCCGTTGCCCTCCGTAAGGTCGATGGCTCTCTGCCGATTCGTCTCGGTGAAGGCAGCGCGGGAGGCTTATCACCCGACGGAAATTGGGCGATCTCGATCTCCACCAGCCAGCCACCACAGTTGACGCTTCTGCCGATCGGCGCAGGCCAGCCGCGCTTGATCAATGTCAGCGGGCTGGCGCACATTCAAAACGGATGGGCCCGCTTCCTGCCAAACGGGCAAGAGATTGCCATAAATGGCAATGAGACGGGCCGCGCGCCGCGATGTTATGTGATCGACGTGCCAACCGGAAAAGCCAGAGCGGCAACCCCGGAAGGAGTTCATTGCGGCCCCTTGTCGCCCGACAGCCGTTACATCCTAGGGATCGGACCGAATCAATCCACGCAGATTTATGCCCTCGATGGCGGTGCTCCTCGGCCCATTGCCAAGTTGGGAGCCACATTCAATCCGGTGCAATGGTCGAACGATGGCTCCCTGCTTTACGGCTACCACTTGGGGGAGTTCCCCAGCAAGATCTACAAGGTGGAAATCGCGACAGGGAAAGAGACGATGTTTCAGCAATTAAGGCCCGGAACTCCTGCCGGGGTAGTGATGGTTGCGCCAATTGTGGTCAGCCGCGATGGCACGCACTTTGCTTATAGCTACAACCAGACACTATCCGATCTATGTCTCATCTCAGGACTGCATTAGCCCGGCCGGGCATTGATCAATCCAGATTTATCAATCCAGATGTATCAATCCAAAGATCCTGCGAAATCAGCTCCCACATAGTGAAAGAAGATCGAGGTCGAGGTTTGCCCCTGGGCCAGCGGGCTGCGATAGTGAGGCAATCGCGTTCCGCGGTAAGCTAGTCCGTCTCCCAAGGCCTGGTAGACGGTGACATTGCTTGTCGGCGTATCGAGACGGATGGGCCACGGAGTCTCAAGATTGGGCTCGGGAGAGAAGTCGAGACAGAGAGTGACGCTAAACTCACATTGCTCGCGGTCGGTGTGCTTCTTTAGTTCCGCTCCGCCCAAGTACGAGGCCATATAGACGTACGACGGCTTGAGAGGCTCGCCGGCCAACGCACCCAGAGTAGCCGTGACGTCCTGGTGGAAAAAGCGTGCCACGGGCTCGTTGTAGGCCACGTAGCGACGAGGGCTTTGCTTATCGCCAAGGCGGATCGCGCCAGTGCGAATCAAGTGGCGATAATAGCGGCGCAACGCCGCGACATGAAACGGATGAATCAAGTCTCCGAGCGGCGCATAGCCTCTTTCGCGAAACACTGGAGACGCCCGGTTAACCAACTCTTCACGCTGCCGGCTGGGCTGGCTGGTTCGATCTTCGGGGATCAGGATATCGGCCGCAGCCAACACGCTCCGCACGCTTTCCGGCACTGATACCGGCGCCACTTCATTAGGGCGCAGATCTCGAACCACGCTTTGCATTTGTGGCCCCAGCCAGAAAGGGAGCAGGTTTCCTGTTGCCAGGTTTCGCACCCACGCCATGGTGCCCTGCAGAGCAAAACCAGAGAATAGTTCGTTCCGCGACGCCAGTTCATCGGGCAACTTCCCGTCGTCACACACAATGCAATCGGGGTTTAGGACAAGCGATTGCGATGCATGTTCGTGCCGGCGCGGCGATCTGAGAAAAGGTTGCGGGATCAAATGCAGAGGTAGTTCATCGAGCAGACAATAGAAACGATTAGGAGGAAATGTCGCGGCATAAGTGTGCCGCGACACTCCTCCCACCAGGGTTGTCATCCACTCCAGCCACGCCGAGTTGTTTAGCGACGAAGCCATCCGTTTAAGGTGAAGCGGCTGTCGGCGAAGTGCTGCGAGGCACAATTCACCGGGGTGATTTCGTGCAGCAATTCGCACGGGAAGAAGACGATCTGGTTTTGCTGAGGGATGATCGTCTGGTAGCTGCCCGCACTGACGTACGCTCCGTGTTGCAGGTGCGCATCGTGAATCCGCAGTTCGCCCCCTTCGAACTGGCGAGGCTCGCGATGGAAGAAGTAGACAAACGTCAGGTAGCGTGAGGCCACGCGATCGCTGCTGTTATCGCTGTGGAAATGGAAGAAATCGCCGTCGTTGCTGGCGGTGACCTGGGTCTCCACTCCTGCGATACAGAAGTCTCCCATCCCTAACTTGTCCAGGACCTGCGGCAACACGGCTTTGATGCGTTCCAGCATGATGTCCTGGTGTTGGGCCAAGTCCATCAGAACGCGGGACCGGCGGTGTTCGTAGTTGACGATTCCACCATCCGCGTTGGGAGAAACCACTTCGCTGGCGCTGAAGTCGGCTTCATGCTCCTGGACGAAGCGCGTGAGTTCCTCCAGTTCCTGTGGGGCCAGGAACTCATCCAGAACCACGCACTGCGCCGGCAACAGAGATGCCCGCTCGGCTACCGCTGCGCTTGTTTCCGAGACCACCGTGGTGCGAACCGAACTCGGCGGCTGCGGATCTTTGGGAGGCGGTATCACTGGCGCGCGAACTCCCGGCGGGTGAGGCTGTCCCGACGGCGGCTGGGGATCACTGGGCGTGCCCAGCGGGGCGCTGGGCGGTTGGGGATCCTTCGGCGACGGGGCCACCGGAGTATCGCGCACCGGACGGTGCGGCTCCTTATGCGGGGCTCGAACGCCCGGTGGTTGCGGACCGGGCGAGTGCGAGGGCGGTTGCGGGTCAGACATCGCACGCAGCGGGAGGTCCGCGGTTCGCACCGACCCTGCGTCGCTCACCCCGCTATCCCCCAGGATGCGTTCGACGATGCTTCCGCCAAGCACCGCGAAAGCACGCTGAGCGACAGTTTCGCCTACGGCCGACGCAATCACGGACCGGACTGCATCCTGCGTTTCCGGGTTCTCGCTGGTGGCAGCCTTGGCATGCTGCAGCAGCGTGGCTACGAGTGCCCGTTCCTGCGCGCTGAGAATCCGCTCGTCCCGCATCAATGTTTCTGAAAATGAATCTAGAATCTGCTTCGGTGTCATGAGAGACACGCCTCCCCGCGTGTGCTTTTCGAAAACACAACCAGGTCTTGGGGACCCGTACTACAGGGGAAGAAGCACGACAATATACCGGAAGCCTGTTGATAACCAAGAAAAATCTTTAAGCAGCGCTATAGCTTCCAGCCGACTACCGCTGAGCCATGGCGCCGACCATCGACTGGAACACCTTCATCCCGTCCGTGCAGCCCAGTTCGGGTTCGGCTGAGCGCTCGGGATGAGGCATCATGCCAACGACATTTCCGCCGGGGCTGCAGATGCCGGCGATGTTATCCAACGATCCGTTCGGATTCGCGGCTGTCGTGATTTCGCCGCCCGGTGAGGAATAGCGGAACACCACACGGTTGCCTCGATGCAACTCTTCCAGGGTAGCGGGATCACAGAAGTAGTTGCCCTCCATGTGGCCGATGGGGATGGTCAATACTTCCCCGTTCGCACAGGCATTCGTGAAGGGCGTCTCGACATTTTCCACCCGGACTTGTACAGGCTTGCAAACGTACTTGAGACCAACGTTGCGCATTAAAGCTCCCGGGAGCAGTCCCGACTCGCAGAGGATCTGAAAACCATTACAAATGCCGAGCACCAACCCTCCGCCGTCGGCAAACTTGCGAACCGACTCCATGACCGGCGAAAACTTCGCAATTGCACCCGTGCGCAGGTAATCGCCATAGGCGAACCCTCCGGGGACAATGACGGCATCACAGTTCTCCAAATCGTGCGATTCGTGCCACAGGAACGTGACTGGCTGCTTCGCCAGGTGTTGAATCGTCCAGTAGGCGTCGTGATCGCAATTCGAACCGGGGAAAATGATGACGCCGAATTTCATGGATGTCCTCAGTTGCGGGAATTTGTGGCTAGTCTAACACGCTCGACGAAGATTTCTCCGAGGTGTCCGCTGAAACCAAGCATAAGCAACGGTATGCCTACCGGCGGCGCTTCTGCCAAAGACGACAAGCTTACGATCATCGCCATTTCAGCCTTGGCTTGTATCCTTCAGGATCTCCTGCATGAGGGCCTGGGTCACGGCGTGACCGCGTGGCTCAGCGGCGCCCGGAGCGTGACCATGAGCACGGTAGCTCTGCAATCCGACATCGAAACGCGATGGATCTCGGCCAATGGTACGCTGGTCAATCTCGTTTTCGCGGCGATCTTCTGGCTCGTCCTGCTAAGAGGTCAGCTCTACCGGCCGGCGACTCGTTACTTTCTGGTGCTGGCCCTGGCGGGAAATCTATTTACGGGCACCGGATACTTCTTCTTTTCCGGCGTCTCGAACTTTGGAGACTGGGCGGCCGTGATCCAGGATCTGCGTCCGCATTGGATGTGGCGGCTTGGGCTCGTGCTGTTAGGCGTGGCGTCTTACTATGCGTCCATGCTGTTGGTAAGGGCCCAGTTGCGGCAATTCCGTGGCGATGCGGAGAATCCACGAAGATTTCGCGTGCTGTGCTGGACGCCATATTTCACGGATGGAATTCTGGCGGGAGTCGCCGGCCTGCTCAATCCTGCTGGGTTGTTCTATGTCGTAGCCTCAGCCCTGCCCTCGACATTGGGCGCGAACGCGGGCCTGCTGAGCCTGCCAAGCATGCTGGGGACAGCGGAAACCAGCGAAGAGATACCGGTCGAACCAATACAGCGTAGTGGCGTATGGATAGCAGTGGGCGCCATCGCGAGCCTGCTGTTCATCCTCGTGCTTGGCCGTGGGATCACATGGTTGCGATAATGTTCGCCTGCTTCCAAAGCTGACCTGAAGGGACTTGAGTCACCGCGACGCTTCGGTCGCGATTTCCTTCAGACGCCGCAGGTCTAGCTTTCCCGTGCCGAGGTAGGGCAGCACGTCTACGTGCACAAACTGATCGGGGCGGGGCTTCCACAGGGCCGGCAGATCGGACTTGGCGAGGAGCGCCAGGCACGCTTCCAGTTTGTCCTCGGGAAGCGTGTGCAACACGATCAGACGTTCGCCCTTCTTCTCGTCGGGAACGGCCGTTACCGCGAAGGTTTGTTCACTGGCGCCGCTGAGTTCGTGCAGCTTGTCCTCGACCTTGATGTGGGGCACCATTTCACCGCCGATCTTGCTGAAGCGGCTCATGCGGTCGGTGATGCGGATAAATCCGTCGTCGTCGACTGCGGCGATGTCGCCGGTGTTGTACCATCCATCGCGCAAGACTTCGGCGGTTTTTTCCGGACGATTCAAGTATCCCTGCATGACGTTGGGACCGCGCACCAGCAGCAAGCCCGTCTCGCCTAGGGGAAGTGGATCGAACGTTTCAGGATTCACGATCCTCACACTGATGCCCGGCAGTGGATGCCCGATGCTGGCCCGCTTAGCGCCCACCTGGCGGAACTGCGCCGCCCGGAAGTCGCGGGTGTTTACGGTTACTGCCGGCGAGCACTCGGTGCAGCCATAGCCTTCCAGCGGGCGGAGTCCAAAGCGATCTTCAAAGGCAATCGAAGTGCGCTCTGGAAGTTTCTCTGCGCCGGCCATCACGTACTGCAGGCTGCCAAAGTCTTCTGGTTCGCAGCGGCGGATGTATGCCTGCAAGAATGTCGGCGTTGCCAGCAGAAACGTGACGCCATATTGGCTGACCAGCGCGCCGATGGCCCGTGATTCGAGCGGGCTGGGATGGAACACGACTCCCATCCCGATCGTCGTGGGCAAGCAAAGCGTTCCGGTAAAACCGAAGGAATGAAAGAACGGCAGGATTCCGAGAATCTTGTCGTTCCTCCCGAGCATGAAGACCTGATTCAGTTGCTCGATATTGGAGGCAACGTTGTAGTGAGTGAGTATGACGCCCTTGGGATCTCCGGTACTGCCACTGGAGAAGATGATCGTGGCGATGTCATCGAGGGTCGTCTTGCGGGTTGCTCCGACAGCTTTTTCGATGAACCGGACGGGCAGTAGCCAGGAGATCAGCGCGGCACTCAATCGCTCAAGTGAACCTGGCTTGTCGGCAAGATCCTCGAGCATGATGGCTTGCGCCGGCACCTGAAGATGTACACGTTCCAGAAAGGCTTTCGACGTAATCACCGTCTTCAGTTCGCACTGCTTGGCACACGAGGCCAACACTTCGTTGGACGCGGTGTAGTTCAGGTTGACGGGAACTTTCCCCATCAGCAGCGCGGCCATGTTAATCAAAGCACCAGGAACCGATGGCGGCAGCAAGATGCCAACCATCTTCTGATCTCCCCAGACAGGACCGAGCCGCCGTGCGAGGAACACAGTGCTGGTGAGAGCCTTGCCAAACGTGACTTTCGGCGTGCGCCCATCCGCCATGGCGAAGCGGAACGGATGTCGCCGCGCGGTTTGCACAAAGGACCGATGCAGCGTCCGCATATATCGCTTGCGGAAGTGATACGCCTCGGCGCCAAGCTCCTGCACTGCCTGCCGCACTTCCTGCGCGCTCGTGGTCGCCGGCATCGGCTTACCAAACGTCACGGTCACGGGATACGGAATCCGCCGCGGCATCTTCCATAGAAATTTTCCGCGCTCGAAGCTGAAGATCGATCCCCAGACCCCACCGAGATTCACGGGAATAATCGGCACGTCGACGCCTTTCACGATTCTTTCCATCCCGCGGCGGAACGGCAGCATCTGGCCGATGCGCGTCATCTGGCCTTCGGGGAAAATGCACACCACTTCCCCATCCTTCAGGGCCTGGGTCGCCGTGCGCAGCGACTGAATCATTTCGCGGGGACGAAGCTGCGACGAAATGGGGATCACGCCCATGATCTTGGCGAACGGCTTTACCAGAGGGTGATCATACGAACCCTTAAACATCAGAAAGCGAATCGGGCGATCGATGGAAGCGATGAGGAGCACCGCGTCCACCATCGAGACGTGATTCGGGACCAGCAGGGCGCCGCCCTTGGCCGGAACATTGTCGCGGCCTTGCAGATGAATTCGATAGAGCGTATGTGTCGCGATCCACAGCAGCAGCCGCAGCAAGGCGTCGGGCAGCAAGTACAAAACGTAGAGGGTCGCCGCGACGGTCATCAGCGACGCAGCAAGAAAAATGTGCGATGGGCTGAGGTGGGTGTAGTGCTGGAAGGCGTAGTAAATGCCCGCCGCACCGCCGATGCCGACGAATGAAAGCAGATTCGCCGCCGCAATGACGCCGCCTTTATCTTTCTCGTCCGGACGGTGCTGAATCAGCGCGTTGACCGGAACCGCAAAGAATCCTGCCGAGAAGCCCAGTGCAGCGAGCAGCCCGAGCACATGGGCGAACGAAAGATTCTGCCGAGAAAGCAGAATCCCGAACACGGTCATGCCGACTGAGCCCAGTGGAATCAACCCATATTCGACTTTGCCGCTGGAAAGATATCCGGCAGCCAGGCTTCCAAGGCCGATCCCGATCGCAACTGCGGCTTGAAGAATCCCCGTGCGCGTAGAGCTGATGTGCAGCACATCGCTGCCATAGAACACAATGTTGGCCGTCAGCAGCGCGCCCAGAAACCAGAAATAGGTATTGCCGAGCACCGCGAGCCAAAGAACCCGATCCTTGCGGATCAGGCTTCCCTGCACCCAAAGATCGCCGATCGGGTTGGCGCGAAACTTTTTCGTGGGATTAGCCGCAGGAACTTTGGTGATTCCCAGACTGAAAAGCAAGCCCACGCACGACAGTCCCAGGAAGATGAACCCCGACCAACCTTGATGTGATTGGAAAAAGTCCGCCAGGAATGCGCCGGATACTCCTCCCGCAATCACCGCAAGAAAGGTCCCGAGTTCGAGTACACCGTTGCCCCAGGAGAGCAGCGGCTCCGGCAACAATTCCGGTAGCAGTCCATACTTCGACGGGCCGAAGAGCGCTGCCTGCGTACTCGCCAGGAACACTGCCGCCATTTCAAGGTTCAGGTTCTGCCAGCCCAGTCCCGCGATAGCCAACACCATGACGGCCATCTCCAGGAATTTGGTGCCGATTGTGACGGTGCGCTTGCTGAAGCGGTCCGCGAGAAAGCCGCCCGTCATCGAGAAGAGAATGAACGGGACTGAAAACAGTGTGCCGACGACCAGGACCAGCCGGTCGCGATCGGCCTTCTGCATGGCCATCCCGAGGATCAGGAAGACCACCAGATTCTTCAGGCCGTTCTCGTTAAACGCACCCTGAAATTGCGTGATGACCAGGGACCAGAAGCCGCGCCGCCATGGGCGAGGAGCGCTCGCCACGCCTCCCACGGGTGCGCCTTCGGTGGGCGCGCTTCCAGCGATCTCAACCTCAGGCACAGCCGTACCTTGACTCATAAACGTGCTCTCACAAGCTCCTGTTGTCGTTGGAGTTGTGCCCATCTTGTCACGAAGGGGTTCACGAATCCAGTCACAATAGATCAGAACGTTAGTAACTTCCCAGCTTGCAGGGAGGAAAGAAAATGCAAGACCTGCCCTGCTTCGCGTTCTAGTATTTAGGCTACGGAATCACGAACATACGGGGGAGTGCCAATGCTGGAACTCGTTCTCGTAGTGATCGCGGTATTAGCCTTGAGCGAGCCCACGGTTAGTATCGTGTTCGCTCTGGCCGCAGTCGGGCTCAGCGCCTGGAAGCAAAATAAACTTCGTTTGCAATTGCAGGATCTGGCCGAACTGAACACCAAGCAGAACGATGCCCTGCATCGTGAGCTGCTGGAACTCAGGCGCCAGATAGCAACTGCGCCTCCGATTGCAGAGCCTGTTCACGAAACGCCGCAGTCCGTTCGTTCGGCGGTCCACACCGAGCCAGTCAAGGTAACGGCTCCGGCTGCGCCAGTATTGCAGAAAGCTCCGGATGCGGTAAGCGCCCCTCCAGCGATCGTGCCTCCTGCGAGCGTTACGCCGCACGTTCCGCCTGAGAAGCTTCCCGATCTAGTTGCCGCAAGAGACAACGAGGAGTCGAAGCCGACAGTTCCTGAAATTGTCGAGCAACCAAAACAGCGGCCCGTTCCACCTCCCGTTGTTGCTCCGCCGATTGCAGCCAAGGCCCCGGCTGAGACGAGACCACACGCACCCGTCGTGCCGGCTCCCGCAATTCCGTCTCCGGCTCCGGTAGACTCCACTCCACCTCCACTATCGCGGATGCAGCCGCCTACGGCATCGCCGACAACTTCGGCGGTGCCGCCATCACCTTCGATCGCACCTCCGCCACCAGCCGCTCGCGTGAGCGCGTCCCCGCAGCATGCCGCATTCCACACCTCATCACCCGCGGCCCATCCGCCAGCTACGGTTCCCAAGCCGACGTCCCAGGAGCGCATGAAATCGGTATTCGCGCTGGAAGAAATCCTGGGCAGGAATTGGCTGAATAAAATCGGCATCGTTCTGATCGTGCTGGGCGTTGCGTACTTTGGAATCAAGGAACTCGGCCAACTCGGTCCTTGGGGCAAAGTCGCGCTCTCTTACGTGATCTCTTTTGCGCTTCTCGGCGGTGGCGTTTTTCTGGAGAAGCGCGAGCGCTACCGCGTCTTCTCCTATCCCTCGATCGGTGGCGGATGGTCGCTGCTGTTCTGGACCACCTATGCGCTGAACCACGTGGCAGCCATGCACGTGCTGGATTCTCTCAGCGCTGATCTCATCCTCATGCTTGCAGTGGCTCTCGCCATGGTTGTGCACACCCTGCGCTACCGCTCGCAGGTGGTGACCGGGATCGCGTTTCTGCTGGCCTACGGCACCGTCGCGCTCAGCAATGACGACGTCTACAGCCTGTCTGCCGGCGTGATCCTTGCTATCGGACTCGTCGCCATCGTCATCAAGATGGGATGGTTCGAACTTGAAGTCTTCGGCATCCTGTCGAGTTACGGAAATCATTTGTATTGGCTATACCGGCTGCTCGGTCCCACCGGCGCTGAGGGACACGCGTTTCCCGACTACCACGCCAGTACTGCGATCCTCTTGTTCTACTGGATCACTTATCGCGTTTCGTACATTGTCCGGAAAACGAAATCCCCGACCGAAGAACATATTTCCACTGCGGCCGCGCTGCTCAACACGTTGCTGCTGCTAGGAGCCATGAAGTTCCAGTCGGTGCAACCGAAGCTCGCGTTCTGGGCGCTTCTGATCATCGGAGCGATCGAGTTCAGCCTGGGACAGCTTTTGATCACCAAACGCCGCCGCGAGGCATTCATCATTCTGAGCGTTCTGGGCGCGGCTCTGATGATTGGCGCGGTACCGTTCCGCTACTCCGGCAACAACGTGGCCATTCTCTGGTTGATTGGCGCCGAAGCATTTCTCGCTGCCGGTGTGATGGTCGGCGAAGTCGTGTTCCGCCGGCTGGGACTATTCGCGGGCTTGCTGGTCGGCTTGCATCTGGTCGGAATCGATTTTCAGCAGCTCATGGTCGCACGGCGCGTCGGCGACGATGTCGTGCTGGACGCTGGAGTCATGTTCGCACTCTGCGCCGCCGTCTTCTACTTGAACACTCTGCTCGCGGGGCAACGCTGGCCGCAGTTCTTCACCGATCCTCCGGACGCGCCCATGTTGAGCGCTCATTCCTATCTGGGATGCTTCTCGGCTGCGGCCGCGGCTTGGGCATTATTCTCAGCCGACTGGACCGCTCTCGCCTTCGCCGGTGTGATGTTGACTCTGGCCGTGCTCGGCCAAAGACTGCGATCGATCCACCTACAAGTGCAATACGGCGTCCTGGGCGCGTTGACTCTGTATCGCGTCGGAGTGGTCAACCTGCACAGTGAAGTCGCGCAGTACACACATGTCCAGAACCGCCTGATCACGTTGCCGATTCTCGCTGCAGCTTTCTATCTCACAGCAAAATGGGCCGCTACTCGGGAGGATGACTACAATCAACGTTTCTTCCGCGGGATGTTCGCCTTCGCAGGGACGGCGCTGGTCACCGCGCTCATCTACTTCGAAGTACCCGAACTCTGGCAGCCTCTGGCAGGAATCGCTTTCGCGGTGCTGCTGCTGGAAGTTGGCCAACAGATCGGATATCCCGTGCTGGCGTGGCACGCGCATCTGTTGGGAGTCCTGGCGACCCTTGCCGCGGTGACTGCCGATCCTTCGGGCGTTCAGCGCTGGCACAACATTCCTCTGCATGCGTTTGCCGCATTGCCGGTTGTCGCGGGCGTTTATTGGATCGCGCGGCGAATCCGCGTGCCGAATCCGGACCACGTGCGCTTTGGTCGCATCGCGTACAGTTCAGCGGGCACTGGTTTGATGGTCTGGATGCTCAACGAAGCTGTGCCCGCGCCTTGGATCGCCGTTTCCTGGATCGTTTTCGCAGTCGTTCTCGCGCTGGTCATGCGCCGGATTGGCTATCGCCCACTCGGGTGGCAGGCCAATGCTGTGGCCGCGTGTGCGCTGGTGCGCGCTTACACGTTCAACCTCGAGCTGGAGCAATCTATCTGGCCGGGCGTTTCTCTGCGCCTGGTCACGATCACGATTGTGGCCGCGGGCCTCTACTTCCTTTCCCGCAAATCAACGACGCCCGATTCCGAAGGCCGGCAGGCAGTCGCTTACCTGCATACTTTTGCCGCGACTGCTCTGCTAGCGTTCCTGGCGTGGCATGAAGCGCCCAACGCATGGCTTGCAGCGATCTGGGCTGTGTTTGCTCTGGTGCTCGCGCTCGTCGATCGGCGATTTGAACTAGACGACCTGGGGTGGCAAGGGCACGCGCTCGCCGCACTGACCATGGCTCGCAGCGTCACCGTGAACCTTTACTTGCTGGATAAATGGCACGGCATCAGCGTCCGACTGCTCTCTCTGGCAATTGTTGCGGTAATTTTTTATGCGATGTCGCGGATCATCCGCATGCCGGAACAATTCCGCCAGCGCGAGTTTCATCACATCTATTCGTGGGCGGCGTCGGCGTTGGTTTCCCTGCTCTTGTGGTATGAGTTGGAGTCGCTGAGTATCGCCGTGGGATGGGCCGTCTTCGGTCTGGTTCTCTTCGAGTACGGTCTCTGGCGCAAAGTTCGGCAGTTTCGGTTCCAGGCATATGTAGCGCTAGCCGCTTCCTTCGGCCGGATTTTCTTTGCTAACCTGACCGCCGGGAATCCTGGCGAATTCTGGGGACCTCGGATGTACACCGTGCTGCCTATCGCCCTCATCTTGTTCTTCGTATACGCCCAGTTGGACGAACAGTCGGCGCGCGATGACCGTGGGTTCCACTTCGACATGCTGCTTGCTTACCTGGGGACCGGCACCGTCGTCGCTCTTCTTTACTTCCAGTTTGCCAACGAATGGCTGGTCACGGCATGGGCGGCGGTGGTTTTCGTTCTGTTCGGGCTCGCTCTTTGGCTGGATCGGCCGCTTTTCCTGCATCAGTCGCTACTTCTCACAGTTGGAGTCTGCACTCGGGGCGTGATGCACAACCTTTTCGGCGCGAGCTATTTCACCGGAGGGGATTGGACGGGGAGATATTTTGTTCTGGGCGCTGCCATTGCTCTTCTGCTGGCATGCCTGCCCTTCGCGTTCCAGTGGCGGGACCGCTACCGGGCCAAATTGTCTGACAACTGGTTTGGAGCGCTGATGCGGCATCCTGAGCAATTCATGTTCTTTGCGCCCATCGCGCTTCTCACGCTGATGCTCGCCATCAAGATGCGCGCCGGCATGGTAACCGTCGCGTGGGGAGTGGAAGCGCTGTCGATCATGATCTTCGCTTTCGTGATCAAAGAACGCAGTTTTCGGCTGACTGGATTCCTGCTGCTGATCGCAAGTTTTGGGAAGATATTGCTTCTGGATATGTGGTCAGGGGCCTGGACCTGGCGCGATCGCTACGTCACGTTCGTGATCGTCGGCGTCGCGATGGTGTCAGCTTCGTTCCTGTACAACAAGTACAGCGAGAAGATCCGCCAATTCCTATGAAACGTGCTGCCGCGTTCGTGGTTGTGTTGCTCGTCGGGGTCGCTGGCCTCTACTTGAGCCAGCGCCGCCACGACCCCACGCCAGTATCTGCGAACGCAATCGTCGCCATGGCAGCCGACGCCCAGCGCGATCTGAGCCGCGCGCCCATGCGTCTCACCCGCCTCTCCGATGCCGACGAGATCGCCGTCGGCAAACAACTGGCTGCGGGATACTCCATCTCCACCGAGAAACTGAGTCCGGAACAACAGGCGCTTGACAGCTACGTGCAGCAGGTGGGAAACGCCGTCAGCGCGAACGCTCACCGGCATCTGCCGTACTCATTTCATCTGGTACCCGACCGCGGCATGATCAACGCCTTCTCTCTTCCCGGAGGCCCGGTCTATGTGGGCGAGGGCATGCTCGATCTGATGACCAGCGAGGACGAACTCGCCGCCGTGATCGGACATGAAATCGAACACATCGATCACTATCACTGCGCCGAGCGCGTGCAGATCGAAGCCCGCCTCCGCAATCTGCAGCTTGGAATCGTGGGCGCGATTCTGCAAATCCCGGTTCAGGTATGGGAAGCCGGGTACAACAAAGACGAGGAACTCGAAGCCGACCGCGAAGGCATACGTCTGGCGGTGCTGGGCGGATATTCCCCCTATGGGGCGGTCACGATGTTCGAACGCTTCAGCAAACTGCGTAGCGAATACGTGGTTCACGCGCAGAGTCCGGAAGAAGAACTCACGCAACTCGCCATTCAAAGCTTGCAGGGATACTTCCGCTCCCATCCCCTGCCTTCCGAACGCCTCGCGCAGGCCAACAACCTGATCGCGCAGGAAGGGTGGCAGGACCGCAAAATGCAGAAGCCTTTCCGCATCGAGTATGAAGTGCAGAATGGAAAGTATGTGAAGTAAAGGCGTCGCGCTTGGCCGGCTTTCAATCCCTATTGCGGATTTTGCGCGGGAGAAATCTTTGGCGTGTTCTGCGGCTCAGCCACTGCCGGGGATAGTGTAGGCTTCGCTGAAGGTGACTGATCCGATATTGCTTGGACCGCTGCCGGACCGATGGTGTCCGCGGCTGTCTGGGGCGCAGGCCCTGAATACGTCTGCGGCGGATAACCTCTCGCTTGCACAATGGCCCAGTGCCACTCCTCGTCGGCAGCGAGCTGCGTTTTGAGTGAAGTATTGAAGACCGTCGTCTCCCACGGAGCGGCGGCCGCGCGCATCCGGTAGATCACCGTCACATCGGGCTTCTTCTCGGGTCGAACCTCAGTCTCCGTATCGCCGATCGACATGCCACCAAGAACAACGCTCTTCTTGATGACAGTCAGAGCCACCGCTACCTCGCTGACGTGCCAGTCCGTCCGGTTATAAACGGCAACGATTAGGGCATCGCCTTCGATGGTGGCCGGTCCGTCGAGCTTCGATATCTCGCCCGGAGGCAGTTCCATCTGGGCATACTGGTTCGAGAGCAGGGACTTCACGTTAGCCGTGAAAGCGAGGCTGCAGGTGACATCCGGCGCGCTGACGCGAAATCCTTTACTTTCTCCCGCCATCAGAAACCTGAGCGCCGAGCCCGGAGAGTGGCGGCTTTCCGCCTGATCCATCACCTTCGTCAGATTGTCGTCATCGATCACGGTTTGGGAGGGCGGAGTTTTCTTGCGCAGGCTACGGGCAACATCTCCCAGCGGTGCGTCGTTCGGATCGGCATTTGGATCGTCCTGGGCGGCCAGCCGTGCAGGGATCAGTGCCGCCAGCAGGACGGGCAGCGCGAGGACGATCCGCATTCTTGGTAGCCAGGACATGACAGCTCAGACCACTCGCGAAGAGGGTCCTGAGCTAATTGTATGGAGAGATCGAAGAAACCGGGTGATACGGGCAAACCTTGGTAACAGTTACTTCAGGGAGCAGGAAAGAAGCAGTGGGCGTGCGCTAACGAAATGGAGGCGCAACGGGGCGCACGCCCAAGCCCGGAGAAAACCGTTCTACAGAAGTCCTTGCGACCGAAACCGTGTGACTGGGTCGACTACCGCTTGCCGCTTAAAGATCCAGCGGGCCACCGCGAAGCCAAGTGCCGCATAGAACAGATGCATCTTTCGCATAGACACCCCCCAATCAGGATCGACACCTCGTTGATCCTCAGGGGAGGAACCAACTACAACCTCTATCGGCACAATAGCAACAGGGCTGAGCGCGAACAAGGCACAACAGTGCCATCGAAGTGGCACGGAAGTAATAGAAGTAACTCGTGGAGAGAATGTAGCGCCGACGACTCCGAGGGCGAGACGCCCTCGGGACAGCCGGCGGGACGCCGGCGCTACTCGCTTAGCTCATACTAGTGGGCCGGGACTGGCTCATCCGTGGCGCGCCCCGGGGGCGGCACCACTACGGTAGATAGGCTGCCTTCCACCGTGAGCTTCTGGAATGCGGCCAGATCGCGGCGCTGCAAATTCTCCCAACGCCCAATCAGTTCTCCACTCTGTCTCTTCAGCTTCTCAAACTGCCTTTGTTCGGCCTCGGTCGGCGCAGAGTCGGCAGTGCTCGCATCCATCGCGAGGTAGGCCAACTTCGCGTCGAGTTGCGGAGGATACGCCAACGAGTCTTCATTGGCGCTGATGGTCAGGTTGATGAGTTCTTCGCGGACCGCGACCAGCTTCTTCTCCAAATCATCCGCTGCGTTCACAATCGTCTTTGTGCTGGCATTTTCCGGCAAGCGCCGCTTGAGTCCTGACAGCTGCAAACGAACGTCCTGAATCTGATTGACCGTGTCGTATACGCGGCTCAGTTCGTCGCGGGTCTGCAGCAGCAGGTTGAATTGCTGCTCCAGATCGGCTTGGCTGACCTGCACCCGCGGATCCAGTTTCAGATCGAACGCGGCTGTCTGAGTCTGGGCTCCCACCGTCAGCCGAACCTGGTAGTGACCCGGCACGGCGACCGGTCCCCGTGCACCGCTGCCATATTCCCAGAGGTAGTAGCCGGGGACGTGATGCGCTTCTTCGTAGCGCAGATCCCAGACGAACCGGTTCAACCCGGCTTCGGGTTTGAGTTGCTTCTCGGGCTTCTTATCGTCCGGGTCGAGCGGCTCATCCAGCGTGTTGTACTCGGCGCTCGAATACTTGCGAATGACTTTGCCGGAAGCGTCCAGAATCTCGATCTTCGCTTCGGTGTCGGCCTTCGGTGCGTCTTTCAAGAAGTAATAAATGACCGCGCCAGCCGGAGGATTCTGCCCGGTCCTCTTGGAAGGATGCCGTTCTCCGCCTGCTCCCGCCTGAATCCGGTAAGCCGTCCCGGGCGCATACAGGAATGCATCTTTCTGCGCGATGTCATCGCTGTACTGCCGCAGCGGAGACAGGTCATCGAGAATCCAGAACGCCCGCCCGTGGGTAGCAATGACCAGATCGTTGTCTTTGATCACCAGATCGTGCACCGACGTCGTCGGCAGATTCAACTTCAGCGGACGCCAGTTCGCGCCGTCGTTGAACGAAACATAAACTCCCGTTTCCGTTCCCGCGTACAGCAGCCCGCGCTTCTTCGGATCTTCCCGCACCGCTCGCACAAACGCCGTGTCAGGAATTCCCTGCCCCAGCTTCGTCCAACTTTTGCCGTAGTCGCTGGTCTTGTAAATGTAAGGACGCAGATCATCGAACTGGTGACGATCCACGGCGACGTATGCGGTTCCGGCATCGTGCGGGGAAGCATCAATCAGGCTGATCCGAGCCCACTCCGGCATATCTTTGGGCGTGATGTTGGTCCAGGTCTTGCCTTCATCCTGCGTGAGCTGAATCAGGCCATCGTCGGTGCCGACCCACAGCAATCCTTTCTTCAGCGGCGATTCCGCCAGCGCAAAAATGGTGTCGTAGTACTCGGTGCCGGAGTCGTCGAGCGTAATGTCTCCGCCTGAGACTTTCTGTTTCCCTTTATCATTCCGTGTCAGGTCGGGACTAATGGCCTGCCAGTGCATGCCTCCGTCGGTGGTCTTAAACAACTGCTCCCCGGCGTGATAGAGCGTATTGGGATCGTGCGGGGACAGCATGACCGGCGCGGTCCACTGGAAACGATGCTCCAGGTTCGCGGCCCCGTACGCGTCGGAAAGCTCCGGTTGCTCGGTGATTGCTTTGACCTGTCCGATATGCCGGTCGTAGCGAGTGATGTTTCCCTGATAATCGGCCGCGTAAACAATATTCGGGTCGCGCGGATCCGGCGCAATGTAGCCAGCCTCGCCGCCACCCACGTCGTACCAGTCACTGCGGTCGATCGAGCCGTCGTCGCTGCGGCTGACGATGGCAACGGTGCCGCTGTCCTGCTGTGGTCCGTAGACGCGATAGGGCGTCGCCGAGTCGGTGATCACGTGGTAGAACTGCGCGGTGGGCTGGTTGTCCTGGCGCGTCCAGTTCTTGCCGCCATCCAACGTGACCGTAACTCCGCCGTCGTTTGAAGCGATCATCCGGCGCGTATTTTGCGGATCGATCCAAAGCCCATGGTTATCGCCGTGCGGTACGCGGATCTTATTGAACAGATGCCCACCGTCGGTCGATTTGTACGATTCAACGTTCATGATGTAGAGAACGTTCTCGTCGCGCGGGTCGGCGATTACGTGCATGTAGTACCACGGACGCTGCCACAAACTGTGATCGGGGTTCACCAGTTGCCACGACTCGCCCCCGTCGTCGGAGCGGTAGAGGCCGCCATCCGGATTGTGCGCCTCGATCAGCGCATACACGCGGTCCGAGTTTGCCGCCACGGCTACGCCGATTTTCCCGTACGGACCCTTCGGTAAGCCGTGCTCTTCAATGCGTTTCCAGCTGCTACCGCCATCGTTTGAGCGGTAGAGCCCGCTGCCCGGGCCGCCACTCGACATACTCCACGAAGTACGCCGCGCCTGCCACAACGCCGCAAACAAGATGTTGGGATTATGCGGATCGAACGCTACATCGATGCCGCCAGTGTTCTCGTCTTTGTAAAGAACCTTCTCCCAGGTCTTGCCGCCATCGGTCGTGCGGAAAATGCCGCGCTCGCTGTTGGGCCCGTAAGGATGCCCGAGAGCTGCCACAAAGGCAATGTCGGGATTCGCGGGGTTAATAATGACCCTGCCAATCGCGCGCGAATCTTTCAGGCCTACGTTCTTCCAGGTCTTGCCGGCGTCCAGCGATTTGTAGACTCCGTCGCCGTGCGAGATGTTGCCGCGAATACAGGCCTCGCCGGTCCCTACGTAGATCACATTGTAATTGGAACTCGCCACCGCGATGCTCCCGATGGCGGATGTTCCCTCTTTGTCAAAGACTGGCGCCCACGTCATCGCGCCGTCCGTCGACTTCCAGACCCCACCCCCAGTCGCTCCGAAATAATAGGTCGTGGGATCCCCGGGAATTCCCGCTGCCGTGAGCGAGCGCCCGCCGCGGAATGGTCCGATCATGCGATACTTCATCCCTTTAAAAGCTTTCTCTTCGGGCTTGGAGGCTTCGGCAGCGTCGGAGTCTTTCGCAGCCTCGGCCGGCGGTTGCGCAGTCTGCGTTGTGGGCGACGGCTTCACGGCTTTGGATTGCCGTTCGGGTTTGGCTTGCGAGTGTGCGGGTACCGTAATCACGATCGCGAATGACACCGTGAAAACCAACTGAGCAAAGATCGACACGTTCGCACGAAATTTGTATGGGCCCATGTTCAGGTTATCTCCGGGGAAGAAGTGGACAATTTGGTTATGGTAATGCAAGCAAGGCTGGCTGCAAAGAGCCGCAGGCGTTTCCCACCAGCCCGCTGACTGCGAGGCGACTCACGCCGAGCAGCCGCACAATCACTTTTTCGAGATCAGGATTTTCTTTGCGGCTTCCAACTCTTTTAGCTTCGCCTCTTCCACCTTGGGGTAGGCAAGGTCGAGAGACTCCAGTGTCTCCACCACCACTGCCGAGACGACCAGCCGCGTAAACCATTTGTTATCCGCGGCCACGACGTACCACGGCGCGTGTTCGGTCGCAGTGTTGGCGATCATGTCTTCGTAGGCCTTCTGATAATCTTCCCAGCATTTGCGTTCGCGAATATCGGCGGCCGAGAACTTCCAGTTCTTCTCCGGTTCGTCCAGGCGCTCCAGAAAGCGGCGTTTCTGCTCCTTCTTCGAAACATTCAGGAAGAACTTGCGGATCACCGTCCCGCTGCGCGCCATGTGCCGCTCGAAGGAGCGGATGTCCTCGAAACGCTCCTCCCAAATATTCTTGCCCACCAGCGAGGGAGGCGTCTTCTGGCTCTTGAGAATTTCAGGATGAACCCGCACCACCAGCACTTCTTCATAATAGGAACGGTTGAAGATGCCGATATGCCCGCGCTCCGGCAAATCGCGCGTCGTCCGCCACAGAAAATCGTGCTGTAGCTCGAGATCCGAGGGAGCTTTGAACGAAAACACCTGGCAACCCTGCGGATTGATCCCCGACATCACATGCTTGATGATGCCGTCCTTCCCAGCCGCGTCCATGGCCTGGAATATCAGGAGGAGAGCCCAGCTGTCCTGCGCGTAGAGCTTGTCCTGCAGTTCTGCGCTGCGGACAATGCCCTGCTGCAAAGCCTCAGTGGCACTTTCTTTGGACCGCCAGTGTCCCGTATCTGCGGGATCGAAGTCTTTCAGCCGAAAATGTTTGCCGCTTTCCACCTGATAGGTCTTCGCCAATTTGTCAGTCTTCATTTGTGAGCTATTCCTTTTCCCGGAACATTTTAGAAGCTGGACCTGAGCATGTAGTGTAAGGTTGCGGTTGTCGTTTTATGGACAAACTCAAGCACCCGCAATCATAGCGCAAAGGCCCGATGGCTCGCTGTTTCCGGTAGCGCAAGGTTGAACCCTGCGCGCCGCTTGATGATAGGATCACAGGCGTATCGCAGGTGTTGGCCCTGTACACAAGCTAATCAATCCGTTGATCGGAGCTTCCCCTATGAAAGCCCTTTCCCTCGTCGGAGTCTTGCTGCTCGTACTAGGAGTGCTGTCGTTTGTCGTGCCGATTCCGCACAGCGAGAATCACGGTGTGAAGATCGGCGACGCCAAAATCAGCGTGGAGACCCAAAGCAGCGACAAACTGCCTCCCGCCGCTGGCATAGTTCTTCTCGCCGGTGGCGTTGTTGCCCTTGTTCTCGGATTGCGCAAAACATAGGCCGTAACACCAGGCCGTAACACCAAGCCGCAACACCAGGAAAGACGCGCTTGTTCGAATCTGAGTTCTTGACTCCCACCCAGGAAGACAAAGACCGGTACCAAAGGCTTGTCTCCGAAGCGGCCCAGATTGTCTGTACGTCCCTCCCAGAGCCTCCCTATTCCGGAAAGAACTCGGCCACCCTGGCGGACCTGATTCGCACCGATTTTCTTCCGGACGCTGCAAGCACTTCCGAACAAATAGCCGCGACTTTGCGCACGGTCGTCTCGAACTCGGTCGCCGTCAACCATCGCAATACCGTCGCGCACTTGCACTGCCCGCCGTTGTTAGCCGCTTTGGCGGCCGAGGTCGTGATCAGCGCCCTCAATCAGTCCATGGATTCCTTCGACCAAGCGCCCATCGCCACGGTCGTTGAGCAGAAGATGATTCGCTGGCTGTGCGCGCGGGCAGGGCTACCCGCTACTTCCGACGGGACGTTCACCACCGGCGGTTCCCAGTCCAACTATATGGCCATGCTGCTGGCGCGCGATACGTTTCTGCAGAGACATTGGAACTGGTCGGCGCAGAAATCTGGCCTTCCCCCCGAAGCTCGCCGGCTGCGTATTTTCTGTTCCGAAGTGGCGCACTTCACCGTGGAGAAATCCGCCTCGCAGTTGGGCCTGGGAACCGACGCTGTGGTGCGAGTCGCCGTGGATGAGAACTTCCGCATGAGTCCCGCAGCCCTGCAGGAGTCTCTTCAGACCAGTCACGCCGCAGGTTTGCTTCCTCTGGCCATCGTCGCGACCGCGGGCACAACCGACTTCGGTTCGGTCGATCCCATTCCGGAGCTAGCCTCCCTCGCGCAAGCGGCGGGCGCATGGCTTCACGTGGACGCGGCTTACGGCGGCGCTCTGCTCTTCTCCGCTCAGCATCGCGTCAAGCTAAAGGGCATTGAATCCGCTGACTCACTCGGCATCGACTTTCACAAACTCTTCTGGCAGCCGATTCCGTGCAGCGCATTCCTGCTGCGCAACTCCCGCCACTTCGACTCCATCAAGCTGAACGCCGACTACCTCAACCCCGAGGCTCACGAAGAGGAAGGCATTCCCAACCTGGTGACGACTTCCCTGCTCACCACCCGCCGCTTCGACGCTCTGAAATTATGGATTTCGTTTCAAACGCTCGGCCGCGACAAACTCGCCGCCATGATTGACCGGACCGTCGAACTCGCTCGGCACTCAGCGCGAGTCATCCGGGATACCCCGCGGCTCGAACTCTTGTCCGAACCGCAACTGAGCACGGTCGTCTTTCGCTACATGCCGTCTCAGGCAGCAGTTGATTCGGACCAGATCAACGCCGCTCTCCGCCAGCGTCTCTTTGATCGCGGACTGGCAGTCATTGGCCACACGCGGGTCCACAACCGCCAGGCTCTCAAGTTCACCTGCATGAATCCCACGATGACAGAAGATCAAATGGACGAACTGATTGGGCTGATCGTGAGCGAGGGTGTTGCCATCGAGTCTGGCAGGGAGCGCCGGGCCTAAGCCAGGAAACGAGAACGAGTGTCTTCGGTGGGTATTGGGCAAGTGTCGTAGCGCCCGAAGATGCGGTATCGGTTGCGTGCGACCATTCTGTATCCCCATTCGCGAAGCGGTCGGGGAACCACCTGCAAAACGATTCCGGACAGCCGCCAGAATAAAGATCCGGGAATTGGTGTTGCTTGTGTGGGTCCGGGTCTCAGACCCGGACGGGCCGAGCGAAGCTCGGCTGCTCCCAGGTGTCGGAGGATAAACACAACAGCATCCGACCGAGACAACAGATGTTCATCGGCCAGATCGCAATTCACGACGACGTAAACAGTATCGAGATCCCGTGTATCCGCCCCATGCCGCGCGAGAACAGTCCCTGCGAACCCACTCTGCAGGGAGGCAAATCGAAACATCCCCGCCGGATCCCGCCGCAAGACGAACTTCACTAGCCGGTTGCACAGCCCGCAAACACCGTCGTAGAGCAGGATGGGGTGCGCGATCGATTCGGACGCTGAACCGAACTGCGGGGGACTTTCCGTCACACACTACACCTCAGATCGGTTTTAGCTATTTCGCTAAATAGCGTCAAGCAACAATCCGTCGACCTCCCTCATCTCCCGTGCTTTATGCTTATCATCCTCAGGCGGGAGTACAATTTCGTCCAATTAGGACGTTGCCTGAGGGAGGTTCCCATGCCCGCCCGCTACGCTTTTCTTCTACTGTTCATTCTTTCGCTCCCGGCCAGTAGCCAACACACCAGTATGCAGGGGCGTATCAACCAAAGCGTCGCGCAGCGCGAGGAACAGATTTCACAAGTATCTGCCTCGCCTGCGCCCAACCTCAGAGCAGCCCGGCTTGCGGCGCTTCACCACGACGCCAACGAATTATCCGCCTTGAGTAGCTCCGTTCAGTCGGATCTGCAGAAACTACAACAGGGGATGCTGGTCAAAGACCTCGACGAAAACTTGAAAAAGTTGGAGAAACTCTCTAAGAAGGTGCGGCACGAAATAGAGTAGCTGTCCCCCTTAACCACGAAGTTATCGGTTCGACCCCTACCGCAGAAGTTCTTTGCGCAGCCGCAGATGATGTCGCGTGAGGCGGAGGTAGCGCATCTCGTTGGGTCCCGCCTGGGCGCGGATGATCTTGGCCGTGTCCTTCTTCTCTTGCGGCGTCCAGCGGCTCAGGTCAGGAATCAGCGCCAACACCAGTGACCAGTTCTCGAATGCCTGTCGCTCCGCCGAAGTCCAGCGGGACAAGTTGATGCCCAACGCGCGGCCTACGTCGATCACCGACGCGCGACAGATGCGCTGACTATCTCCCCCGAACTCGCGCGCCATCCGCCGGTTTACCCGCAAACCCAGATTGCGCGTCGAGAACGTGTCCCATGCTCCCGGCGCGGACGGCGCGCGGGAGGCCAGGACCTGAGAGTCGGTCGACAAGGGATCAACGCGCCCCACCTCATAGAACACATGCGCTTCCGCCAGCCGCCTCAGCGTTTTCTTCGGCGTGCGGTATTGCGGGTTCGCCGCGATCTTCTGCTCTTCCCGCCTGGCAAGTTGCTCCAGATCACTGCTGCCCGAGCGGAAGCCCAACTTGCGGTAAAACCAGAAGGCACCGGAGTCGAGTGCTTCGTCATTGTTCTGTCCGATCTGATACGGATAGACCGAGATCGTGGTCGCTTCGGTGAACGCGCACAGGCAACGCAGAGCCTGCGCATAGATCCAGGCGGTTTCGCCCTGCCGGTAGGTGTAGAACGTGTTGAAGCCCACCTCGATCCATTCGCATAGACCGATGGCTTCGATGTAGTTGATCGGAACCCCGTTCTTGAGAGTGAATCCCGCGACGTAGGCGCGCAACGGCAACCGCCGGTCAGCTGGCAGGTTCCAGAAATACATGACCACACCGCGGCCGAGCCGGGCGCGCACAACGGAGTTGGGATCGCCCAGCGTCGTGCCGTAGAGTTCGCGATAACGCACAGCCATCACCGCCCGGATGTTGTCCATGACAGACTGGCCTTCGCGACGCGAGACTCTTGCCAGACGCGGAGCCGGTTGAGCGAGTTCGCGCGTCAGCGACACTTGGCTCCGGACAAGTAGCGGCGCGCCGTGATAGTAGAACTGCCTCGGCTGCGTCCAGTTGCGACTGCGCGAGATCTTCAGATTCTCCAGGCGCCAGCGCAGTGGGATACGCAACGAATCGTACAGTTCCGCACGCTGGCGATTAGAGACCGGCAACTGTTCGAAGCGGCGAATCAGCCATTCGAGATACCGCTCACGCCCCCTTGCACTGTCGAGCCAGCTGCGCCAAGGGATGTTTGCTTCCACGTCGGCATCTTCCGAGAGCAAAGGAATGAAACGCGGCCAGGTAGATCCCATCGCGCGTTCTTCCTCATAGTCATCCCACGCGATCTCAACATTGCGTGGAATGCGGCGCGCCAGCCAGCGCGCGGCGTCGAAGTTGAGCGCATCCTGCATGGTTGTGCCCGCGATGCCGGAAGTATCGAAGTCGTCGAACACCGACATGTCAACTCCGAGTTCACGGAGTTTCTCGACCCGCTTATGGAATGTGTCCAGCAGTTGTTCAATCTTCGCGACCACCGCCCGCGATTGCGGAAAAGCTCGCAGAAACAACAGACTCTCGTGAAAGCGAATCAGCGACTTGGCATCGCGAAACTGGTGGCGTGCCAGTTGCTCGAGAAGAGTCTGCGTGTGGGCGCTTGCGCCCCGCCCGAAACGGCCTTTCGCGGCTTCGAGGCTGGTCAGGAGGGCGTCGAGAGTTGGAGGCATGCGGATTCCGGCTGGTAAGTCTAACGTACTTTTCCCGATTGTCCGCGGGACCATGCGACGGGCAGCGTGGTAACGTTGCACCCGGGAAGAATGCCGATCACTTCACTCTCCGGCTGGCAACGAGAAGGTGAGTCCACGGTTCGTCGTTGAGCCGGCTGATCTGGACAACCGGATGCCCATTGGTCGTGTCCTGAATGAATTGCCCGTCGCCGATGTACATTCCGGTGTGATCGATCTTGCGGGGTGAAGAGCCGAAGAAGAGCAAGTCGCCGGGCTCCAGGTTTTGCCGATCCACCGCGACCATGCCAGTCCACTCCGCTTGCTTGTCGGCGTCGCGCGGCATGTTGAAGCCGCGAGCCCGCACCAGCATTTGCGTGAAGCCGGAGCAGTCGAAGCCAAAGCTCGACGTGCCTCCCCATAGATAAGGAATGCCGATGAAGCGTTTCGCCAGTTCGATGGATTCGGGAATCGACAACGGCTTCGGGTCGGTGACAACATCGCTTGACTGGATCCACTCACTGCGCTTGTCAGGAAGTCGAACCTGCAACCAACCTTCGTGGCTTCCCTTCCCGGATGTCTTTTTTTTATCGCTTGCGTCGTCGGGCATCGCTTCCAGTCGCGATTCGAAGGGGATGGTGATGACAGGCTTGTGCTTGGTTACGTCTGGCTCGCGATAAAGATTGGCGAAAAGACTCTCGACCTGAACGACCATGCCTACCGTCGCGTAGCCGGCACCGCTCTGCACGAGGCGAAGATGTCTGCTCGGAACCCATCCCTTGTAATGGTCGGCCGTTTGAATTCTGCACCACTCGCCGCGAGCGGTCAGCAGAGTCACGTTGCTCCCGTAAATCGCCTGAGACACAACATCGGTCTGGTCGCTCGGTCCGGAGTACATGTTGGCAACCGGGACCACTACAATTTGAGTGCTGCTCTTGGCGAAGGCGCCCGGAGCAGACAGAACAAGGATCAAGGCGATTGCACTGAGAAGGGACCGTTGGCGATTCGTGCGCATTGGGTTCGATGGCTGCGAGGAAGCATTCCACGAGTGAGTGTGGAGCGGTCCTCGAAGTGAGATGGTAACGGATGGCACGGCAGGCCGCTACTGAAAATCACCGTGAGTCTGACGAAGGATTCCCCGGCGCCTGCGTAAGACTGTATCCTAGGAACGCCGAAATCTGAACGCGGAGAACCAAGTTGGCTTCATCTCACCCAAAGCAAGGGTCTTCCATCTACGATCTGGACACCCCCACAACCCTGATCGATCTCGACCGTTTGGAGAAGAACATCCGCGAATGGCAAGCCCACGCGGACAAGTGCAAAGTTCAGTTTCGGTCCCACATTAAGACCCACAAGATCCCGGAAATCGCGCGCATGCAGATTACCGCCGGGGCTCGAGGAATCGTCTGCGCCAAGGTGAGCGAAGCGGAACCCTTTGCAGAAGCGGGGATTGAAGACATCTGTATTGCATACCCAGTCGTCGGAGAGGTGAAGTGGCGGCGCCTCGCCGCGCTGGCGGCGCGAGTCCGAAGCCTGACGGTGAACTGCGATTCGGAGGAAGCCGCTCGCGGATTGTCGAAGGCCGCCTCCGAGGCGGGCGCAACAATCCGCGTACACGTGGATATCGACAGCGGGCTCCACCGAGGCGGAATTCCCTCCGACGACCAGGCTGCGATCGAGCGCCTGGCAGCCAAAATAAAATCGCTGCCGGGACTGCACTTCGCAGGCCTCACCACCTACCGCTCCGGCAGTTTTCCCGGAGCACCCAACCCGAAAGATGCTGGGCACGCCGAAGGGCAATTACTGGTGGAAGTTGCGAACCGGCTGAGAGCTGGCGGCATCGAGGTCGGCGAGATCACAGCCGGCAGCACACCCACCGGCAAGTGGGTCGCGGAAGTTCTCGGAGTCACGGAAGTGCGCGCCGGCAACTATGTTTTCAACGACCTGATGCAACTGGACAGTGGCATTGCCAGCGAAGACCAATTGGCGCTATCGGTTCTGTGCACGGTGGCGAGCACGAACGGAAGCGACCGTCTCACCATCGACGGCGGCACGAAGACTTTCAGCGGGGATACTGGCGGAGTCGGCACCGGCCGCGCTGTTCCCGCTGCCATCGCGCGGGCCGTCGACCGGCGAATCTTTGTACAGCGGCTCAACGAAGAACACGGGATGGCGCGCGCCGACGACGACGTGAAACTCGGAGAAAAGATCCGCTTCTACCCCTACCACGCTTGTACCTGCGCCAATCTCAACGACGAGATCATCGGGTTCCGGAGTGAACGGGTCGAAGTGGTGTGGCGGGTGCGCGCGCGAGGACTGCGGACATAGAGTTTGATAGCGCGGGGTGAAATAGGAAGTGGAAGGACCGGGAGGCACCATGGCGAAATACGTGATTCAGACTGAGCGCGGAGCGGCGCCGCAGGGGGCGTACTCACAGGGCTGGCGCGCTGGAGACTTCATCTTCGTGACCGGAACCGGTCCGGTCGATTCCAGAACCGGCAAGCTGTCGGGCGACACGATTGAAGCGCAGACCGAACAAGTCATCAGCAATATGGAGTCTGTTCTCGCCGCCGATCATGCCACCCTCGCGGACGTCGTCAAGGTGACCGTGCATCTCAGTGACACTGCCCTGTTTGCGCGCTACAACGCGGTGTACGCACGCCGTTTTTCTGCTCCCTACCCAGTGCGCACGACTGTGGGAAGTGACTTGCGGCAGTTGCCTGGAATGTTGATTGAGGCCGATTGCATCGCCTATGCTCCGCAAAAGAAATCCAGCTCCCGAAAATCGAGCCCGAAGAAAACGAATCGCAAGCAACGGCGCACGAAGTAATCACTGGTTGGCGCCAGCGGTCGGCGCAGTTCCCCCGCGCGACTTGCGGAAGTAGAAATAGAGAGGAAGACCGGTGGCGATCAGGCCCAAGCCCACAGTGGATTCCAGCGGCCCTGTGTGGATCGTGTTCCAGACCAGCCAACACGCGACCAGCACAAACACCAACGGCAGAAATGGATACGCCAGCGTCTTGTAAGGCCGTTCCACACCGGGCATCTTCCGCCGAAGCGCGAAGACGGAAGTCGTGACCAGCGCGTAAAAGATCCACGAAGCGAACACTACGCAGTCGGTCAGCTGATCATAGGTTCCTGAGATTGCCAGCAAACTCGCCCAGATCCCCTGCAACACAATCGAGAATACTGGGACGTGAGTCGCCCCACTGACGCGGCCAAAGGGTGCAAAGAACAGCTTGTCGCGCGCCATCGCATACGGCACTCGGGCTGAAGAGAGAATGGTCCCGTTCAGCGCACCCAGAGTGGACATCACAAACACCAGCGAGATAAACGTCGCGCCATACCTGGCGAGAAAAGTGGTCGCGGCCTTGGCGGCGACCGGCAGCGCGTCGCGATAGGTGGTGGAGTTCGAAGTCAAAACCTCGGAGAATGGAAGCGCATAAAAATACGAGAAGTTGGCCACGCAATAAATCACCACCAC
>PMUM01000430.1 GCA_003166855.1 Acidobacteriaceae bacterium | reverse complement strand
GTGAACCTTAGTGTCCTTAGTGGTTAAAGATTTTTCTGCCCACCTTGGAAGACTCGCTGCTAGCTGGACCGCGCCGGCAAGCGTCCCAGCAGCGCGCTGGCTTTGCGGAACCACGGCCGCTCCCGCCGCCGCAGATATCTCGGCATGGTCGGCTTCTTGTCGAGAATCTTCTGCGACCACACGCGGGCCTCAGCGGCGCGCCCCTGCGCCTGCAGAAACAGCGCGTAGTGATAGTACGTTTCGGAGATTGTAGAAATCCGTGTCGCCTCGCGGAACATCGCATCTGCCTTCTCAATCTGTCCCGTCTGAGCATACGCCCAAGCCAGCAATCCCTTGGCCCGGTGAAAGTCGTAATCGGGATCGGAACTGACGGCGCGCTCTAAGTCCGGCACCGCCGCCGCAAACTCGACCAGTTCGATCTCCGCGACGCCGCGTCTGTAGAACGGATCGACATGATCCGTCCGCGAAGAAATCGCCTTGTCGTACGAATCCTTAGCCCGCGCGTAGTTCCCGTCGTCAATGTACAGCAACCCAAGCTCTTCGTAATTTCCGGCCGAAGGATTATCGAGGATCGTCCGCTCCAACTCCTGGATCCGCCTCCGCCGCGGGAAGACTTGAAACGAACCCCGCAGCAGCCCCGCATCCGGAATCACTTCCACCACGATATAGACCAACGCCCCGATCGGGTGAATCAGGATCACCCATATCCAGAAATAATCCGGTCGCCGCCGGATGAAGTGGACCAGAGCCACAATCCTGAGCAGGATTCCCCACCACGAAAACGCAAAGAAAAGAAAGGATCCCATTGGTTGAAATCGCACTATAGCATGCGCCACCCACCTTTTTCGGTGACGCCTCAATAACCAAAGTGTATTCAGGGTGCCCCACCCTTCTCGCGCCTTTCGCGAGAGGGTGGGGTTTTTGACTCCCTAAGTACTGATCCATCACATCCTGAGTGCAGCCGCTTTTCGGGCGGAGCGAATAGCCTGCCCTGAAACGAAGTCGAAGGGATCTCGCGCGCACCCCACGCGCCGGAGGTCCCGGAGGGACCAATGAAAATAGCCCGCCAGTTTACTGGCGGGGGCGGCTATGATAACGAAGCGTGTCCCGTAGGGACACTTGAAACTGCGGCAGATCTCATTCTCCGCTCCCGCTTCGGAATCAAAACACTCGTCCCATCTGCTGAAACGCTTTCCCGCAGCCCGCCACTATACGAATACCAGCCTCTTAGCGGGGCACTCCCCTCAAATCGAAACACAATCACTCTGACGATGTGCGCACTGCGGACGCCCAAGTCAATCAAGGAGAAACTATGCCCACCAAGAAGAACCCCATTCCCCTCGCCAAGCTCCCTCCGGAGCAGGCGCGAGGCAACTTTCACATGTTGCTGCTCGCGAACCCCAACTATTTCGGCAACCTGACGGAAAGCGAATTCGAACCTGTCCTCTCCATCAGCGGCGACACCTCGTTCGAAGAGATCGGCTGTGTCGGATTTTCTGACGCACTCAGCCGTCTCGAAGCGGTCGTCTCCATCAAGCAAGACTCCGGCTACGGCGGGGACCTATGCACACCCGGCTCGCAGGAATACGTGCGCTTCTATCTCTCCTTCGACGGTGGAGCCACCTGGCAAGACCAGGGTGTCACCGGTTACAACGCCCACGACATCGCCGGTCCCAAGCCGCTCGAATACAGCATGGCCCAGCCCATTTCCGTGGCCGAGGACTTCTGCTTCTTCGAGAACCTCCCGCAGGTGCGCGCCATCCTCTCCTGGAACTTCGTGCCCCCTGCCAACACTCCGGATTTCACTCCGGTCTTTGGCAACGTCGTCAACGTCACCATCCAGATTCCGGCATTTGAATTCATCATCCTCTCGGGATTGCTGGAGAAAGCCAAAGTTCAGCTGCCGGCCAACTTCAAGAACGCCGTCAATCTGCAGCAGGAGATCCCGGCCGCTCCCAAGAAAGCCCTGAGCGCCGCCGAGATCGCACAGTCGTACAAAGGCAAACCGGTCACGCCCGCGCGCTATCTCTATCCCGAGATTCAGAAGAGCAGTCAGAATCTCACTGCGGTCGCCGCCTCGGCGGTCGCTTTTTCCGCCCCGTCGACGAAGAAGGCGAAGAAGGCGAAGAAGGCCTCGTTCATCCCAATCGACGTGAATCTCGCAGACGTCATCGCCGCGATTCTCGCGACCAGCGGTGATACCACCTACGAGGAACTGGATTGTGTCGGCCTCGACATCAATCGCGACACGCTCGTCGGCGTTGTCAAAGTCAAACTCCCTTACGGATTCAACGGTGGCCTCTGCACCGCGGGCAGCGAGGAATACGTCGCCTTCTGGGTCGACTGGGGCTCGGGCTACGAATACGCCGGCACGGTCACGCAGAACGTTCATGACATCGCTGGCGTCCCTGCCGGTGGTCTCGAGTACGCCGTCGTTCTGCCGGTCGATGTCGCCAGCCACCAGCAGCCCTGCAGCAGCGGGCCGCAGATCGTAAAGGTGCGCGCCATATTATCGTGGCAGACTCCGCCCTCAACCACCGATCCCAACTACGTTCCAGTTTGGGGCAACCAGTCCGACGCATTAGTGCAGCTCCCGGCCGGCCCTACGTTCGTCCCCGGCACTCCCAACATCGCCATCATCGGCGGAATCGGCGTCGATCAAATCGACACCGTATTCACCGGAATGACCAACCCGTTCGCCGTGTTCGCCCTGACCGGCACCAACGCCGATCCGTGGATCAGCAGCCGGCAATGTCCCTTCGGCGGCCAGATCGTGATTCAGGGATTGCCCTCCGTGGGCAACCGCTACCGCGTCTGGGTGCAGAAAGTCGGATCGCCTCTGCCCGTCGCGTTAACCGACCCGATCGTCACCACCGACCTGTTCGGCACGCCCACCCCGCGCACTCCCGATGGCAGCGGCTTCTTCTCCTACCTCGACAGCAGTCAGAACATCGACGACGTCCTCGCCTACTGGTATTCCTCGGGCGACGACCAGTGGTTCGTCTGGCTGGAACTGGCGGATGGAAGCGACACCGTGCTCGCGTCGACGACGAAGTACCTCATTCAACTCGACAACACAGCGCCCACGGTGGCCATCCACATCGACAGCGCCGGAGACTGCAAGCAGTTCACCCCGGGAACCGTCATCAACGGTCACTTCGTGGCGCAGGACCTGCACTTCGGCATCTTCGGCATGGCAACGTTGCCCGCGTCGATGTCGCCGAACGAACCAACGACAGCGACTCCGTCAACCTCGCAAACTGCTCCGCCGCCCGGAGACATCTGGCAACTCGATACCACCGGCATGAGCACTTGCGGCTATGTCGTCGAGGTCGATGTCTGGGACAACACCATCGTCGGTAGCGGACCCGGCGGTCACAACTTCAACAGCGCCCAGGTAGGCTTCTGCCTGGTGTCTGGAAGTTAGCAGGACGGTGTTGTGCGGGATGCAACCTCATCCCGCTCCAACATCCGATGGTGCCCACCCTTGTCCCAGCGTAGTTTGCAGGGACAGGGTGGGGATTTTGACTTAGATGTGCGTGCAGCCAGCGCTTCGAGTATCCGGATACCAACGTTTTATTTCCCAGCCGCGTGATGGTCGTAGCTGATCACGCGCGTCACCTTCCACGCTCCATCTTTGTACTGCCAAAGATGAACGAACTGCCCTTCACCCACTCCTTCGGTGTCGTCGTGCCCGGGATGATGGAATCGATGCACCCCCATCTCGACAAAGCCGTAACCCTCCATGTGGTAGACCTTCAGCGATCCGGGAACGAGCTGGCGCGTGACCTTGCCACAGATGTTCTTCTTGACGCTCTCGGTCAAGGCCGCTCTGCCTAGAGTGACGCCGCCCTGATCGTGATAAAACTCGACGTTCTCGTCCATGAACGAAGCAAACTTCTCGAGATCGCAGTGGTTGTAGGAATCAAACAGCGCCGCATCGAGCGCAGCGCCGGCGCGGTCCAGTTCCTCCTGATTCTGAATCTTGTCGAGCGCCGGAACACTTTGTGCAGGCGCGTTCTGTGCCCCCGCGTTGCCGAGGAATAAGAGAGGAATTGCCAGGAGCAACAGGATCGGAGACAGAGCCAGCCGTTGTTTCATGAGATCTCGCTTTCGAAAAAGATGGTGGGGCAACAGGAGGTACGGAAGGGAACAGGAGAATGTTCCGCGTACCCCAGTGCGAAGATGCCCCAAGGCCCCGAAAGCGACGCCCTGACGCGGGCCAGGTCCCGGAGGGACCAATGACAGTAGCCCGCCAGTTCCACTGGCGGGAAGGTGCGATCGCAAGCTCAACCGTGTCCCGGAGGGACACCTGAACCCGATAACGCAAGGCCCATTTTGAAACGCCACTCACCCTTTATTTGCGGCCTCGGTTCTCGCCATCCACGTTGACGCGTTACGCTGGGAAACGGCGCGTCCCGCGCATCAACTCCCATGTCACACACTTACGTCTGCGAACTCGTCCACTGCGTCTTCTCCACAAAAAACTGCCGCCCGCTGATCCGTCCCGAATGTCAGATGGACCTGTGGCACTTCCTCGGAGGCATCGCCCGCAAGAACGGATTCAAAGCTCTCATTGTCGGCGGCACCGAGAACCACGTGCATATTCTTCTGTCGCTCCCTGCAACCATCGCGCTCGCCAAAGCTGTGCAGTTGGTCAAAGGCGCATCGTCGCGATGGATGAATGAAACCCACGCCAAAGACTTCGCCTGGCAGGAAGGATATGGCGCATTCACCCTGAGCATCTCGAAAAAGGGACACACCATCGCCTACATCCAGGCACAACCCGAACATCACCGCAAACGAAGTTTCGAGGAAGAGTTCATCGCGTTCTTGAAAAGACACGGCGTGGAATACGATCCCCGACACGTGTGGGGGTAGGCTCAGGCGTCCCTCGGGGACGCGGTTCCAGGCGGGTGCGGACCACCCGGCGTTGCAAACGCCGGGCTATTTTCAGAGGACCCTCCGGGACCGGGCAGAAGAGGCGCCGACATTCGCAGGTCCCGGAGGGACCGATGACAATAGCCCGCCAGTTCCACTGGCGGGTAGCCTCGAAACAAAAATCAACCGTGTCCCGGAGGGACACCTGAATCGGGACAGACGGGACGTCCCCCTATCTTTGCTCACATAACAAAGCCCCGCCTCGCAGCGGGGCTCATCTTCGCTGATAGCTCCCAGCTATCTCACAATCCCCCAGTTCTCCCGAAACTTCTCAAGCTTCGACAACCTCCTCCGGCTGCCAGGAAACAAGCTCATGGCTTTGTATTTCCGGAACTCCTCCACCGGAAACAAGTACCACGCATCCGCTGGGACCACATACGCCGCCAGCAAATCGATCTCACTCGCGTCGTACGGCCGCATCGCGTGTCCGTACGCATGAAACGTATACGCCCCATCTTTCCCGGCCCGATGCGAAGACTTGACTTGCACCCGCAGCAGCCTCCTCCCGTTGTCCACAATCAGGTCGTACCGCGAACTCTCGCCCTAGGGCTTTGATACCAGCAGCCCCAACGCCGCCGCCCTCGCCAGAAACGCCGCCTCCGCCATCTCCCCGCGCTGCTTCCGTGTCATCGCCACCCGTGTTCGCGGTTTGGGATGCCCCATCCTTCTTTCGCGCCCGTTGCGAAAGAGGGTGGGGATTCTGACTTCCCCAACCACTTCCTGATTCCCGTGCCGAACCGACTTCACTCCCATACGTCACCATTTCTCCCCGATCCCAACCACCGAAGATTCCCTTCATTAAGAATTTGTCCCGCCATATTTCAAACAAGCTCCGCCCACCCCGCCCCTCGTCGTGAAAACGAAGAGCAGGGCCGTTTCCCGCCAACCGGATTGTCAAAGATCATGTTCCGGGTCGGAGTTTTGAGATCTCGCCGCCCAAAACAAAACCCCCGCGGACCCTAGGTCCGTGGAGGCCAAGCCACACAAGTGGCTAAATTAAACTCTCAGAAAATCACGCGGCCCGTCGATGCTCCCGATCACATCTCAACGTGACCCCACGCACACGCCTCAGGTCCCTCGTGTCGGCGGCCATGCGCCCGCAACCGAAAAGGTCCCGGAGGGACCAATGAAGATAGCCCGCCAGTTCCACTGGCTGGAACGCGCAACCCAAGAAACAACCGTGTCCCGTAGGGGACACCGGAACCTGCGCGACCTCGCCACAAGGACTTGGGAGAATCAGAGAACCTCCTTTCTGCTGTCCCCGGATTTATTCGTCATCTACCAGTCGCCGCGCAATCCTTCCGAGCGCCAGCGCGGAATTCTCACCCTGCTCGCCGAAGGACTCACGCAGCGCCAAGCCGCCGCCCATCTCGGTGTCAAGCTCCGATGCGTCACCAGCGCCCTCGCCAACATGCGCGAACGCTACACCACCACAACCAACGAAGCCCTCATCGCCCTAGCCATCCGCCTACAGTGGATCGAGATCGCCATCGACATCCACCAGGACGAGGCCTCGCCGGATCCGAGACACCGAGCTGACCTATAATCGATGACACGATGACAAGATTCTCGGACTGGCCTCCGACTGCAGATGCGAATTTACATCGATGAAGCCGGAAACTTTGTACCGCCGAACCCGCCACGCTCCTCGTTCTCGCTCGTCCTCGCCCTGATCATTCCAACCGCAATCGAGAAGGACCTTTTCTACGAATTCCTGCGCCTTCGAGATACCTGGCCGAACCAGAGCGTCGAGATTAAGGGCACAAGCTTGGATGAATCGCAGGCTGCCCAAGTCATCGATCTCCTCCTGAGATACGACACGCTCGTCCAGTTTGTCGCGCTAGATGCCAACACCCATCCGGATCCCGTGGTCGAGGATTTCAAGAACCGCCAGGCAGACGGCGTGACGGCAAACATCACCCGTGAACATCACCCCGGTCCTATTCCCCACATGCATCAACTCGGCGAAGCGCTTCGTGCGACGCCGAATCAGCTATTTCTCCAAGCGTTTGCCACGTGGGAACTGATCATCAGAGCGATTCGCGAACTAACGCTCTACTTCGCCCAACGCCAGCCTCATGAGCTGGGCGATATCGCTTGGGTCATAGATCGCAAGGATCGAACGACCACCCAGATGGAGGATACGTGGAGCACGCTGATCCTTCCATTAAGTGAAAGTGCCTTCGCGAGAGAGCCGCTGATCTCCATCATCGAAGAGGACTATTCGCATTTCGACGCCCGATACGGCATCACGAAAGCGACGGCCGATCCGGAGACCCTGCGGCACATCCGGTGGTTGAATTCAGTCCACGGAAAGCCGACAAGCTCGAATGAGTCTGTAGGCATCAATGCAAAACGGCTGCTAACCGAACAGTTGACGTTTCAAGACTCGTGCGCCTCGCTCGGCCTCCAACTCACCGACATGCTTTCCGCCATCCTGCGGCGCGCTCTCAACGGTAACCTTCAAATCTCGGGCTGGAAGGATTTCGGAGGTCTGCTCGTTCGCCACCCGCAGCCTGGAGAGAGGTTCATCCAGCTGGGTCCGGGACGTGATGAGATCCCCATGTTGGGTCGAGCTAGGAAAGTCTGCCAAGTGCTCGACGCCAGAGCGAAGGGCATGATTGCCGAGCGAAACAGGTAATCGAGCAGAAGGTGAACGACCTCAGATCCAGGGAGCCAGAAACCGCCGAGGACCGTGGTGATCAGCGATCTTTCGTCTTGCCGTCCTGCCCTTTTGTAAGTGGACACGGTGCAACGGCCTGCCGAATAAATCCCATGCCCGTCACAGGGATGCGTGTGTAGGAGTCACCTTGTCCCCAGTACTCCAGGTAACCAGTGACTGGAAATGTATTCAGAGTGCCCGCTGTGGTTTGCATTACGTTTGCCAACATCCCGTCGGAGTTGCTGAAGAACGCGGCCTCAGTGCAGGGATCGCCCGTGGACGCCTTGATCATCAGCTTCTCAAAGTCATCAGCGGAGAGTCCCTTGACAAAAGTGCCGGAATTAACTCTTGCAGTCGGAAAGGCGCGTCTCAGAAATTGTCCCGGCTCTAATCTCTCATCTATCGTGAGAACCGGGGCAACCCAGGGGCGGTTGTCACGACCAGCCATCGAGAGCATTAGGTGTGAAATGAACACCTCTTTGTCGCCACGGTTTACGATCACTGCGCCTGTGTCCAAAGTGTTGCAAGCTACAAGCACCACGTTTTCGTGCGAGAAGAATGCGCTGCGGCCTTTCTCGACGACCCAGAACAAAGCTGAAATAGTGAGCGCAAGCAGAGTAGCGATTCCAGCGAAGTATTGCACGTGGTTCTTCCACGAACGCTGGTAGCTCTTGCATACGGAGCACAGGGACGACCCAGAGGGTATTTGTTGCTTGCACGCGACACAAGGCTTCGTGTGCTCCATAGATAAGGGATTTTACCAGCAAGTCGCGCAGGGAAATCCGGGAGGGAAATCCGGGGACAGACGGGACGTTCCCACCGACAAATAGAAAGGGCGGCCTCGTCGGCCGCCCTAAACTCAGCCTAGTCGAATGACCAGGTTCGCACCTTACAATCAGAGTTTCGCGCCCACTTCTGCTGACATCAAGAAGAATCCTCTCTTCGACCAGGTTTTAAGTGTGGCTTTGGGGCGACTCCTGATTCGGGAATCAGCGAGCCTTACCGCGGCGAATCCGCGTGCAAGCTGCATTAGATTCCGCTTAGGCCGAACTGTGGGCCTGTGGTGTAGCGGAAGCACAGCACCCCGTCAAGGTCGCAGGTGCGGGTTCGAATCCTGTCAGGTCCATTCCTCGGGAGGTATCCGGAGGAGTTCAGCATGAAACCGCGCAGGCGGGGGCGCGGTTCTTATGACCCTAAAGTTTCTTGATTGCGAGCGGAAGACCGGCGATAATGCAGTTGACCTTGACGGGGTGCTAAGCACCTGAGACGGCCTCAGCTTTGGGGCCGTTTTTCTTTTCCGCCAAAGTTCTGAATTCTCCGCGAGACGCAAGAGGTGACACGCCCGCTTCGCTCGGCGTAGGGGGACGTGTCAGTCCTTATGCAAGCAAAAGCCCCGCTCGCGAGAGCGGGGCCTTTGTTTCCTCGTAGCTCAGAGCTCAAAGCTCGAAGCTGTTTAGTACATGTCTCCCATACCGCCGCCACCGCCGTGTCCGCCGCCGGCGGGAGCTTCCTTCTTTTCAGGAATCTCCGCGACCAGGGCTTCGGTCGTCAGCATCAAGCTGGCGATGGAGCCGGCGTTCTGCAGGGCAGTGCGCACGACCTTTGTCGGATCGAGCACGCCAGCCTTAACCAGGTCCTCGTACTCGTTGGTGAAGGCGTTGAATCCGAAATTGGTCTCCTTGGATTCGAGCACCTTGCCCAGGATGACTGCACCTTCTTCGCCGGCGTTCTCGACGATCTGGCGCAGGGGCTCGGTGATGGCGCGCTTGACGATGTTAATGCCAATCTGCTCATCGCCTTCGGCCTTCACCTTGTCGAGCGCTGCGGCGCAACGGGCCAGAGCCACTCCGCCGCCGGGGACAATGCCTTCTTCCACGGCTGCGCGGGTGGCATGCATCGCGTCTTCCACACGGGCTTTCTTTTCCTTCATTTCGGTTTCGGTTGCGGCGCCGACTTTGATAACGGCTACGCCACCGACCAGCTTCGCCAACCGCTCCTGCAACTTCTCGCGGTCGTAGTCGCTGGTGGTCTTCTCGACCTGGCTGCGAATTTCTTTTACGCGGCCTTCGATCTCGCTGTGCTTGCCCTTGCCTTCGACCACCGTCGTGTTGTCCTTGTCGATGGTGATCTTCTTGGCCTGGCCAAGGTCCGCGATCTGCACGTTCTCGAGCTTGATGCCCAGATCTTCCGTGATGGCCTTGCCGCCGGTCAGGATCGCGATATCCTGCAGCATCGCCTTACGACGATCGCCGAAGCCAGGAGCCTTCACGGCCGCGACTTGCAGCGTGCCACGCAGCTTGTTGACGACGAGGGTGGCAAGCGCTTCGCCATCCAAGTCTTCCGCTATGATAAGCAACGGCTAGCCGGACTTGGCAATCTGCTCGAGCAGCGGGAGCAGATCCTTCATCGAGCTGATCTTCTTTTCGTTGATCAGGATGTACGCGTTCTCGATCGCAACTTCCATCCGCTCCGGATCCGTAACGAAGTAAGGAGACAGATATCCGCGATCAAACTGCATTCCCTCGACTACTTCCAACT
>PMUM01000445.1 GCA_003166855.1 Acidobacteriaceae bacterium | reverse complement strand
CATTTTAACTTGCTACCGACAGCATCATTAAGGATGCTCCTTGCGCTATATCAACTAACTTCACTCTGGAAATTTCAACAGAGACGGCTGACGCCATTGCTCCGGCCCCTACCGCGTCTGAGCGCGTCAAATTCGTTTAGTTTTATTGATGGCTTTGGGGTGATTGAGATGGAGCGGCAGATGTTCACCGACTCCGACGAGAGACTCTGCACAAGATCGAATCGCTCCAGCACGTTTATTCGGAGCAGGGAGAAAAGGCATTCACAGATGCTCTAGCAGAGCCCACCGCATGCGATCAAAACTCTCTGCGGAAGCGAGAACCCCGATTCGAACCGCGCTGGAGTTCGAGGGAGTTGACTGGATTAGTACCAAGAAGTCTTAGTGGAAGTCGGCATAGAACGCCAACTCAACGACGAAGGGGCCACCGTCAGTTTCGATAATGCTTCGATGGTCTTCATAACGCCGGTCTAACTCTCGCCACAACAACTTACCGCACCCGCACGCTGACAAGTTCGGTTTCGACCGGTACACCGCGAGCGATCTTCACTCGGACAAGCGCCTCGAAGGGCCTGATCGGCCCTGGGCTAGAGCCAAGGATCTCACGCAGCAGTTTTTCTACTGATTCCTGGCGGCAAACAAACTCCACGACGCCTTGCGTCCCAAACGTAGTCGATCCTGCCAGAATCATCACGTAGTGACTCGAGTCCAGTGCTGGCACCAGACCGATTACCCCATAGTCTTCGGTCAATGGAGCATTGGAGGGACTAGCGAGGTAGGTGCTGGCCTCGCCTGGGTTCGGATCCTTGCTGACGATCGAAAGATCGCCTTGACGCGGGCCTGATTGCACCCTCTGAAAAACAAATTCTTGTGTGCCCGGAATGTCGCGTAACGAAAGATTCTCCGATGGAGAGCCGACAAAGATCAGGTTGTAATTCTTCACGTCGTCGAGCGTGAACAAGCTGCCACGCTTCACCAGGATCCGCCTTCCCAGTGTGCTGAATGCATCGTCGAGCGCATGGATCGCCAACACTTCTCCCACGCCCGTGTAGTGATCGTAGACGGTGCTCTTTGCATCCCGTTTGGTGTAGTAACGCATGCCAGTCTCTGGCCGTCCCACGAAGGCTGCGTTGCTGAAGATGACCCAAGGCTCTTCAACTCCGGAGGTAAAGGGTTCCCAAAAGACGGCGAGAGGGCTGCCCGTGGCCCGCGATGGGCTCGGTGCCGCTGTCGCAGGCTGGGGCAATTTGCGACTCCACAGCAGGATCCCCACCACCAGCAACGAAATGGCGAGACACGCCAAGAGCAAGATCATCGCAGTCCGCATACGCGCTGGAACTCTTTCGATCACAACGCTGCGGGGCACAGGCTCGGACGAAGGTAGTGCCTGGGGCTGTGAAGGCGACTCGACCAGTCTCGGCTCGAAAACCAGGTGATAACTTCCTTTCGGAATTTTGACCACGAGGGGATCGCCCGCACCCTCCCCCGCGTAGTACTCCGCCAGCTTTGCCCGGAGGCGGCTGGCTTGCACGCGCACAGTCGAATCTGACTGGGGATCAAAGTCCGCTGGCCGCCCGAACACTTCGGTGGCAATCTGATACTCCTTCAGCGGTGAGTGAGGATGATCGAGCGATTGTTTCGCGAGGTACTGAAGCAATCTACAGAGCGATTCGCAGCCACGCAGGCTATGGCTTTTAATAATGTCATCTATTTGTTGGTAGAACTGATCTGGACCGGCAGGAAAAGTGGGCGTTACAGCCATAAACATCGATGTAACAGAGGTTGCGTCGTGGTGCAAAGCGGTATTTTACTACTGTAACCGTTCAAAAACCTAATGAAACCTCCTTCTCGGGCCGCTTTGCAATAAGAGTGCAGTTCTCCAACCAGCGTAGATTGCAAGCAACCTCTTTCAAAAGTCTCTGTATTGGAGGAAACGTGAAGAGTAGATCCTTTCTGGTCATCATTCTTGTGTTTTGCCTCGCAGGCTGGGCGCTGGCTCAGTCGGATACCGCCCGTCTTATTGGAACGATCACAGATCCGAGCGGAGCCGTCATACCGAACGCGACCGTTACGGTGACCGACACCGGAACGGGTCGCCCCGTAACCGTAACGACGGGTACTTCGGGAGACTATGTCATCAATGCGCTGCCTGTGGGCAAGTACCATGTCGAGGTAAAGCGGGAAGGCTTTAAGACGGCGAGCACTGACGTCTCGCTCCAAGTTTCCCAAGTCCTCGAACTCAGCCTGAAGCTGGAAACCGGCGCCACATCCATAACGGTGGAGGTGACCAACTCCGTTCCTCTCGTCGATACGGCGACCTCAAGCGCGGGCGAAGTGATCCAGGGAACACAGATTACCGAGCTTCCTCTGAACGGCCGCAACTTTACGTCGCTGGCCCTTTTGACCCCGGGCGTCAGCCGCGGCCAATACGCGAACAATGCCAGCGCCCCGAACAACAATGCCGAAACTTGGCGCAATGCCGAATCCGGCGGCGCCGCGATGGCGGTAGATGGTCTGCGGCCTCAGTCGAATAACTTCATCATCGACGGCATCGACAATAACGATTCCATGGTTAACACGCTGGTCATCTTCCCGGCGATCGAAGATATCGCAGAGTTCAAGACCACGACCAGCACGCCTCCCGCGGAGTTTGGCCGCTCCGGCGGCGGCGTCGTCCAGGTTGCCACCAAGTCCGGAACCAACAGCATTCACGGCGCGGCTTATTGGTTTAACCGTTCCAAGATCGCCGCCGCGGATGTTTACAGCATACCGACGACTCCCGAACTCAGCCGCAATCAGTTTGGTGGATCGCTGGGTGGTCCAATCTGGAAGGGCAAGCTGTTCGGATTCGTTGATTACCAGGGATGGCGTCAGAATGTGCCGGCAGGTGTTGTCAATACCCGTGTTCCCACGGCTCTGATGCGCCAGGGCAATTTCACCGAACTGCTCGCGCCGGGTACGGGGACCGCTACTACCCTGCCCTCGTCCGACCTGCCTGGCTGCTCCGCCGCTATGACCGCTCAGCCCAACGCCTTCCTTTCTGCTGGAAACGGATACGTCTTCGATCCTCAGACGTGTCTGCCCTTCGGTTGGAACACCGGCGCTGACGCCCCAGGCCCAAACATCAACATTATTCCGACGGCCAACCAGGTCACCGCCGGCATGAACTATTTGAATGCGTTTCCAAACCCCAATGTCAGCGGCGCCAACATCGCGACGAACTCTACGAATTTCTCGCGGGCGCAACAGAACATCACCCACATGGACGACTATGATGCGCGCGTTGATTTCGTTGCCACCTCCAGGGACACCATCTTCGCTCGCTACAGCCTCGGCCAGGATTTTCTGAACAACGTCCCCTTCCTGCAGGATGCGACTCACTTCCTGCCTTCCGGCAACGGGACCAACCCGGCCCATCCTCGCCAGGTCGCCGTTGGATATACCCACATTGTTAGCAACACCGTGATCAACGAATTCCACTACGGCTATATTCGGGATCTCCTCGGCTACCAGCAGCCTGACAGTACGGTGCCGCTGGCACAGAACATGGGAATCGCCAATGCCAATACATCACCGTTGCTGGGCGGCATGCCGATCATCGGCGGCTGGTACGGAAACCTCAGCTACGTGGGCGACGGCGGCCCATATCTCATTATCGAGCCCACCCAGCAGTTCTCCGACGCGGTGAGCTGGACCAAAGGACGGCACACCTTCAAGTTTGGCGCCAGCATTATTCATCGCGACGTGAATTGGGACCAGGGTAACAATGCCAAAGGCTACTTCTGGATCGACGACGGAAACTTCGGCGCATATCCTGCGCCAACCTCGGGCCATGGGACCTTTACTGGCTACGAGACCTCTGAGGTTCTTGCCGGTTTCATGGGCGCGTATTCAGTTGGCGGATTCTCTGGGTACTATCAGACACGGAGCTGGGAGAACGGCTTCTTTGGACAGGACGACTTCCGCGTCAACCGCAAATTGACCCTGAACCTTGGCCTGCGTTATGACCTCTACACGTGGCCGAGCGAGGCAAACAACCATCAGTCCAACTTCAATCCCGCTACCGGGGAACTGGTTGAAGCTGGAGCCCGCGGATGGAACCCCTCGTTGATCGACACGCCGAAGAAGAATTTCGGTCCGCGTGTCGGGTTCGCCTTCGATATGTTTGGGACTGGTAAAACCGTGCTCCGCGGCGGCTACGGCCTGTTCTATTACCTGGATCGCGGCGGCGTAGCCAACGAACTCTCGGAGAACCCCGACTGGAACGGCACCCAGACCTTCTATGCCTGCCCGACGGCGGCGACCTGCGGGACTGGCAATCGCTTCACCTTTGCGGGTGCGGGAACACCCGGGAGCACCGATCCGACCCAGGCCACCGGAGCCCTGCCACCTAAGGTCGGCATCAGCCCGACGGCCTTGAACAACACCGATAACGTGGTTTACTACCCCAAGAACAGCCCGAACTCGCACATCCACCAATGGAACCTCCAGATCGAGCAGGCTTTGGACAGCAAGACATCGCTGAACCTGGAATACGTTGGGACGAAGATGGGGAATGTTTCAACCCCGTTCAACGCCAACGAGAACGTTCTAGGCACTGGGATTGGTAGCCAGCCTCCCGCGCAGCAATGGTTCCCGGTGTGTCCCCCCGCAAATCTCGGTTGCAGTCCCAATCCGAACGGCGTGGGCGCCATCAATGCCTACGAAATGATCGGCAGCGGAAACTACAACGGTCTCCAGGCGAAACTAACTCGCAAGATGAACGGACTCCTGCTCACCGCAGCCTACACCTGGTCGCACACGCTGGATAACTCCGCCGACGCACTCAGCTCTGCCCCCAACGGCGTCGTTGTCGGCAGTAACGGTACGCCACTGTTGGGCTATCAGTACGGCAACTCGGATAACGATCAGCGACAACTGTTTGCCGCCAGCGCAGTCTATGACCTGCCCTTTGGACGAGGAAAAACTCTCGGTCGCAACATGTCGAAGGGGCTAGACTACGTGCTTGGCGGCTGGCAGTTTAACAACGTGGTTGTGTTGGCCACGGGCACGCCGATGGACATCCAAGGCGCGCCGAACAGCCCGAACGGCCGCCCGGATTATCACGGCGGATGCAAAACCAACGTTTCGGATTCTGTCTGGATCAACTGTCCGGCCGGTGCGTTCACTGCTCCCGCTGGGCTGGTCGGCGATCTGCCTCGCAACTTCTTTCCTGGACCGGGCACTCACTACTGGGACGCCGCGCTTGTGAAAAGCATCACCGTCGCGGAACGAGTGAGGACGGAGTTTCGTGCCCAGGTATACAACCTGACCAACACGCCTCAGTTCCAGATCCCCGACAACAAATACACCGACGGCAACTTCGGGCTGCTACAGTCGCCTCGGCTATCGCCCACCAATCGGGAACTCGAACTCGCCGTGCGTATAACCTTCTAACCTACGGCTCATGGAGACGCTTGAGAACAGTTCTCAAGCGTCTCCGCTTGAGCCGGGTAGCAAGACACGCTCTCGAGTTTCCCTTCTCGATTGGTTTGCTCCACGTTGCTCAGAAGGTCTGCCGCAAGCGCGTCTCCGGAAACTGCCATGAAAAACAAACGCACCATTGCGCTCTCGCTAATCCTGGCCTGCCTGTTCACGCTGCCGGCATGGCCGCAGTCGAATGCCCCGGCGGAGCAAGGCCCTGTAGTTCGCAAGATTGAGCCGCCCAACTGGTGGGTCGACTACACTCCGGCGCTCACGTTGCTGCTCACGGGTGAAAATCTGAGCGGTGCCCGAGTGGAAAGCCCGACCAAGGGTCTGACTTCGCTCGGCACGGAAGCTTCTGCCAACGGACATTATCTTTTCGTCCATCTGCAACTCAGTTCCGATCTGCCGACAGGAACCGTGAACTTGCACCTGACCACTTCTGCAGGATCGGCGACGGTCCCGCTGCCGCTGCTGGCTCGTGCGGACTTCCGCGGCCACTTCGAAGGTTTTTCTCGCGACGACGTCATCTATCTGATCATGCCCGACCGCTTCGCCGACGGCGATCCTGGGAACGATCAGCCCTTCTATGACCGCACCAAACCCATGGCGTATCACGGCGGCGATCTGCGCGGCATTCGCGAGCACCTTGGATATCTACACGACCTTGGTGTCACCACGCTGTGGCTCACTCCAGTCTGGAAGAACTCTGACTCCGACTACCACGGTTACCACGTCGTCGATTTCTACGCCCTCGACGACCACATGGGTTCCATGGCGGAATACCAGGCGTTGGTGGCTGACGCTCACCGGCTGGGCATGAAGGTGTTGATCGATTACGTCGTCAATCACACCGGCCCGCATCATCCCTGGGCCAATGATCCACCGACGACCACGTGGTTTCACGGCACCCCCGCCCATCATCTGGAACCCGCTTATACCTTTAACGGGTTGGTGGATCCGCATGCCTCCCCTCGCGAATATCTCAATACGCTCAACGGATGGTTCGCAGGCAGACTGCCGGACCTGAATCCGGACGATCCAGCGCTCGCCGTGTACCTGGCGCAGAATGCGATGTGGTGGACCGAGAGTGCGCAACTGGATGGATTCCGTCTGGACACATTCCCCTATTCCTCGCGCCCGTTCTGGAGCGGATGGCACGAGCGGCTCCGCAACGTATATCCGCAGATCAACGGAGCCGGAGAAGTGAGCGACGGCGATTCCACCGTCACGGCATTCTTCGAAGGCGGCAGAAAGCAGTTCGATGGTATCGACACCGGCCTGGCCACGGTATTCGACTTTCCGCTCTGCTATGCCTTGCGCGACGTCGTCATCAAGGGTGCGTCGATGGAGAAGATCGTCGAAGTTCTCCGGCACGACGAACTTTATCCGCATCCTGAAATGTTGGTCACGTTTATCGGAAATCACGACGAACGGCGCTTTGTGAGTGAAAAGGGCAGCAACCCGGCCAAACTCAAAGCCGCATCGTCACTGCTGCTGACGTTGCGTGGAATTCCACAAATCTATTCCGGCGACGAAATCGCCATGCCGGGCGGTGACGACCCCGACAACCGGCGCGACTTTCCAGGTGGCTTTCCTGGCGACCCGCGCAACGCTTTCGCCGCCAGCGGACGCACCGCCGAACAACAGGATGTATTCGCCTACGTGCAGTCGCTGCTGATGGTGCGCAAGAGCCATGCCGCGCTGCGTACCGGTAAACAGTGGCATATCGGGTGGGATAATACATACTACGCTTTCCTGCGGGAGTTGCCGGAAGAGAAGCTGCTGGTGGTCTACAACAACTCCCCTGAGGTGCGCGAACTCAATATCCCCGTGGACAACACTCCGCTGGATACTGCGCACCAGTTGCAGGCGGTGTTTGGCAATAGTGCTGCCGAACTTGTTGGCGGAAAGGTGAAGGTCACATTGCCAGCCCAGACACTGTCCGTCTTCAGTGTGCGATAGCGAAGCGATACGGATCGATATAGCACAGCACGCAGTTGCAGCGCGTACTTGCTGCCGCGGAGTGTAGCCGGATATGATTCGATCCGCATTGGACGACAGCTCGCCCATTCGGCTCTCCGTCGTGTCAGGGTCCGCCCATGTGACAACCCATACTTGGCGTGCAAATCGTCTGCCCACCCTCCTGCTCTTGGCAGCGCTGTCTGCTGTCGGCGGATCTTCTGCTCGAGCGCAGAACACGGGCCGTCCCGCAAAATCCGTCTTAATGGTACAACTCCAGCAAGCACTCAACCTCAATGAGCACGGAGACCGGCAGGGGGCAACGAATTCCGTCCTCCATATACTTGAGCAGCATCCGGACTTTGAGCCGGCAATCAAGCTGAAGGGCATGCTGTTGGAGGAGGCAGGCCGCACCTCCGAGGCCGCGGCCGTGTATCAAGAAGCTCTGAAACTCGCGCCGAACGACGCCGACCTCTTGCTGGAACTAGGGAAGTACAAACTGAATGCGGGCCAGAAGGAAGAAGCCCTGAAGCTGCTACAGCACTGCGTCCGGATTCTTCCCGGCGACGGAGACGCACAATATTACCTTGCCCAGGCTTATCACCTGAATGGGCAAAACGACCTGGCGCTGCGTGCCATCCGGCTCAGCCTGAAGGCCGAACCGGACAATCCATCGGTGTGGCAGAAGTATGGAGAACTGCTGTGCATCAATGAAGATTGCGATGCCGGACTGAAGTGGCTGCTCAAGGCGCAACACGCGGACGCCACGCTGCCGCGGATTGACTACGACATTGCTTTGACGGATTCCAAATTGATGGATCTTGCCGGCGCTGCGCAGTATGGCGCGCGTGCGGTCGCGTCCCAGCCCAATGATGTGCCAGCCCTACAGCTTCTGGCGACCACGGACGTGAAGCTTGCCAAATGGCAAGAGGCGAGAGACGCATTTAAGCGCATCCTCACATTCAAGCCTGACGACGTGGATTCCTTGTTGGGTCTTGGCCATTGCGAACTCGAACTCAAAAACTATCCTGCCGCTGCCGATAAACTGCAATTGGTGCTACAGGTAGCCCCCAAGCAGATACTCGCGCATTACTATCTCTCACGCGCCTTTGCCGGCATGGGTAGAACGGCGGATGCAGAGCACGAGGCAGCACTGCATCAACTGATGATGGAACAGATGACGTTCGTCCGTTCCGCGGAGAGCGAGCGAAGCGAAAGCGCCATCACGGCCCAGGCCTCTGCATTGCTGGCTGCGCATCGAGAACAGGCAGCGTTGCAGCTGTATCGGAACCACTTCAAGAGCACAGCCGCTACTCTCGCGGATGCGTACGTATTTATTGGGAAACTGTACCTCATCCTCGGAAACAAGGAAGATGGCATCCGCAGCCTCCATCATGCGCTAGAGATCCAGCCGACCGTTCGAGGAGCCCATACGTATCAGGGAATCCTCGCGCTCAAACTGGGCGACCTGAGCGGAGCCGAGAATGAGTTTCAGGCAGAACTGGCGAACGACCCGAACTATCAGACGGCAATCGCTGAGATGGGCGAGGTCCGCTACCACCAAGGACGCTATTCCGAGGCGGCGGAACAACTAGCGAAGTCCAGAATCATGACTCCGGAACTGCTTTACATGCTTTGCGATTCTTACTTCCATACGGGAAAAGTGTCGGATGCCGACTTGACTGCCGAAACGGTAGCGGCGTATGGAAGAAGCAACCCTGAAATCATGAAAGATCTGATCGATCTCCTCCTCCACAATGGACAAACGGATCTGGCGCAGCGTTTGTCGGCCAATCTCGCGGGAAAATAAGGACTGGCGTAGTTCGCGGAGGCGCGCTGTTCGCGATAAAGATCTGATCGGCAGCGGACGTTTCTTCAAGACCCTACTTGATTCCGCTCGGCCAATTCAGCTTAATGGTGCCTGCTGCCATCCCAGTTTTGGCCGGGCGCACTGCTGCTTCCAGTTGTTTCAGCACGGCCCGGCCTGCACTCTGCGCTTCGATTACCACGCGATGCAAATTGACATGGGCGTAATAAAAACCGCCGTCATCGGTTGTACAATCTGCCGGACTGAGAGGGCTGCTGCTGTTGACGCTGGCAAGCGTGGCAAAGCAGGCTTGGGTAGTTGGAACACCAGCAGCCTTCGGCTAACAAACTTCGCTTTCGGAAAACCGGCAGAAAACGCCCAACCATAAAACCCGGTAGAAACCTGCTCCACCAACACCAGTGTCCAAACCAAGTACCAAAGGTCGAGGAGATCCGGGTAGACGAGCGCACCATGCCCGTGGCCTGGTTCAAGTCCGGTCGTCGGCCTCATCCTCTCCTTTCCGCCGACGAAGCGTGTATTTTCAAGTACTTCCCGCTGGCGGCACCCTACCTACCCGTTCGTGCCATATATGGCCCAGTCGAGCCATTTACCGGGTTGGGGGGTAGAGTTAGATTGTCCTTGAGCAGCACTTGGGGGAGGGCTGATCAACAGACGTCCCACGACTCTTTGGAGTCTGGGGCGTTTTGTTTTGCGCGAAAAACGGGCGCCTTGCCGCGTTTCGCGCCGCCTGCCATCGTCGAACCTTCGCGCCTTGCTCCCGCCTTTCACCCGTCCTGGCTACCACTACCCGTTGCGATGGTGGTAGATTTGTTTGCGCCTTTCGTTGCCGTGACCCACGCGGTGCCAGGAGCAGGTCATGCCTTTCCAGTTTGCCCGCCGCGAGTTTCTCGCGGGAATGGTTGCGATGACGGCCGCGAAGGCTGCGTCCGGGTTCGCCTCAACCTCCAGCTTCAACCCAACCGATAGCGGTTCGCCGTTCCGCGTTTCCGTCATCAATGATGAGATTTCCCAGGACTTCGGCCATGCCTGCGAGGTCGCGTCGCGGGAATTCGGTATGGGATGGATCGAACTGCGCGGCATGTGGAAGAAGAACATTGTCAACCTCGACGAGAAGGAAGTCGCGGAGGCGCGCCGCATTCTTGTTAAGTACCAACTGAAGGTGACCGACATCGCCAGCCCGCTCT
>PMUM01000103.1 GCA_003166855.1 Acidobacteriaceae bacterium | reverse complement strand
CTCTATCACAACAACGGCAACGGCACGTTTACCGACGTGACGACACATGCGGGACTCGATGTCGAGATGTACGGCATGGGCGTGGCGGTTGGCGACTACAACAACGACGGCTTCCCTGACATTCTGGTTACGTGCGTGGGACAGAACCGGTTGTTTCGCAACACCGGGAAAGGCACGTTCGTCGACGTAACCAACACCAGCGGGCTGGGCAAGCGCGAGGGCTTCAGCACGTCCGCTTTGTGGTTCGACTATGACCGCGACGGGCTGCTCGATCTTTTTGTATGCAACTACGTGAAGTGGTCGCCGGAACACGACGTGTTCTGCAGTCTTGACGGGAAGCATAAATCGTACTGCACTCCCGAAGCCTATCGCGGAGCCACCTGCTGGCTCTTTCACAATCGCGGCGACGGTACGTTTGAAGACGTCACCGCGGCGAGCGGAATTTTCGACAGCAGTTCCAAGTCTCTGGGGGTCGCATTGTTCGATGGCAACCACAGTGGCTGGCCCGACCTGCTCGTCGCCAATGACACGCAGCCGAACAAGCTTTACCGCAACCAGCACAACGGCACATTCAAGGATGCCGCGGTGGAGACCGGGCTCGCGTTCAGCACCGAAGGGAAGGCCCGGGCGGGCATGGGGGTCGACGTCGCTGATTTTGATAACTCAGGTACGCCTGGGGTTGCCATCACGAACTTTGACAACGAAATGATCGGACTCTACCGCATGAGCGGCAAGAGTTTCGAAGACATCGCGCCACAATCGGGTGTAGGGATTGCATCGAGGAACAGCCTTGGTTTCGGCTGTGTTTTTCTGGACGTGAACTTGGATGGCTGGCTCGACTTCGCCGTCGCCAACGGACACATCGACGAGACCGTCCGCAACATTCGCGGCAACGTGGGATATGCGCAGCCGCCCGAGCTCTTCCTGAATCGTGGCAGGGGAAGCTTTCGCGAGGTTGCCGCAGAAGTTGGCGGAGAGTTCGACCAGCCGAAAGTCGGCCGCGGGCTTGCATATGCCGACTTCGACCGCGACGGCGATCTCGATCTGCTGCTTACGACTAACAACGGGCCCGCGTACCTGTATCGCAATGATCAGCTCAGCGGGAATCGCAGCATCCGTTTTCGCCTGGTGGGAACAAAGTCTAACCGGGACGGGATTGGCGCGACAGTGCGTGTATTTGCCGGGGGCTTGATGCAGTCTCGACTGGTTAAGGGTGGATCCAGTTATTTGTCGCAGTCCGAATTGCCTGTGACCTTCGGGTTGGAAAAGCGCGATCGCATCGAACGACTGGTGATCGATTGGCCAAGCGGGCGAACGGAAGAATTCAAGAACCTTGCGGCGGGCCGGTGTTATGAGTGCACAGAAGGAAAAGGAATCGTCCCGCAGGACGGCTACTGAGCCGAACTGATTGCAGACTGTTTCGCTATATTTCCAGCAATCTCCAGATCAATCTCCACCGAATCGTTCACTCGCAGGAATAACGTGCTCGGATTCTTCATTCCCCACTTCGCATAGGGGACGGTGAAATGAACCGTGGCAGTCCAATGGTCGGCGGACATCTCCACTTCAGCCGGGACAGTGATTTCGCGATCCACGCCATGAATGCTGAACATGCCGTGAACCTTCACAGAAGACTTCCCCTGCGTTGCGACGGCGCCCTCGATCTTATCCGGACGGAAAGCGATTTCCGGATAGCGTTCGCTCTCCAGGATTTCCTTGTGCATCTTGCGGTCGCGCATGCCGCTACCGCTCTCGCCGCTCTTGGCGTCGACCACAATATCGCCTGAAATCTTTCCTGAGGCGCGCTCAAACTGCAATGCCCCGTGCTTCAAATGAAATGTTCCGCGCACCGTGTGGAGAACATCGCCGAGAGTGAACTTGACGGAAGTTTGAGCGGGATCAAGCTGGAATGCCGTGTCCTGAGCCGATGCGAAAACGGAAGAGGCGGCAAGCAGGACCAACACCGTCCCAACTCTGCGCCAAGAAGAATTGTTGAAAACCCTGTGCGCTATGAAGGTCATGTGGTTACGCAGTTACGCGGTTAGCAGTCCCCATCCCAGAGTCAGACCATCCAAGGCAAGATGCAGGGGTGACAGAACCCCAACATGCAGTTCCAGCAAGCGCTTGAACACGTCCGGATGTTTCTGAAAGGCCTGCAGTGTGCGACGTTGCAGCCAGGGACGACGATCGAGCAAGAGCATCAGGCGCGCCATCAGGAACGGACGCAGGGCCAGCCGGCGATGCTCTTGTTCATAGCGAGCCAGATCGCCGGTGCGCAGGCAATCTGCCAATACCATCGCCTGGCTGAAGGCGAGGCAGAGACCTTCACCGGTGATTGCGTCCACCGTTCCAGACGCATCTCCGATCAGAGCCACGTTGCCGCGGCTGACGCGCTTCAGCTTGCAGGTGGCGGTCAGTGCGCCTTTCTCAGTCGACGAAACATCAGCCCCTTCGAGCCGCGCCTTCAATTCCGGGAACCGCTGCAAGGCTTCTGTCAGTCGCAATTTCGGGTCACGAGAAATCAGGGCGACACAAACCTGATCTCTCGAAACCGGCGTGACGTAGATTTGTCCGTGGCGTCCCCAGTGGAGTTCCATGCGGTCGGTCCATGGCGCCACGCGATAATGCTGCCGAAACGCATAGCGGCAATCCCGCTTACGAAAAGCGTCGAGCCCGGTCCAACGCCGCACTCGCGAGTTGCCACCGTCGGAACCAATAATCCAGCGAGCGTTCACCTTGCGACTTCCCAAGTGAACCCCATCCTCTGAAATGCCGGTCACAGGAGTCTGCCACAGAAAATCGATGCCCAGACCGGACGCCCTCTCTGCGATAAGGCGGTGCAACACGGTTCGCCGTACACCCATTCCCAAGGCTCCGTGAGGGAACGCGGCATCGACGGCAAGTCCGGCAGCAAGGAAACGAATACCGCCGAAAGGGTAGGAGTTCTCTGGCCCGACTGAGACTTCAAGTCGTTCGAGCGCTGCGAGGCCATCGGGCATCAGGCCTTCGCCACAGGGCTTATCGATCGGCGTCTGCGCGCCGTCTGCGACGATCACGCGAAAGCCCTGCAGCCGCGCCGCAATGGCCGCCGCCAATCCTGCGGGACCACCGCCAATTACGAATACATCAGTCGAATTCAGCAACAGCGAACCTCACCACTGTAAAAGTACAAGCTCGGAACAAAATCCCGGGCCCATCGCCGCCAGAATTCCAAACGTGCCTGGGTCCGGACGACGGTTCTTCATCACATCTTCCAGCACGACCAAAACCGAAGCGGAGGAAAGGTTCCCCACTTTTTTCAGACAATCCCAGGAAGCGTCGAGCTGGCCGTCGTGCAGATCCAGCGCCGCGGCAGTTGCCTCCAACACCTTCGGACCGCCGGTGTGCAGCACCCAACTTCCGATGTCGCTGCGCTTGCGTCCGTGATCGGCCAGGAACGAGTCCACGTCGTGCCCCAGGTGTTCGCGAATCAGCACCGGCACCTCAGGCGAAAGCGTAATGCGAAAGCCCTTCTCGGTTATGTTCCATCCCATCATTTCTTCGGTGTCGGGATAGAAGACAGATCGAGTCGCTACAATCTCGGGTCCGGTCGCGTTCAGATCGTCGCCCGTAACAATGACCGCCGCCGAGCCATCCGCAAAGAGGCCCGAGGAAATCAGATTGGCTACCGACAGATCTTCGCGTTGAATCGTCAGGGAGCAGAGTTCGACCGATACGAGCGCGGCCGCCTGCGATGGATAGGCACGCACATAGTCTGCCGCGCGCGCAATTCCCGCTGCTCCTGCCACGCACCCCAAGCCAAAAATCGGCACACGGCGAATATTTGCCGGAAGGCCCATGCGGTTGATGAGCAGGGCATCGATGGAGGGACTCGATATGCCAGTGACAGAAGTAAAAAACAGGGCGCCGAGTTTGCTCGGTTCGAGCCCCGCATGGTGCAACGCGCGGCACAACGCTTGTTCGCCCAATTCCTGAGCGCACTGGATCCAGACGTCATTCGCCTGGCCCCAAGTTGTCATTTCGTAGTACTTCTCAGGGGGCATCACTAGATGGCGCCCTTCCACCGCGACGTTGCGGTGCAGACGCGCCAACATGGCCGGATTCCGCAGTTGGTCGCCCCAGTACTCCTGCAGTTTTTCCAGCAGGAATTTCTGAGAATAGTAATGTTTGGGGAAGGCGCTCGCGGCGCTGGCGATTTTCATTTGTGTGGATCCTTGTCCTGGCACGGCGTCAGCGCCATCACCCTGCCGGACATTGCGGCTTAAGACTTAGATGATTAGTCGCTGTTTGCGGTTGTACCCGCCGCTTGCGTACCGTGTTGCGTATTGTCCCATGCCTTTGGGTCGAATTGTAACCCGTTTGTTAAACCAGGCTGCGGGGCTGGATGTTAGGGGCCTAACTGCGGAAAGCGCGACGCGCCATTCCCAGTGCCTCAGACCAAAATGCTCCGGAAGAATGGGCAAGTTCCACTACGTCTCGAATCGCCGGCACGAACGCGTCGAGTTGTGCGTCGGTTACAACGAGTGGTGGAGCAACCTTCAGCACCATAAAGTTGTTTCCGCAAATTTGCGTCAGGAATCCGAAGTCGCGAAACAGACGCATCACCACGATCTGGCCGAACATCGCCGGGTGAATGGCGCCGAATGCCTGATAGGGAATCCGCAGGCGAAGTTGGTGCGGTGCTTGAAACTCAATGCCCATCAGCAATCCCAAACCGCGAACCCCCTTCACCATCTCAAAGTCCCGGAGCGCTTCCGTCAACTGCGCCTGCAAATACTTGCCCGCTTCGATCGAACGCTGGCCCAGTTCATGGGCCTCCAGAACCTCGAGGGTGGCAAGCGCCGCGCGCATGGCAAGGCTGTTCTCACTGAAGGTTGAGGTATGAACAAACGCCCGCGGCAAAGACGAATACACCGAAGCGCACACGGCATCCGACATAAGAACTGCGCCACAGGGCACCAGCCCTCCACTCATGGCCTTGGCCAGGACGACCATGTCAGGCTCAACTCCGAAGTGATTTGCGGCAAGAAACGATCCGGTGCGGTACATCCCGGTCTGCACTTCATCCAGCACAAACAAGGTGCCGTAGCGCCGGCAGAGCGACTCTGCGGTACGCAGGTAGTCTGGACCCGGAACGCATACGCCAGCTTCCGATTGGACGGGCTCGACTATAAACGCCGCGAAGCGCTTGGTCTTGAGTTCGCGTTCCAGTGCTTCGAGATCGCCGAAGGGGATCGCCGAAGTGTCCGGAAGAAGCGGCCCAAATCCTTCGCTCCAGAACTTGTCGCTCATCAATGACAGTGCCCCGCAGGTCAGGCCGTGAAACGCATGTTCGGCGGAGAGTATGCCTGCGCGCCGCGTATGAGCGCGGGCAAACTTGATGGCTGCTTCCACGCCCTCGCTTCCAGAAGAACAGAAGAAAGCCTTCGCCAATCGGCCCTCGGCACGCTCACACAACTTCTCGGCCAGTTCCCCGGCAAGGTCTGCGACGTGGGTCTGAATCATCGCCGGACCGCAGCGCTCCAATTCATTCTGCAGAGCGCGCACGACCTCCGGATGATTGTGGCCAACATTGTGGACACAGTAGCCGGAGAGAAAGTCGAGGACCCGCTTTCCGTCGTCGGTGAACAGTTCTGTTCCCACGCACCGTTCGTAACGGACGTTCATCTGCAGCAAGTCGAGAAGCCGCACCCATTCCGGGTTCACTCGCTTGGCGTAACGATCCGAAGCGCGTTCCGACTGTTCGATTTGGAGGGCTATATGCATTCCGCTCGCAATCAAAACCTAAGGCTGTGCCACGATCGAAGTCGGCGTACCGGGGACTCCGTAGGAGGCGATCGACGTAAGAGTTCCGCTGCCGCTGTCGACACTGAAAGACTGAACCACGGGACCCTTCTGGTTGCCGACAAACAGATACTTTCCGGCGGAATCGATCGCAATCGTGCTCGGGTTCGCGGCCGTTCCAAACGGCGAAGTCGACAGCACGATCAGTGAGCCATCGCTGCCAATCGAGTATCCGGCGAGATTCGTGGAAGCTTGATTGGCCACGTACAGATACTTGCCGGACTTGTCGATCTGCAACGCAACAGGCCCGGAGTATTGCGTTCCGAACGGAGAACTGGCAAGTTGCGTGAGCGACCCATCTACATTGACGGTGAATTCGGAGATGGAGTTATCAAAGTTGTTGCCGGTGTATAGAAAACTGCCGCCAGGGGCGATCGCCAGACCGTAGGGATTCGTGCCCGTGGAAAAGGGCGATCCCAGAACCAGGCTCGGAACGCCCTGGCTGACACTAAAGGCCTGGACGTTTCCGGATGTGCCCAGCGAGCCTCCACCCGTGACGAAGAGAAAGCCACCGGATGGCGACAGAGCCATGTTGATCGGACTGACTCCCATGGGAAAGGGACTCCCTGGCACGGGGGCCAGCAGGCCCGTGCTGGAACTAATCGAAAATACCGAAATGCTAAAAGAGCCGGAATTGCCGACGTAGAGGAAGGCCCCGGCCGAGTCCATCGCAAGCAGCTGAGGGGATACGCCCACGGGGGTGCGCGGCGTGACTTCCGTGAGAGTTCCGGATGACGAGATATTATACTGAGACACGTCGCCCTCACCGGAGTTTGCGGCGTACAGAAATTTGCCCGACGGATGGAGCGCTAGGGCCTGTACCGCCTGGCCTGCGGTAACCGGACTTCCCGCCAGTTGTGTGAGCACGCCCGAGTTCGGGTCTTCGCGGAAAATGACGATCTGGTTCGAGGCGGGAATCGCCGCGTACAAATATTTGCTGCTTGTCGACCCACAACCGATCCATGTGGCCATGCTCGCACAAACCAGGAACAGAGCCGCTGCTTTCTTTAGCATCCGTGACTCCTGAAGGAATTTGACGAAAACGAAAATCGGGAATTCGCTGGCACCCGGCAACACTCGGGACGAATATCAGTTCTCAAGCAGTATCACGCGTAAACTCCTATCATACGGGACAAACTGTCCTTCGCGCAGCAAACATGCGCTCGTCATAGGTGCGATGCCGAACGTCTCGGGCGAGGTTGCACGAGACCTCCCGCCTGGCTGGTTCGCTGCGGAGAATTAAGGTCATGCTCGATGTGACCGGTTCAGTGCGCGGGACTGGGGCGTGGACTGCCGGGTACTGAGCCTTCGGGCAAAGACTTCTCTTCGCCGCCGCGCAAGGCCAACCGCAACCGGTCAAGATACACGTAAACCACGGGCGTAGTGAACAGCGTCAGCATCTGGCTCACGATCAAGCCGCCGACAATGGTGATGCCCAGCGGCCGATGCAGCTCGGAGCCAGTGCCCCTGCCCAAAGCCAGCGGCAGCCCGCCCAGCAGCGCCGCCATGGTCGTCATCATGATGGGCCGGAACCGCAAGATGCACGCTTCATAGATCGCTTCAACCGGCTTTTTTCCCTGCGTGCGTTCGACGTCGAGTGCCACATCGATCATCATGATGGCGTTTTTCTTCACCAGGCCAATCAACAGGATGATGCCGATCATCCCGATTACATTGAGTTCGTTATGGGTCAACAGCAGCGCCAGCAGGGCTCCCACGCCAGCTGAAGGTATGGTCGATAGAATCGTAATGGGATGAATATAGCTTTCGTAGAGCATCCCCAACACGATGTAAACGGCCCCCACCGCGGTGATGATCAGGATCAGCATATTGGAACGGGAATCCTGGAAAGCTTGAGCCGTTCCCTGCCAACTCGCCTGAATGGTGGATGGAAAGCCAATGGTGCTTTCCGCTTTCTCAATGGCATCCGTCGCCTGGCCGAGAGCGATCCCCGGCGCCAGGTTGAACGAGATCGTGACCGATGGCACCTGGCCCTGATGGTTCACGGCCAGCGGAGTATTCGACGGTTCAAAGTGAGTGAATGCCGCCAGTGGCACGGGCGTTCCAGCCGTAGAGCGCAAATAGATGTTCTGCAGCGCCTCGAGAGTCTGTTGGAATTGCGGCGCAACTTCCATGACGACGTGATACTGGTTGAGCGGCCGGTACATCGTCGAAACCTGCCGCTGTCCGAAAGCATCGTAGAGAGCGTTGTCCAACGTTTGTGAAGTGATGCCCATCCGGCTGGCGGTATCACGATCGATGACCAGTTTCGCCTGCAATCCCTTATCCTGCTGATCCGAATTCTGGTCGCGCAGTTCCGGCAAGGTTTTCAGTTTCTGCAGCAAACGGGGTGCCCAGGTATTCAGGTCGTCCAGATTCGCGCTCTGCAATGTGTACTGATATTGCGCGTTGCCATATCGCCCACCGATGGTTAATTCCTGCGCCGACTGCAAAATCAGTGTTGCACCGGGCACCACCCCCAATTTGCCGCGCAGACGGTTGATCACGTCATCGGCACTCGGGTACTTGCAAGCCTCCCAAAAGTGTTCCTTCTGGCACGGGCCCCGCTGCTCCAGCGGTTTCAACATGACGAAGAACCGGCCCTGGTTCAGCGCCGAACCCCCACCCGTAAATCCACCCATGGTGTCGACTGCCGGATCTTTCAGGACAATGGCGGCATAGCGCCTGATCTTGTCGCTCATGGACTGGAATGAGATATCCTGCGCCCCAATCACCGAGCCCTGAATGCGCCCTGTGTCCTGCTGCGGGAAGAAGCCCGTCGGCACAATGGAGTAAAGGTAAATGCTCAACACCGCCACCAGGATGGTGACCACTCCGGTAAAGGCCTGGTGCCGCAGCACCCACTTCAGCGCGTGCGAATAGACCGTCAGAAGCCGGTCGAAAACCCATTCGCTGGTGCGATAGAAGACGTTGTGTTTTTCATTCTTCTTCGCGGACTTCAGGAATTTCGCGCACATGGTCGGCGTCGTGGTCAGTGAAACCAGCAGCGAGACCGCAATCGCGACGCTGAGCGTCACCGCAAATTCGCGAAACATCCGTCCTACAATTCCACCCATCATCAATAGAGGAATGAAAACTGCCACCAGCGACACGCTCATTGAAAGCACCGTGAATCCGATCTCGGCGGCTCCCTTGAACGTCGCCTGCACGACATCCATGCCGTGCTCCACGTAGCGCGTGATGTTCTCCAGGACCACGATCGCGTCATCGACCACGAATCCAGTCGAAATCGCCAGAGCCATGAGCGACAGATTGTCCAGGCTGTATCCCAGCAGATACATTACCCCGAACGTTCCTACCAGCGAGAGCGGCACGGCAATACTCGGAATGATCGTCGCCCGCACTGTGCGCAGAAACACGAATACGACCAGAATGACCAGCGCGATCGAGATCAACAACGTCTTCTCGATGTCTTTTACCGATGCCCGCACCGTAGTCGTGCGATCCATCACAACCGAGAGCTTGATCGCGGGCGAAATCGACGATTGCAGATATGGCAACAGCGCCTGCACTCGGTCTACGGTCTCAATGATGTTTGCGCCGGGTTGCCGGAAGACGGGCATGATGATGCCAGGTTTGCCATTGACGAGGCCCAGATTGCGCACGTCCGCCAACGAATCCTCGACCTCTGCCACATCTCCGAGTCGCACCGCGCCCCCTTTGTTGTAAGCCACGATCAGCGGCCGGTACTGGTCGGCGGTGAAGAGTTGATCGGTATCGGTGAAGGCGTACGATCGGTTGCTGTCGGAGACCTGCCCCTTCGCCGTGTTCGCGTTCGCCGCGTTGAGTGCGTTGCGAACCGTGTCGAGCCCAACCCCCAGCTTGTTGAGCAAGGTTGGATTGACCTCCGCGCGTACCGCCGGCTGCGCTGAGCCCCACACAAAAACCTGTCCCACTCCGTTTACCTGAGACAGCTTTTGGGACAGGATGGAGTCGGCAGCATCGTACATCTGCGGCACGGTCTGAGTGTCAGAAGTCAATCCCAGCAACAGAATGGGCGAGTCCGCAGGATTTACTTTGCGGTAAGAGGGATTGCTCGGCAGGTTCGCTGGCAGCTGGCTCCGCGCCGCATTGATGGACGCCTGCACGTCGCGAGCAGCGGCGTCGATGTTACGGTTCAGATCGAACTGCAGCGCGATTGAGGTACTGCCCAGCTGGCTCGCCGAAGTCATCTGATTCACCGCCGCGATCCGGCCGAACTGGCGCTCCAACGGGGTGGCCACGGCGGAGGCCATCGTCTGCGGGTCCGCGCCCGGCAACGCCGCCCCCACACTGATAACCGGGAAGTCCATTCTGGGCAGCGAAGCTACTGGAAGGAAGTTGAAGGCGAGAATTCCCGAAAGCAGCAGCGCCGCCGCCAACAATGACGTGCCAATGGGACGCCGGATAAATGGAGCTGAAATACTCATGGTTCAAAATCGCGATGCGATGTGTTCTTAGTCGGCCGACATCGGCTCCTGCGAGATCTTGTTCCCAATCTGGTAGCGCGAGAACCTCTGCGCCAGCCGGTCAAACCACAGATAGACCACAGGAGTCGTGTAAAGCGTAAGCAGTTGGCTGAGCAGCAGTCCACCGACAATCGTGATACCGAGAGGCCGCCTCAGTTCCGCGCCCGTTCCCGAGCCCAACGCCAGCGGCAACCCACCGAGCAAGGCAGCCATCGTCGTCATCATGATAGGCCGGAAGCGCAGCAGGCATGCCTGATAAATCGCCTCCTCGGGTGGCTTGTGCTCCTTTCGCTCCAGGTCGAGCGCAAAATCAATCATCATGATCGCGTTCTTTTTCAC
>PMUM01000255.1 GCA_003166855.1 Acidobacteriaceae bacterium | reverse complement strand
CGCTAAGACTGGGAGCTTCCGCCCTGGCCAGCATCAAAGCACGAGAAAGCAGCGAGCGGCAACCGGCAACTCCCGCGAGTGCACATAGAGGTTGGCGCAAAGTCTCGCAGACGCGAAAGGCCGCGAATTCCGTCGGCTCGGAGCTTTTGCCCGCAGCGTTTTCGTAAGCAAGAAGGCGCTGCGCCAAATCTCGCGTCTGTGGAGGAAGCATCGTTTTCGTTCCGTTGCCGTGCAAAATTCCCGTGATACCTGGGCGTGAAACGTTCAGCCTAATGTTACGCCTTTGAGAGTCGCTCGGATAGGGGCTGCGCCTGCTTCATCGGATTCTATGGGCGCGGCGCCCGCCCTGGATCACTATTTAGCCGCTGTTCCGCAATCGAGATGACACGGCCCGCTAGTCGTGGAGAACGACATTGAGAAGTGAACTGTGAACCTGTAACCCGCCTTCTGCACCCCCGGCGTAGTCAATGAATCCCAATTTCCTGAACCGATTCATGAAAAGGCTCACCCGCGACCGAGTGGTGCCCACCATCTCCGCCAGCGTCTCTTGACTGATCTTCGGAACCACGGATTCAGAAATCCCTTCCTTGCCAAAATGAGCGACCATGAGAAGGACACGGGCTAACCTTTTCTCGCTGGAATTAAACAATTGGTCAACCAGATCCTCTTCGTATCGAATGTTCCGGGTCAACAAATATGCGACGAACAGATCGGAAAGGGTGTGTTCGCGGTGAAGCGCGTCCACCATGGCCTTTTTCTCGATTCTCAGAACAGCGCAATCCGTCATTGCGGTTGCAGAGCCCATGCGGAGAGGTTGGCCCGCAAGCGAACCTTCGCCGAAGAAACTCCCGTCACTTAATATACCGATTGTGGCTTCCTTGCCATCCTTGGAGACAACGGTGAGTCTTACCTTGCCTGTCCGCAGGTAGAAAACTGCGTCGGAGGGATCCCCTTGGGCGATGATGGTTTGCTTTTTCGAAAAGAGCAAAGCTTTCCTGCCTTCGCCGATGGTGTCGAGGAACACCTGGGGGTCGAATTTGCGGCCGTTCTTGGGGGCTGGGGGTGGACGCGTAGAATTCCGCGTGCTTTGCGATTTCTGTTCAATCGGCGCCGGGACGGCGATTTTCGTTGAACCTTTGGATTCGCGAGGCGAAGCCATGGGCACACCTCCGCTCATTCCACGTTCGAGCACATTATACCCCTCGTGCGCTGGCGCAGCATCGCAATACTGCGGGTGTCGTGGACGCTTCCCCTTGAAAGCAACCGTGCATGAAGCCTCCGGGCGGGTTGTCGGCTACTCGGAAGTTATCGTTCAGAAGCCGGCTGGCAGGGTCAACTTCTAGCCCGTCCCCTACTTAAGTTACCGCTTATTGGAAGTTCGCCGCTCATCTCCCTACCGGCTCGGCGGGACGCCCACATCGAATGTTTTCCACAGCCTTCCACAGCAATAATTCCATTCTGTGTGACGAACAACCTTGACCGAGGATACAGACGGCGCACAATGGAACCATGCGCATCCGCCTCAGCAACGGCCCGGTGGTGACGGAAGAAAGAGCGCGAAGAATCCATCAGCGGCAGGGAACCGCTAACCCCTTATTCTGGAATATTTTACTTGTAAGTTCTTTGTTCCCAAGATTTTGCGGGTGCAAGACACTACCCTTCTGCGTAAGTACCACAGAATCAATATTTTGGCTGTTGAGACGAAAAAATAGTAGGAGGTGTCTACCGACGATCGAGCCGGGCGTGAACGTCGTGCCCGAATGCTCCTAGCTGAAGAGTGCGCCCTGCCGACCGGCCTCAGGCGCCCATCGCCGCATGATCGGCCATCCGGCGTTTGTTGTAGCGCAGCGCGACGTTCATGAAGACATGGCCGAGGGAGGTCTCGAAGCTGATCATCAGCGCTTCGGTGTCTTCGCTGGTCTTGTCGCCCTCCTGCGCCGTAAGAAGGAGCGGGGGATGCACGCGGAAATGGAAGCCCTGGTCGTTGAGCGCCGAGATGGCGTTCCCCACGACCTGATTGGCCAGTTCGAAGATGGTTTCCTTGATCAGCGCGTCCGACTCCGGCAACTCGGCGCCCGCATAGTGGCTCGCCACCTTGACGGCGGTCGCGGGTTCGAGGTCGAGTACGATCCGCCCCTCGATGTCACCCGTCAGCGCGATCATGCCTGCCACTCCTTTGCGGCGGTAGGCATCTTCTTCCATGGTGAGATTTCCCACCTTGGTGGTGCACTGCAACCCTTGCGACAACACGGCGTCTGCCGCATTGATGAAAGGCTGGATCAGTTCCATCTTCATCGCGTTAGACTCCCGCTCCCGCTGCGTTCGCTACGGCACCGTCGTCGCCCAGTACGTACTTGATGACTTCGTACAGCACTTCCGGCTTCACCGGCTTCTGCACGAAATGACGTGCTCCCCGTTGCAGCGCCGCGACGATGTTCTCCTGGTATCCCACCGAGGAGACCATCACGATGCGCGCTTCCGGATGCTGTTGAACGATCCGTTCAGCCGCTTCGATTCCTTCCATCTGCGGCATGGTGATGTCCATGAGCACAATGTCCGGATGCGTGCGGTCGAACTCGCTGATGGCAGTCAAGCCGTCGCCGGCCTCAGCCGCCACCTGCCCGCCGAACGTTTCGATCATGCGGGCCAGATTCTTACGGGCAAACACCGAATCGTCCACGATCAAGTAGCGGACCGGCTGCCCGTCCTTGCTGCGTTTCACTGGTGCGAACTGCTCCATACAGACCTCCCCTGTCTACTGCATATCATGCCCGGCTGGTCCCGCACCAGATGACGCTGGTCACGGGTACTTGCCGCGCCCAAACTTAGTTTCCGGCGCGGACCGCGCGCCCGGTGGACCCCATTTCGGATCCGTTGCTTCGCCCACAAATCGCCTGCAGCGTCGACGCCATCACATCCAGCCCCACCACGCGGATGGCGTACCCACGTTCGATCGCCGCTTTCGGCATGCCGTACACCACGCAGGACTCTTCGCTCTGCGCGATCGTCATGCCGCCCTCTCTCTTCACCGCTCCCAGACCCTCGGCGCCATCATCGCCCATGCCAGTCATGAGTACCCCGACCGCTTGCGCCTTGAATTCCTCGGCCGCGCTGCGCAACAGCACATCCGCACTCGGACGGTGCCCGTTCACCCGCGCCTCGTCCCCCAGCACCACAATGTCTCCCAGAGGCAGGCGCTTTACTTTCATGTGCCGGTTCCCCGGACAGATCAGCACGCGTCCCGGCTGCAACACATCTCCCGACTGCGCTTCCTTCACCCGCAGGGGACACACTTCATCGAGCCGCCGCGCGAACATGTCGGTGAATCCATCGGGCATGTGTTGCACCACCGTGATCGCTCCCGGAAAGTCTCCTGGCAATTGCGTCAGCACGTATTCCAGAGCCTGCGGGCCTCCCGTCGAGACTCCGATGGCGACCACCTTGTTGGGAGACGCCGAGGACACCGGCGCTTTCTCCTTCTTCGGTGGAGTCCCAGGCAGCATGCGCGGCTTCAGCTTGCACTCGGCCGCCGCCTTCACCTTGGCGATCAGTTCCCGAGCGGTCTCCGCCATGTGCGCCGTGGCGTCTTTGGGCTTGGTCACGAAGTCGAATGCACCCAGCCCCAGCGCCTTCATCGTGACCGACGCCCCTTCCGTGCTGTGCGAGCTGAACACGATCACCGGCACCGGCTGCCGCCGCATGATCTCCTTCAGCGTGTCGATGCCGTTCATGCCCGGCATTTCCAGGTCGAGCGTGACCACGTTCGGCTTTAACTCTTCGATCTTCTTCAGGCAGAAGTTGCCATCCATCGCGGTTCCAACCACATCGATGGACTCATCCGCGGCCAGCATCTGCGGAATCAGCTTCCGCATCAGCGCCGAATCGTCGACCACTAGCACTCTCACCGCGCCGTTCTTCATGCCTGGCCTCCGGTGACCGGGGCGAGCGACAGCCGTACGCGGTCCGTATGCGACAACAACAAGCCCGAATTGCAGTGCCCCAGTTCTTCGGGCCGTGCGCGGGCCACGTGCTCCACCACCGCAGGCAGGTTCAGAATCAGCACCACGCGCCCGTCTCCCAGAATGGAGGCGCCCGAAACCAGATCGGTATGGAACGTGTGGTCATCGAGCGCTTTGATGACTAACTCCTCTTCGCCCTCCAGAGCATCGACGATCAAGCCGTACTTCCTCTCTCCTACGGTAATGACGAGCACAAAGAGCTTGGATTTTCGATCTCCGGCAGCCTCTACCGGACGCCCCAGTCGCAGCAGCGGCAGCACTTGATTCCGTAACTGCAGGACCTCGTAGTTGTCGACCTGATGCACTTCGGTTTCGAACGTCCGCGCAATTTCCAGCACCGCGTTCAGCGGGATGGCGTACAACCGCTGCTCCACCCAGAACAGCAGGGCCTTGATGATGGCCAGCGTCAGCGGCAGCTTCATCCGGAAGGTTGTGCCTTGCCCGGGTCGAGTCTCCACGCTGATCGAGGCTTTCAAACGGTGCAGCACACTCTGCACCACATCCATGCCCACGCCGCGTCCGGAGACTTCGGTGACCTGTTCTGCCGTCGAGAAGCCCGGCCGGAAGATGAAGTCGAGGACTTCGGCCTCGCTCATCCGCGCGGCTTCTTCGGGAGTTGTCATGCCAAGTTCAATGGCCTTGGCGCGAATCTTCTGTGCGTCGATGCCGCGTCCGTCGTCGGTTACTTCGACGACCACTTGGTTGCCATGGTGATACGCGTTCAGCCGTACGACCCCTTGCGGCTTCTTGCCCAGCTTGCGGCGCTCTTCGGCGGGCTCAATGCCATGGCTGACCGCGTTTCGCACCAGATGGGTCAAGGGCTCGGCGATGGCGTCGAGAATTCCCTTGTCGAGATCGGTATCCTGCCCGCTAATATCGAGTTCCACTTCGCGCCCGCATTGCCGCGACACGTCACGTACCATGCGCGGAAAGCGCCGGAATAGCTGGTCGACGGGCACCATGCGGATCTTCATCACCGAGCGCTGCAGGTCGTTCAGTACACGAGCCTGAAAGGCCATGGCGTCGCCAAATTTGCCGCGCAGCAGCTCCTTCGGATAGCGCTTGGCGAATTCGTTCAGCGCCTGTTGCAGCATCGACTTACCGATGATGAGTTCGCCCACCAGGTTGAGGACGTTGTCGATGCGGCTGGCCTCCACGCGCAGCAGGTTCTCCTGCGCGGCGGCAACCGATCCGAGACCGGGCGCTGCAGCGGCAGCGGGTGCTTCCGGCGCGGTTGCTGCGACCTCTTCCGGACCCGCGTCAGTGTCAGTTTCGGGGGCAAGACCGGTTTGCTCGACGACGGCTTGCGGAGCCGGGTTCGCCTCCATCATCAACTCGACCGTGACTTCGCCCGCAATCGTCGGAATCTTGCACTTGGCCGCAATCTGTTCCGCGGTCTGCACGCTAGCCAGCACGAACTCCACCTGCTTTGAGGCCGCCGGCGATTTCGCGTCAGGCCGCACCGCAAGGACCGGACCCATGACGCCAATGGCGTTGTGTACCAGTTGCCGTCCCGCAATCGGCATGGCGCAGTGCGGGTCGATCTTCACCACGACGTGATACACATCCTGGCCGCTCGCCTGCGCCCGCGTCATCGCCAGCTTTTCGTACTCGGTCCAGAGCGCATCCACTTTGGCGTCTGCCCGCGCCGCCGAGGTCTTACGTGTGGGCGCTTTCGCCGACGAGGTCCTGCCCGCCGTCTTCCGCGTACGCTTCGCCTTGCCGGCAGCTGGAGTTGCGGTCAGATCGTGAATCTTCTTGCTGAGGCTCTTGGTGGAGGGCAACTTGGTGCCGTTGCGGTAGGCCGCAATCATCTCCGTAAACACGTCAGCGGCGGCAAAGGCGATTTCCGCCACTGCAGTTTGGGTCGCCGTACCGTCCAGCGACAGGGCATCCTCGAACTGATGCGCCAGTTCGCTCAACTCGCGCAGTCCGCAGGCCGCCGAGTCGCCTTTCAGGGTATGCACCGTGCGCCGGATGCCGCGCACGATCTCCTCGTCACCGGGCTTTTTTTCGAGCTTCAGCGCCTCATCGTTCAGCGCCTGCAGCAGCTCCTGCGAAGTCTCAAAGAAGAGCTCCCGCAGTTCGAGGCCGCGCTCATCGGGGACGTTCGTCATGCCTTACTCCCTCACCTCAACGCGCTGGTACGCCGTGCCACTGTCCTTGTGCAGCATCTGAAACTTCTTGGTCAGGCCCAGCAGGCTTTCCGCATGACCGACAAACAGATAGCCACCGGCATTCAAGCAGCGGTAGAACTTTTCGATCAGCCGTTTCTGTTCGGCCTCATCGAAGTACATCATCACGTTGCGGCAGAAGATCACGTCGTTGCGCTGCGGCAGGTACTCCGTCTTCAGATTGTGAAAGTCGAAGTGGACCATCTCTTTCAGCGGCTTCTTGATGGCATAGCGCTCGCCGGTTTTGTCGAAGTAGCGCAGGCGGTAGCCGTAATCGACCATCGACATCTGGTTCTCGCTGTAGCTGCCTTCCTGCCCGTGCCGCAGCACCGAGTAAGCGATGTCGCTGGCTAGAATTTCCACCCGCCACGGTGGCGGCACCAACGGCTTGGGGAGCGGCAAATCCACCGGCAGCGGATTGCGCAGGTAGTAGTAGGCCAGCGCGTCGGTCACGAGCATGGCCAGCGTGTAGGCTTCCTGTCCGGTGGAACAGCCCGCGCTCCATATGCGGATCGAGTATTCCCGCCGCGAACTCTTGTGCTTGAACAACTCTTCCAGCACGGTTTTCTGAAACAGATCCAGCTGTGCCTTGTGGCGAAAGAAGCTGGTTTCGTTGACGGTGAGATTCTCGAGCAGCTTGGCCAGTTCGTCCTTGCCCTGGGGGCTGATCAGCATGCGGTAGTAGGCGTAGAAGGAGTCCACCCGGCACTCCTTCAATCGGCGCAATAGGCGGTCCTGCAGAAAGTGCGTGCGGCGCTCGTCGAAGTGCATGCCGCACTCCTGATAGACGAGCGCCTGCAGCAGCTTCAGTTCCGCTTCCGTCAATATGGGAGCAGGTGCCGCTCCGGATGAGCTCATGCGTTCTCTCGTTCTAACTTCAAAGTTTCAAGGTTTCGAAGGTTTCAAGGTCTCAAAGTTCTTGCAACGTTCTCGAGTATCAAAGTCAGTCTTCAACCTTGAAACCTTGCGACTTTGAACTCTGAAACTTTGCCTTACCGTGCCCCGGCGCCCCGCGCGTCGGCCTTTGGGGCAGCCTTCTTTTCGCCCGTTTCGCTTTTGACCTGCAGGCTCTCCGGCGCCAGCAGTTTGCTCATATCGAGCAGCACCACCAGGCGTCCGGCGACCTTGCCGAGTCCCGTCACACAGTTCAGTCCGCCTTCTTGAAACACTGCCGGCGGAGCTTCCACGGCGTCCGCAGGGATCTTCAGTACTTCGGAGGCCGAATCCACGATCAGGCCTGCCAACCGGCCCGCGTGTTCGACCACCAGAATGCGATTCTGCTTCCGCAGCGTGGCCTGCTTCTCTCCAAAACGCTTGCGCAGGTCCATGACGGAGACAATCTTGCCGCGCAGGTTGATCACGCCCTCCAGATAGTCGGGCGCATCGGGCACGGCAGTGATCTCCGGCACCCGCACGATTTCATGCAGGGAAGTGATGGGCACGCCGTAGGTCTCACGGCCCACCTTGAAGCCCACGATATGAAGTTCACGGCTCATAGGGTTCCGACCTCATGCAGTGGCCTTAGTACTGCGCGCCGGCCGCGGCACGGCGTGCGGTGCGGTTGGAGCTCTCCGCGCCCATTTGCGAATGAGAAGCGTCGGCCAGGGCAAAGCGGTCGAGGAATTCCAGCAGGCCGCGCGACATCTTCGACATCTGCTCCGACGACGCTGCCAGTTCGGTCGAGCCTGAAGTGGAGGATTGCACCAGTTCCCGCATGCGTTCCATGGCTTTGACCACGGCCTGCGCTCCGGAAGCCTGTTCTTCCACCGCCGAGTTGATTTCGTGAGTAATTTCATTGAGTCGCGTGGTGGCGCGCGCAATCTGCGACGAGCCGTGCGACTGTTCGTTGGTGGCTGCCCCGATTTCCTGCGCGAACTTGTAGACTTCGGTGACCACGTTGGAAATCTTGCGCAGCGCGGAGTTCAGCTCTCCGCCCAGTTCCAGGCCCTCGTTCACGATGGTCGTGGAGCGGTCCATGTTCTCGACCGCCTTGCGGGCTTCCTTCTGAATGCTCTGAATCAGTTCCGAGATTTCCTTGGTGGACTGCGCCGATTTCTCGGCCAGCTTGCGGACTTCGTCGGCGACTACGGCAAATCCCAGGCCGTGTTCTCCGGCGCGGGCCGCTTCGATGGCGGCGTTCAGTGCCAGCAGGTTGGTCTGCTCTGCCAGATCGTCGATGACTTCAATGATCTTGCCGATGTCATCGGCGCGCTGTCCCAGGGCGCCAATGATTTCGCCCGAAGAGTTGATGGTGGTGTTGATGCGGTTCAGGCCGTCGGTGGCCTTTTCCATGGTGCCGATGCCGTTGTGCACTTCTTCGCGCGAGCGGTTGGAGATGTCGAGCAGCACCTTGGCCGTATCGGCCACGCGCTGGATCGAGGCCACCATCTGATCGATGGAGGCGGACGTCTCACTCACGCTGGAAGCCTGCACCTGCGTGCTCTTCACCATGTTCTGCACGTTGACGCTCATCTCGTGCATGGTGCTGGTGACTTCGTCAATGGCAGAGGACGCCTGCAGTCCGATCTTGGCTGCGTCGTCAGAAGCTCCAGCCACCTGGTTCGACGCGCTGGCTACCTGGGACGAAGCATCGCGAACGCTCCGGACCAGGCCCGCTAGACCTTCCACCATGCGGGAGAAGGCATTGCCCAGGGTGTCATGAGAAGACCGGGGCTTCACATCCACCGACAGATCGCCTCCGGCGATGGATTCAGAAATACCCGCCATCTCCTTCAGATAAGTGACCATCTTGTGGAAGGTGCGGGCCAGTTCGCCGATCTCATCGTCGCGAGTCAGGTCAATGTTGTGCTCAAGATCGCCGGTGTTGCCGATGCCGCGGGCCACATTCATCAAGTTGTTAAGCGGCTGCGTAATCGACTTGGCGGTCCGGTAAGCGATGGCGACGCCGAGTGACAGCGCCAGCAACGTGCTCAGCAGGGAAACAGTGATGGTCCAGCTTGCAGCCTTGTCGTCCGAGGTGCGACGCTCTTCCAACTGCTTGTGGTTCTCGCCGTCAGCCACATCGAGCGCGTCAGTGGAATTCTTCACCCATGAAGAAGCGTCCTTCTGGAGGTAGTAGATCTGCAGTTCGGCGACGGTGGCGTTGCCCGAGTCGACGTCTTTCCGCTTTTCAATGAGCTGTTGAGCGAATTCTTTGCCCCAAGACTGTTCCAACTGTTGAACTTTGGCCAGCGTGGTCTTAACCTGATCCGAGTTGGCCTTGTTCTTCCCGTCTTCCAGTTTCTCATTCAGAGTGCGCAGACCGTCGTTCATCCGGTCCACTTCGCGGGTATCGCCGCTCAGCAAGTAGTTGCTGAGATAAAGCCGGTTTTGCATCATCTGGGAACGGACGCTGTTGGTGATGTCCGAAAGTTCCTGAGAAGCCGCCGCTGCGGCTTTCGCCGAGTGCTCGCGCTGAACTGCCGACCAATTCACCAGGAACAGCACCACCACCATCGTCAGGATGATGCCGAAATTCGTGTATAACTTCTTACCGATTGTCATTCCCGTCTCCTCCGCGGCTGTGCCACTACCGCGGCTCAAACTTAAAGTCGATGACTCCAGAACTTTCTGCCGAGGCCGGCTCAAAGCGCCACTTCTTGGCGGCTTCCAGCGCCGCACTGGCCAGGACGGGGTGCCCGCCCACGACCCGAGCATCCTTCACCGTGCCATTGGGCGCGACCACAACCTCGATCTTGACCGTGCCTGAAATACTCATCTTCCGCGCCAGTTCTGGATAAGTAGGCTGCACTTTGCTTTTGGCCCGGCGGAGCATCTCCTCGCTCTGAGCCGTTTGTGCCCCCGCATGAATCGGGCCCAGAGTCACTGTCAATGTCAGGACAGCGAGTAAGGCCGCCGCAGTTCTTTGAGACACAATTCCTCCTTGCTTACAAGAAGCTGTTGACCCTAGGCGTGCAACGCCCGGGCCACCTGAGCCTTCTTGAAAAAACCAAAGTAATGGGCCATATCTACAAGAAAGGAAGCCGGTTAGTCCGCAGCGAAAAGAGTCGCAGAATGACGCCCTCCATGGGGGCCGTCTCATTCCGGCGGAATCGCCTTCCGTTTCTCACCCTGAGACGGAATCTCACGTTGTCTCGGGATTTCACACCAAGGCACCCCCTCTACCCATTTCACTTGACTCAAATTGAGATGACAGGTAGTTTCCCAATAGATTCAAGCACTTGTGAATCAAGAACCCTATTCCTCCATTGTCGGTGCGGCGCTTAGCATTTCTGGCGGCAGTCCCATCATTCCCCCGGAAACCAAATTCGTCCCGGGTTCCGATGAGGCCTTCCAGAAGTTGCTGCTTCGGATTGCCGCCAAGGCCAGTGAGCGGTCTGACGCTGACGCTTTGATCCGGTTGTTCTGCCAAGCAACGCGCGAGTTCTTTCAAGTGTCGGGGGTCTATTTCTGGCGCTGCCATTTCGCGGACGAACTGGTCGGAGAACAGGCGGATGGAAAACTGGCGGCGCGGTTTGTCGGGATCCGCCTGCGTCCCGACCAGAGTGCGGTGACTTCCGAAGCGGTGCGACAGCGGCGCACCATCTTCGCAAATCAGGTCCAGTCAGTGACCTTTCCGGCAGCCAAGGAGTTTGAGGCGCGCTCCCTCCTGGCGGCGCCCTTGATGGTTTTCAACGAAGTCATTGGCGCGGTTACGTTTCTGCACGATTCCAGCGACGACTTCTTTAATGAGGATCTGGCCGCCAAGGCTACGATCCTGGCCGGTCAATTGGGCAGCCTGCTGGAGGCGTCACGGTTGAGCGACGCGTCGCGCGAGGAGCACCGCCGCGCCGAAATCCTGGCGGATGTGGCCCATGCCCTGCATGGAACGCCCGATGTCTCCGCGGTGATCGAGGCCCTGGCCGATCGTCTGCGCCTGCTCTTGCGCACTCGGCTGGTTTGCGTTCTGCTGCGCCGCGAGGGCCCTTTTGAGTTGAAGGCTGTCTCGGCGGAGACTCCGCAACTGGCGACCTCAGCCCGGGCCCGGCATGACCGGCAAACGCTGCGGTTCGCGGCCGACCTGGCCCAGCGGGCCGTGGCCGCCGGAGAGCCCATCACGCTTTCCATTGGGGCGGATGTGCATTCGCTGGGGAGCCTGGTTTCGCCTGGAATGTTGATCGCCGCTCCGTTCCGCACCTCGCGCACTCAGGGCGCAATCCTTCTTTATCCGCGCCAGGAGGGCGTTTTCACCGCGGAAGAAAAGGCGCTGGTGGCAGCGGTTGCAGGCTTCGGCGCCGTGGCTCTGGCGCATGCGGAACTCCACGCGACCGCGGCTGCACAGGCGCACGAACTGCACCAGTTGCTCGAGATTTCCGGCGAGCTCAATTCCAGTAGCAATCTCGAACATGTTCTGCAGGCCTTTGTGATTCGAGCTTCCGATTTTCTTGGCTTTGGGCGCTGCTTCATCGCACTCGAAGACAATGGCCAGTTCCAGGTGCGCTACGCAGTGGAAAAGGGAGAACCGAAGCGCGTGGACACGCCGTTTCCCGAGGGGGTGGCTACCAAAGCCCTGCGCGCCAAGGAAGTCTTCTGGACCGATGAAGCGAGCCGCACTCCGGGAGTGAACCTCGACGTCGTCACGAAATATAACGTGCGCCAATTCCTTGCCGCGCCCTTGGTCAGCACGAGCGGGCGGGTGCTGGGGATGTTTGGTGTTCTCGACCGGCTGGACGGCACCGGCATTTCGCAAGAGGACATCCGCCGCGCCCGGGTGCTCTCCAGTCAAGTGGCAATCGTGGTGGAAGTGGCGCGCAATCTGCATCTCTCCGAGCAACACCGGCGCCGGGCTGAGGCGCTGATCGAACTGGCTCGCGAAATGGATGGAGCGTTGCGCCTGCCCGAGTTCGCGCGGCGGTTTGTGTCCCGGACAGCGGAACTCTCGAACTCCCGCGCCGGATTGCTCGCCGTGCTGCAGGAAGGCCGCTGGCAGGTCGCGGCGCTGCATACCCGTGAAGCAGCCCCCACAAAGACTTCGGACGCGGTGTCGGTGCCCGCGGACCAAGACCGCAAGGCGCCTTTGCGCGAGGAGAATCGGCTCACTGCCCCGGCCGACAATGCGCCGGCGAATCGCCATCCCGACTTTGTGGTGGAGCACGGCTTGGAGCGAGCGCTGGGCACGGCGTTGAGCGACTTTGTGGCGCGGCATACCGGCACCGTCGTTTCCGGCTCCGCGGAACAAGTATTGGGCCCGGAAGCTGCTGCCACCCTGGGATGGACCGATTGCACGCTGGTGCGCTTGCCCGGCGCGAACGGGGAATTGACTGGACTCCTCTGTCTCTCCAGGAACTCCGCTCCCTTGGGTCCGGAGGATAAGGTCTTCCTTGAGACCATGGCGGGCCATGCGGCGATGGCGCTGGAGAACGCCCGCCTCTTCACGCGCATCGAGCAGGCGAATCGCCACTGGATCGAGATTTTCGACGCCATCAGCGATTTCATCGTGGTCCACGACCAGGCGGACAAAGTTCTACGGGTGAATCGCTCGCTGGCGGCGATGATCGGGGTGCCGCCGGCGGAGTTGATCGGCGTGAACATGCGGGCTTTGATGGCCCTGACCAGCGATACGGCGTCGTATTCGTGTCCGTTCTGCCGGGCCATGTCAGACGATTCCGACGAATTTGCGCATCCCGTATTCGATCGCACGTATCTGGTTTCGACGTCGCGGGTTCACGGCGATTCCGACGAAGGCCTGCAAACCATCCACGTCCTGAAAGACATTTCCGACCGCCGCGAAGCCGAGCGCCGGTACCGGGAACTCTTCGACAATATTCAGGAGGGCTTGTTCTTCAGCACACCAGGCGGGCGTTTCATCGAAGTGAATGATGCCATGGTGCGCATGCTGGGCTACACCAGCCGCGAGGAGTTGCTGCAGATCGATATTCCGACACAACTTTATTTCTCGCCGGAGCAGCGCGATCACCATTCGGAAGTGATGAAAGAAAATGGCACTCTGCGCAATTTTGAAGCGCGGCTGCGGCGCAAGGACGGGTCGCCCATCCACGTCCTGATTAATGCCTTCGGCATGCACGACAATCTGGGCCGCCTGCTGCAGATTCGCGGATTGATGCTGGACGTGACCGGCCTCCGCACCTACCAGTCGGAATTGCACCGTGAGCGGGATTTCTCCAGCAAGATTCTTAACAATACGCAAAGCCTGATTCTGGTGGCGGATACCGCGGGCCTGATCAGCTATGCCAACCGCCGCTGGCACGACGCGGGATTCGAGCAGCGCGAATTGCTGGGGCGTCCTTTACTCGAACTGGCGGCTCCGGCGTTTGTTCGCCCCCTGGCCGAAGCGCTGCAGAGCACGCTGAGCAGCCAGCAAGTCGATAACATGGAATTGCAGATCGTGCGCGGCAATGGCGCTGCCGGGAAGTTCTCCGCCAACCTCAGCCCCATGCGCGACGAGCAGGGAATTGTGACCAGCATCGTCGTGGTGCTCACCGACATCACCGATTCCGCGGTGCTGCGCGACAAATTGGTGCACGCCGAGAAAATGGCCGCGGTCGGCCAGTTGGTCTCCGGCGTGGCTCACGAAGTGAACAACCCGCTCACCGCGATTCTGGGCTTCGCCGACTTGCTGATGGAGAATCCCGATCTGCCCGAGACCGCGCGCAAAGACATGCGCGTAATTCTGCAAGAGGCGCAGCGTACTAAGCAGATCGTGCAGAATCTGCTGAGCTTCGCCCGCCAGATGCCGCCGCAGCGCAGTGCCGTGCAATTGAACACCATCTTGCGGCGGACCATGCAGTTGCGGGCGTATGACTTCAACAGCCACGGCGTCGACATCGTGGAACATCTCGACGAAGGACTGCCTGAGGTCATGGGCGACGCTCACCAGCTGCAGCAGGTCTTCCTGAACATCCTGAACAATGCATACGATGCGGTGCACGAAGTCGGCCGTCCGGCGCGCATCGAGATCATGTCCACCAAAGCTGGCGACGCGGTCGAAGTTTCGTTCCGCGACAACGGCGACGGCATCTCCCATCCCGACAAGATTTTCGACCCGTTCTTCACCACGAAAGAGGTTGGCAAAGGCACCGGCCTCGGCCTGAGCATTTGCTACGGCATTCTGAAGGAGCACGGAGGAGAGATCCTCTGTCACAACAACACTGACCGGCCAGGCGCCACGTTTATTGTCCGCCTGCCCGCAGCGGCGCACACCGCATCCTTAGGAGTGGCCGCAGGAGTGATACAACCATGAGCCTACCCGCAATGAGACTCCAGCCCTTGCCTGTGCTGCTCGTCGAGGATGAACCCGCCGTCATGGCATATGTTCAAGCCGCCTTAGAGCGCAGCGGCTATCCTGTGGTGTGCTGCGAATCGGGCGTCGATGCGCTCCGCCTGCTGGAAAAGGGTGCCTTCCTCGGCGTTGTCTCTGACATGCGCACTCCCGGCGGAGTCGATGGAGGCCAGGTTCATGCCTGGGTGGCCACCCACCGCCCGGATCTGGCTTCGCGCATCATCTTTATTACGGGAGACATCGCCAACGAAGAGACGGTCGCCACTCTGCGTCAAACCGGCGCGCCCTGCGTGGAGAAACCTTTCCGCGTGCAGCAGTTTATTGATGTTGTCTCCAAGACTTTTGGGAAGGCCGAGTGAATAGTCAGAGCAAAGAAGATCTTCGAATCCGCCTGCTGATCGTCGACGACGAGCAGAGTATCCGCAAGCTCTGCATTACGGTCGGCGAGGCCCTGGGATTTGTGTGTCTGGAAGCCGAAAGCGGAGAGTCCGCGCTGGCGTTGCTGGAAGAGCAGTCGGTGCACATGGTCCTGACCGACATGGTCATGCCGCACATGTCAGGGCTGGAGTTCTTGGAGAAAGTAAAGAAGCTGCTGCCGCGCACCGAGATCGCGCTGATGACCGGACACGGATCGATTGAAACCGCTGTTCAGGCCATGAAGCTCGGCGCCTATGACTACATCACGAAGCCCTTCTCGCCGCTGGAGGAGCTGAGGCTGTTCCTGCGGCGCATGGCGGAAAAGATCCGTCTGGTCGAAGAAAACGAATTTCTGCGCCAGCGCATGGATTCGGAAACCGCGGTGCACGGCATCATCGGATCGTCCGTCAAGATCCAGGATGTACTCCGTATGGTGGCGCGCCTGAAAGACACGCGGACCCCGGTGCTCGTCTACGGGGAAAGTGGGACGGGTAAGGAGTTGGTGGCCCGCGCTATGCACTTCCGTGGCGCTTTTGCCAACCGTCCGTTTGTTGCCGTCGATTGCGGATCGCTCGTGCCCACGCTGATTGAAAGCGAGCTGTTCGGCTACGAAAAGGGAGCTTTCACCGGAGCCCTGAAGTCGAAGCAGGGATTGTTTCAAGCCGCTGACGGTGGCACTATTTTCCTCGACGAAGTCGGCGAGTTGCCTCTGGAGCTGCAGGCCAAGCTGCTCCGGGTGCTGCAGGAAAGGGAAGTGCGCCCCGTAGGCAGCAACCAGCGAATCAAGGTAGACGTGCGCGTCATCGCTGCCACGAACCGGGATCTCGAAGCAGCCTACAAGAACGGAACCTTCCGCAAAGACCTTTATTTTCGCCTGAACGTCGTGACCTTATACGTTCCCGCGTTGCGCGAGCGGCGCAGCGATACGCCCATGCTGGTGCACTGGTTCCTGGAGCGCTACGCCCCCGGTGGAGAGTTGCACGTGACCAGTGCCGCGATGAAGGCCCTGATGCAGTACGACTGGCCCGGCAACGTG
>PMUM01000298.1 GCA_003166855.1 Acidobacteriaceae bacterium | reverse complement strand
TGCCGGCGTACGACTGGTGGAGTGAGGCCTTGCATGGGGTCGCCAACGCAGGGACGGCGACGGTTTTTCCCGAGCCGGTCGGGCTGGCGGCCACGTTTGATGATTCTTTGATCCACGAGATGGCGGTGGTCATCGGAACGGAAGCTCGGGCCAAGCATAACCAGGCAGTGCGGGCCGGCCGGCGCGACATTATGGAGGGGCTGGATTTCTGGTCGCCGAACATCAATATCTTCCGCGATCCGCGCTGGGGGCGAGGGCAGGAGACCTACGGAGAGGATCCGTTTCTCACGGGGCGCATGGGGGTGGCGTTCGTAACGGGCCTGCAGGGGGATGATCCGAAGTATTTTCGGGTGATCTCGACGCCGAAGCATTTCGCGGTGCACAGCGGGCCGGAGACGTCGCGGCACACGATTGATGTGCTGGTGTCAAAGCACGATATGGAAGACACGTATTTGCCGGCGTTTCGTGCCACAGTGACCGAGGGCAAAGCGGAATCGGTGATGTGCGCCTACAACCGCGTAAACGGCCAGCCTGCCTGCGCCAATACATTTCTGCTGCAGGACCAGCTGCGCGGCGCGTGGAAGTTTAACGGGTACGTGGTCTCGGACTGCGATGCGATCGTGGACATTTATCAAGGGCACAAGTTCGTGAAGACCCAGGCCGAGGCCGCAGCGGCGGCGATCAAGACGGGCATGGACAACGAGTGCGCGGATTTTTTCACGATCACAAAAGACGACCACGACTACAAGCCGTTCGTGGACGCCGTAAAGCAAGGCCTGCTCACGGAAGCTGATCTCGATATTTCATTGCGGCGGTTGTTTACCGCCCGCATGAGACTGGGGATGTTCGATCCTCCCGACATGGTGCCCTATGCAAAGACGCCGGATTCTGAGATTGACAGCGCGCCTCATCGCGAACTTGCCCTCAAGATTGCGCGCGAATCGATGGTCCTGCTGAAGAATGACGGTGTGCTTCCCTTCGCAGCGGGCGTGAAGAAGATCGTTGTAGTGGGACCGTTGGCCGAATCTGACCAGGTGCTGCACGGCAACTACAGTGGGACGGCTTCGCACGCGGTCACGGCGCTGGAAGGTATTCGCAAGCAGTTTACCGGCGCTCAAGTCTCGTTCGAGCCCGGCACGAATTTTCTGCGGGAACATCCTGTAATTCCGACTTCGATGTTATCTACGGACGACGGCAAGCCCGGACTCAAGGGCGAATACTTTGCTGGAGAAATATCCGGCACGCCGCAGTTGGTTCGAGTCGATCCGTACGTCGATCTTCAACTCTCGCACCCGGACGCCCATGCGTTGCCGGTGCCTACCGGGATGAAGGATTTTTCGGCCCGCTGGACCGGGTCTCTGACGCCCGCTGAGTCCGGCACGTATCAAGTCGGACTGATGGGTTCGATGCAGCGCCTGTGGCTCGATGGGAAGCTGATTGTGGATGACGCCATCGGTCACGATCCGAATCCGCAACTGGCTACCGTTCAGTTGGAGAAAGGGCATCGTTACGCGATCAAGATCGAATACCAGGCGGGTGGACGCACGACGAAGCTGATCTGGCTGTCTACGAGTGTTGATCCGCTCGTGGCAGCGGTATCGGCGGCGCGTCAAGCCGATGTCGTAGTGGCCGTGGTTGGCATCACCTCAAAGCTTGAGGGTGAAGAGATGAAGGTCGACGTGCCGGGATTCAAAGGCGGCGATCGCACCAGCCTCAACCTTCCGGCCGAGGAAGAAGCGCTCCTGGGAGCGTTGAAGGGGACGGGTAAGCCGCTGGTGGTTGTCCTGATGAATGGCAGCGCGCTGGCAGTCAACTGGGCGAACGACCACGCCAACGCGATCCTAGAAGCGTGGTACTCGGGAGAGGAAGGCGGCACGGCAATCGCGCAGACACTCGCGGGCGTGAACAACCCCGGCGGACGGTTGCCCGTAACCTTCTACAAAGGTGTGGAGCAACTGCCGGAGTTCGAAGATTACGCGATGAAGAACCGCACATATCGCTACTTCACGGGTGAGCCGCTCTATGGATTCGGGCATGGACTGAGTTACACAACTTTCGAATACAGCGGGATCAAGCTGTCGAACCCGCAGTTGCAGGCCGGTAATCCGCTGGATGTTGAGGTGGACGTGAAGAACACGGGCAAGCGGGATGGCGATGAAGTGGCTGAACTCTATATCAGCTTCCCGAAACTGCCCGGTACACCGTTGCATGCGCTGCGTGGATTCACCCGGGTTCATCTGAAAGCGGGAGAGCAGACACACGTGAAGCTAACACTCAGTCCGCGGGACCTAAGCTATGTGAATGAAGCGGGAGATCGCTTCGTCTCGACCGGCGATTACCTGATTACGATCGGCGGAGGGCAGCCGGGAACCGGGGCGCCCCATGCGGATTCTCACTTGATGATTCAGGGCGAACAGAAACTGCCCGAGTAGGCACTCAGTGCCTGCTTGATCATGTGAGCACAGCCTCGCTCAGTGGAGGCGAAGGACCATCTGGCCCAAAACAGCATAGAACGTCGGACCGGGTTCTGAGCGCTATGGCCTGATCTATAAAAGGGGATGTCAAGAAGATACTTCTCCCTCGACCGGAAGGCGGGGAGATTTCCGCGACATCCAGCCTCCTCTCAGTTGTGGAAGACGCTTGTCTGGTGTCGTGCCCCTGGATTGGTTTGGCGTTGTTCCATCTCAGCAGCTGCATCTTCAGTTAGTAGCGACGACGCCGATCGGTTTCAGAAACTGAGCAAGCCCTGCGGTTGTACGGTGTCAGTCGGGTCGGAGGAGGCGCG
>PMUM01000175.1 GCA_003166855.1 Acidobacteriaceae bacterium | reverse complement strand
CACCTGCTACTGGTGGGGAATCCTATGTCGAAGCGGTGACAGCGCGAATCCGCCAAAAGTTGGAATGCCGGAAAAGTATTTGTCTTGACAACAGGGATGACAGCTAAGCCGTAGCTCTCACAAATGAACCAGCCCGCGCTGCAGAGCCGCCACAACGGCTTGGGTACGGTCTTCAACGTCTAATCGCATGAGGATTGTGCTGACGTGGCTTTTCACCGTGGCCTCCGTGATTCCGAGAACATTGGCAATATCCTTGTTGCTGTTCCCGCTCACGAGCAGATGGAGCACCTCGAGTTCGCGAGAGCTCAACTCCGAATGTGGAAGCCGCGCTGCCAGCGCGCGGGCCACCGGCGGCGGCAGAAAGCGCCCTCCTCCATGAACCTTTTTTAGCGCGTCCACCAACGTTTGATAGGGCATCCCCTTGATCACGTAGCCTTGCGCGCCCGCTTCCAGAGCGCGGTGAATATCCTCGTCGCCGTCGTAAGTCGTTACCACGATGAATCGCGCACGAGGAGATTTGGAGCGTATCGCAGCGATTGCTTCCACACCGCCCATGCTTCCCGGGAGCCTCAGATCCATCAGCGTGACGTCTGGTTTGTGCCTCTGGAAAAGCGTTACCGCTTCTTCTCCCGCTCCGGCCTGAGCGACCACGATCATGTCTGTGCGCGCGTTGATGATGGCCGCGATTCCCACTCTCATAAGCGGGTGATCGTCGACCACCATCACTTTGATCTTTTCAACGGGGTTCATAGTGTTATCTCGGAGACGCGTTTTGAGGAAACATCTGTGCTTCGCGGAACTTCGATGCTGAGTTCGGTGCCTGCGCCAATCTCACTGTTCAGCTTGAATTTCCCACCGATGCGTTCTACTCGTTCCCGGATGCCGATCAGGCCATAGTGATTTTCCGGAAGGCAGCCTAATGTGCCCAGGTCAAATCCGGAGCCATCGTCGCGAACTCCTATGCTGCACATGTTTTCATCGAAGCGGATATTCAGCTGTATCCTGCTGGGTCGTGCATGCCGCACCGAATTATAGAGAGCCTCGCGTACGGCCATGAGCACTTCGTGCACGGTAGACTGATCGAGCACGAACGGTTTGCCCGACGTGTAGTACTCCACGGGCACAGCGAACTCGTGACTGAACTGTTTCGTCATCTTGCTCAACAGCGAACTGAGGTCGCTGGTAGATTCCGGGTTGCTGCGTAAACCCCACACGGCCTGACGCGCCTCTTCGATCGTGGAACGCAAATGGCTCCGTGCACAATCCAACAGCTCGTCGTTGTTGTCAGATTGGCGTTCTGCAAGGCTGGAATGCGCCTCAAGCAGCGCCGACACGCTGGCGCAGCCTTGAATCAGCGTGTCGTGCATTTCCCGGGCCAAGCGATTACGCTCGTTCAATACGGCCTGAAATCGCGCGCGCAATTGGCCGAGCCGGAGCTGGTAAATACCCCACACAGACATACCCAGCACAAGTACCGCGGAGCCCAGGAACCATGACGTCCGGTAGAAATGCGGCTTCTGCACGACTTCTAGCGCTGCCGAGGCGAGCTGTTCCGGATTATTCATTTCGAAAGCCGCTACCCGGAACTGATAACTGCCCGGGGGGAGATTCGTATAGTATGCGACCCGCGCGGGAGAGGCATCGCTCCAGGTTTTGTCAAACCCGTCCAGCATGTACCGGAACCGGATACGCTCCTGAGAACGCAGGAGTACGACTCCGTAATGCATTTCCAATTTCGCATTGTCGGGCCCGAGAGAAACTCCAGATGTGACTGGAATCTGCAGCCCATCGGCCATCACCTGGTCGATGACCACCGGAGCCGGTTTCGACAACATCGGTGAATCAACCGAGACGCGGACCGGACCTTTGCTGCTGGGGAACCAGACTTCGCCTTGCGTTGTGAGAACGCCAGCGGGCTTTTCACCGCCGCACATCTGAATCGTTTCGAGCCCGTCGGACACCCCATACAATGTCACAGCAGCTGGACGCAAAGAGTGCTCCGCGACGGCGTCCAGCTCACGGCGGCTCACCGCCGAGATTCCATTCGGTCCGCTCATCCAAAGATTACCTTTGCCATCTTCGAGCAGTTCGTAAATACCATTGCTCGAGAGTCCGCGGGCGACTGTGTAGTGAGTCATGGTTCCCGAGCGCCAGCGATACAATCCCCCCGTTCGCGTTCCAAACCACAGCCCCCCTTCGGGGTCTTCGTGAATCGCCCAGACCTTCTCATTCTTCAGCGCCTCGGTTGCGCCGTCGCTTTGGAAAGAATCGTCATGCAGGCGACTCACACCTCGATCGGTACCGATCCATATATCGCCTCGGCTGTCCTCAAGAAGCGAGCGCGTGCTGAAGTACGCGAGTCCATCGTGCATCTGATAGTTCGTGATCCCCTGCGGACGCCAGCGGCTCACGCCTTCATCGGTAGCGATCCAGACACTGCCGTCTCGACCTTGTAGAAATGCGCGAATGAAGTTGTTGACCAGACCTTCTCTTGCCGAGTAGTGAATGAGCCGCTGCCCCACTAGCCGGTACGCTCCCCGCCCTTCCGTCCCAATCCAAAGCGCACCCTCTCGATCGCGGAAAACGTTCCGCACCCTTACGCCGGAGATGCCGGGAAATTGATAAGGTGCCGCTTTGCCGTCGCGCACCCGGAAAAGGTTTACGGCTGCGACCCAGAGATCACCATTCCAATCCTGGTAAACCGTCTCGGCGTCGGAGTCTGCGGCGTCGGGCAGCTTCACTGTCCTCACCGGCGTTTGGATCAACCGCAGCATGCCACCTTGTGTGCCGACCCAAATATTCTTTTCGACATCCTCGAATAGATTCAGGACGGTATTGCTCGGCAGGGGATCGGACGCAGCGAACTCGGAGATCTGATTCTTCCGACAAATGAGAAGTCCCCGCCCAATCGTTCCAATCCAAAGAGTTCCGTCCGACGTCTCCTGCAAGACCCGTACCGTTCCCTTGACCTCCGGCACCAGCTGGAATGAAGTGTCCTGCGGACCCTTCTTTTGCAGGCCAGAAACCGTTCCCACCCAGATGGTTCCGTCCTGCGTTTCCATGATCGATTTGACTCGATTCTGGCTGGCCTCACCGCCCAAGCGATATTCGAACGCCGCGCCGCTTGTGAGACGCAGGAAGCTGGACCCGCCCACCCAGAGTTGGGCGTGACGATCTTCATGGATCGCGTGAACGGCCATTGCTGGAACACCCGGCGTATTGTCCACCCGCTCCAGGCGGTCCCCGGAAAACAGAAATAATCCGCTGTCCGTACCGACAAAGATCCGGCCTTCACTGTTTTGGTAAACAACCCGCACGAATGGATTCGTCAATCCGTCATTGCTCGTATACGCACGGAACTTCCCGTCTCGGTAGCGGATCAACCCGCCGCCTTCCATTCCAATCCACAAAGTATTGTCGCGGGCCACGGTCAGACAAAAAACATTGTTGTCGGTAAAGGCCGGAGTGTTATCGCGGTTGAATGTCAGAAACCTTTCGCCATCGAAGCGGACCAAGCCTCCCGTAGTCCCGATCCATAAATATCGGTTGGCGGTTTGAGCGAACGCCTGCACCACTTGTTCGGGCAGGCCATCCTGCATTTGCCACAGGCGCTGGGTATACGAGAAAGGAAGGGGAGCATCCGCCCCCCACACAGAAATTGCCAGGAACGAATAGGAAAAAAGCAAAACGCAGGCGGCTCTGCCCAGCAACTTAGCTCGACTCGCGATCGTGCACTGATGCGACGCAGTGAACATGGAATGCAAACGACTGGGTCTGCAACTTCCGGGAACAATCATCCAACCCCGAGGATCGGAAATCTATCACAGTTTGCGCCCTATCTTCGAGTAAACCGGTCAAAGACCGTAATCACCGGCAAGGCATTGTGTTGGTCGTCGAAAAATCCACGAATTGTGAGCGGTCCGGTCACGGCGGGTTCCCACCAGAAAATACCCTTCCCCCGGCCGTTTGGAGTTTCCATCACAACCCGATTCAACTCGTCCAGAAACTCGCGCTGGCCCTCAGGTGACTCAGCGAAGGGCGCTGGTTTGTTTATGTAATTGCCAGGCCGCCAGTTGTAGGCCGTTTCGACCACGATGATGTTTTTCTGATATTCCTTCGCCATGAAGTCCAGGTTTTTGCGTAGATCGTTCAGGCTTCCATGCCACCAGGGATAATAGGACTGGCCAATAATGTCGTACGGCACGTCATAGCTGTTCAACTTGTCCAGAAATGCTTTCGTTCCTTGAAGATCGCCGCCGCGATCAATGTGAATCATGATTTTGGGGCGGGGACCGTTGCCCCGGCCTGCGTCCACGCCGTTGATACCCGCGTATACCAGTTCGGCGAAGTTGTCCCAATTCTCGGGTAGCTTCCCGTCAGGCCACATCATTCCGTGGATGATTTCATTCCCCACCTGCACCATGTCCGGCAGCACGCCGGCATCGCGAAAGGCAACAATTGTGTCCCGTGTGTACTCGAATACGGCCCTTACTAATTCGGCGTGTGATTTGCCCTGCCACGCTTTGGGCAGCGGTTGTTTTCCCGGATCTGCCCAGTCATCAGCATAGTGGTAATCCAATAGAAACTTGAACCCGAGCTTCTTCGCATTCTTGGCCAAGGCGATTGTGTACTCGAGATTGTTTGGAAGCTCGGCCGGCGTATGAAACAGCCTGAGACGCACCCAGTTATACCCGTGGGCCTTCAGGATCTCCAGACCAGCCTTACCGGTTCCCGAGTCCTTGAAGACTGTTCCCTGTTGTTCTGCCTGCCCGAGGAAAGAAACATCGGCACCCACAGCGTAGTCCTGGCTCTGAACAACCCTCGCGGAGAATGCGGCCGCCAAAAACCAGAAAATGAAGCGTCTTCTAATTGCTATCATGTGCGCAGACTCGCGGAATCTTATCTGCATTGGCACAGTCAGAAATCCTCCGAAAGTAGGACTCTTCCCGAGACGGCGGCGGCGGGCGGATCGCAAGAAAGACTCTTTATCCGAACCGTGGTCATACAAGTACCAGGCTCTTGCGTTCCCGACCTCCTTACGGTTATCTCAGGCTTTCACGGACCTGCGGGCGTGGAGTCATCCTAAGCCTCAAGCCGCCCAGCAGACCCGACGGCAGAGGCTGCAGATTCTCCATTCCTTGCGGGACGAACCGTTGCCCGTAGCGATCGGTCAGGAGTCGATAGTCCGGAAGAGAGCTTCCGGCCAGGGAATTGACGGCCGTATTACCAACGATGATGCTTAATTCGTTCGTTCCCGGCTTCAGCAATGAGCTCAACTCAAGGGTGTACGGTGGATGCCACACAACACCGGCGCGCTGCCCGTTGACATACACCTCGGCCGCTTCCCGCACCGGCCCTTCCAGAAAGGCACGCAGGTTGAACGTCGGCAAAGGATCGGGCTTCGCCACCGGTACGCCATCACCGAAATCCAGTTCCAGGGAAGTTCCGGAATTCACGTCTGGCGGCAACTCGATGACTTTCTTGTATATGACCTGTCCAGAATAGTACTTGAAGGGCTCTTCCTCGCTCCACGAATGAAGAGTTGCCATATGAACCGTCTGATTCGTTTCACTGAAAGTCAGGTCCCAGTCGGAAGAAAGATCAATCTCCCGGGCGTGAGAATCGACAGTTGAATCGAAATTCGGGACCTTTTGAGGCGACTCGATGGGAAGATTCGTCGTCAGAATCAACCGAGACTCGTAGGGCTGCAGATCGAGATCGCTCTTATCCGCGTTGGCCTGAACCGCCTTCCGGCCTGAGAACGGATCCCACGATTCAGCATATTTCGACCTTTCACGGAAGCTCGCTGTCACTCGAATCGCACGATTGGTAGTGTTCGCGATGAAGTACAAATCTCCCACATCGAGCTTGCGGTGAATAAATCCGATCTCCGGAGCCTTGGGTGAGAAGACTACATCTGGCTTGAGGTAAGTAGCGATCGCACTTCCGAGTCGGCTTTCATCTTCGACAAAGTGGCCGGGCGCATCCTTTGCGTGGAACAGGCTCTGCGATATCGTCAGTATCTGCTGGCCATCTGCCTCTCCATTCAGAAATCCCGGTGCAGTAGAAGGCAAACGGCGCGTCGCAATGACAATGCCGCCATGTAATGCGTATTGTTCTATCTTTTGGTAGGCGGCCACGGGCAACCGTTCAACACCGGGCAGGATCAGGACTTGATAAGGAATGCCGATGGAATCGATGGCATCCCCATCGATGAAGTCCAGGTTAAACCCAGCGTCGAGAATCTGTGGAATCACATTGCTGCCCAGCAACTCTCCCATTGCCTCGGCAATGCTCACGTCTCTGCCGCGAGTGTTGAAACCGGCTTGTGTTGTTGCTGATGACGAAAATTGACCATTCACGGTGAAACTCGCCCAGGCATCGTCGTTGGGCAACAGCAGCGCTACATCGTTAGCTGGCTTGCCTTGTCGCAGTGCAAAACTCACTCGCTGCAGATATGCTGTCAGGTCCGGGATGACGAACCACCATGGATTATGGGAGTTAAAGGCGCCGGCTGCATACATGCGCCATCCGGGTTCACCGGCGGCCTTCGGCGAGTAAGGCCAGCCATGCCCGACTAACTGATTTATGCCTTGAAGGAAATGCAGATCGGCTTCTGCCTTCATGTCAAGGGGAGTTGCGCGAAAAGCGGGAGAGTGCAGCCAGGTCCACGTTTCTGAAGAAATGACAGGCTTGCCAAATAAATGGCCAGCAGAAGCTGCCCACCGAGTGTCCGAGAACTGCCGCCACATCAACAGTGTTGCCTTGCCTTCTCCTTCGGGAAGATCCTCATACTGATTACTCGACAATGTGACTGGGGGATATCCATATGTTTGAGAGCGCAGCAGCGTGTGGTGTTGAGTTGCCCACCCATGCAGCGGCTTGAGGTAATAATCGTTGGCCAGTTCAGTCAGCGTCTTCCCCCAATCGTGCCTGATCGCTCCCGTCTCACGACCCGCATCACCAATCAGTGCCGGTAAATGCGGAGTCAGGTCGTACCCTCGTCGCCGCTGAAATTCCTTCAATAAATCAGGAGTCCAATCGGATCCGTAGTCCTCCAGACTGTCACTGAATACCGCATTCGGGGGATCATCACTGAATGCTTCCATCAAGCGATCTCCGACTGCGTGAAGGTGAGCCTCGATGGCAGTCTGATCATAGTGGTCGAGGACAAATCCTTCGGCACCGATCGCCGGACGTTTCACCGTCATTCCCGTCCGGCTGGAGATGAAGAAAACCACCATGCGAGAGGCACTCCGTTCCGGGGAGATCTGCAAACGACCGTTCTCGACCACCAGACTTTGGATCTGCCTTGCGTCGCGGAGCGCGAGAGCATCACGTGAACCAGGCGCCAGGAAAACTGCTTCAAGGTGTTCACCGGCTGTGATATTCGGCATTGCAATCGCCTTCGCGCCAGGAGGGACTTCGATGCGTTCAACACGCATGGCTCCCGCCGCTTGGGTTACCGGAATATGCGGACCGCCGAAGGGCCACCCGCTACCGAGTGTGATGTCCACGCGCAACCCAAGCTTCCTTGCCTCCTGAGCCGCGTAACGCAAGGCATCGATGTGTTCGTCTGAAAGGAACGAGATATTGTGGAAACCGGTTTGAGCGTCGTCCAGCGCAAGCGGATACAACGTGGCGATCTCAACGCCGCCGATTCCCGCTGCCTTCATCTCTTCGAGTTCCTGCTTGATTTCGGATCGAGTTACCGCTGGCCCGAACCACCACCAGCGAACCATAATCCGCGAGTCACCCGGAGGATGGGCAAAAGATTGGGTCAAACGGATCAGACTTGAGTCACTCTGTGCAACCACTTCGGGTATTTGCGGGAGAGAAAGAAACAGCAGAGCGGCAAAGACGATCCTGGTCAATCCCCCTCCTTGGCGGCACACTGCGCGATTAGCAGTCAACCATGGCCCCGTCTGCTGATTGATTGATTGCCAGTCTATCTGTCTCCGGCCGGCTCGGACAACATCTCCCTTGTGGTTGCATCCGTCCGGAGGATCGTCGGTTTCACAACCAAAGAGGCGGGTCACCGACCACCCATCTACTTGAAACGTCGTAGTAGAAACCACTTCCCAGAAGCCGACTTCTGAACGGTCCAGCGCAGCATGCGGCATGCGAAGAGCACGACCATGCTGGACCACTACGCCCAAACGGACATGGATGAACTGATCGGAGCTCAGGAGATGATACTGGACGCGATCTTCAGCCATGCCGAAGGGCCTGCGAACTAGAACGGATTGAAGAACGGATAAAACTGGGACTGAAGAGACGGGGCACCGGATCCAAACCGTTGAAAAGAAATGGTAGGCACGAGGAGACTCGAACTCCTGACCTCTACCGTGTCAAGGTCCTGTTCAACGGTAACTGATTGACATTCAACGGCACTGGCAGCCACCATTGGCGTTGTAAGGAACTCTCCGGTACGGTTATTGGACCCTGATTGGACCCAGATTCAGGCCGAGGTGATGATGTCCGCCCCCCCGGTTTTGAAGATCACTCAGTGTATTCTGACGCGTTATGAAAATTCTCTACTCTACCTGATTCTTCAACCGCTTACCAGAACTGAGTTCTGATCCTTCATGATCGACTTGGACGCATTCTGAACGTGGAACTATCACGTTTTTATCACAGCAGCCTCCGTGCATGAGTGCAGACGGACCGCTTAGAATCCCGCTGCGCCAACTCAAACTTTCCAGAAGCCTAGCCGTGAAGCTTGAGAGCCTTTTGCTGCTCGGCACGGATCTCTCGGAGTCAGACAAGAACAACGGTCGATACAAATTGATGCCGACATCATTTGATCGTTGTCACTTCCGCGACGTAGTTGATTTGACCGCGGACTCAATTCGCGCTAAGTACCCAGAGCACTTCTACAAGAATGGAAAAATCAAGAGTGGCGCTCCAAACTGCATCGCCGGCTATTGGTTTTTTCTCGATCATGCGCAAGCATTCATCGATCAAGATCCTGCGAACGCACGGAATCGCCTGCTCGCACTCACAGATGCGATATTCCAGAATTTTCATTTCATCGTCATCACCTTGTCGAAGGAAGACGACCCTCAGGTGATCTTTGCGACTCTGAACACTGGTGGGCAACCTCTCGCGGCGATGGACTTGGTCCGGAATGACGTGTTCCTCAGAGCCGCCCGAAAAGGTGAAGACGAAGAAATCCTCATGAAGGAATATTGGCACATATTTGAGGATGCATTCTGGAAGTGAGAAGCAACGCAAGGCCGGATTCGGAAGCCCGTGATGGATTTCTTTCTCGCGCATGCGTTAGCGGCTGAAAGCGGAGAGTTGATCTCACTTAGTGAACTCTACGCGGAATACAAAAAGTTCAGCAGGCGCACACAGGCCGCTAGCGTTGGTCAAGAACTCGCGGCATTGACGCGATATGCAACGATCTACCGAGAACTAATTAACCCACCTCTTGAAAGCCCGTTGCACCGGTTGGCGAAGTGCCTTTAAGAGCTTCGACATGTCAACCGCTTATCCGCTAATACTTCTGATCGCCTCTTCGCCCGCAAGCTTGGAAGTGAAAAGTAAACTTTATGAACTCATTCGGAGCTATGTAGTACGGCGGGCGCTCTGCGGGTTGACTCCAAAGAACTACAATATTGCATTTCTAGACTTCGTCTCCGCGATGCGCGAGCATGGGGTTTCTGTTGAGAGCTTCGCATCTGTCGCGGAACTCAGGAGGAACAGCGACGCTGCGAAGTTCCCTATCGACGCAGAGCTCACAGAGGCGATCGCCATTAGGAACCAGTATCCGACACTTCCGCCCCATCGTCTCGCCTACATACTGGAAGAACTCGAACGCGCCTCTCGCGACAAATTCACAGCCGCCGAGGGAATTCGTCCCGGCCTCTCGATCGAACACATAATGCCACAGCATTGGCAAGAACATTGGCGGCAATTGCCTTCTGGAAGGATGGCACCTACAGAGGGTGGGATACCAGTAGATGAGGCGATGGCAGCTGAGATTGCTGAGCGAAACCGCCTAATTCACACACTCGGAAACCTTTCGCTTCTCACACCACCTGCGAATGCCTCGGCTAGCAATTCGTGCTTCGAGGGAAAGAAACCACGATTGGTTGATGCTCTGCTTCGAATGAATCAAGACGTCGCTAAACAGACGCATTGGGGCGAGATAGAGATCAAGAACCGCGCGAAAGACCTTGCTCGGTTGGCCGTGAGAATTTGGCCGTCGCCTTCGGCGGACAGTATCTTAGCTGCCAGAGGATGATCCGGCTACCCGGAAGCGATCCAGAAACGGGCCCTCAGAACTGTCGCTGAAGTGGCCGAAGATCGGCGGATTTTGAGTTCCACAGTCGGTTCTGAACCGTTAGGATATTTCTCCACTCTATTATATTTCTCACCGGGTTACCAGACAGCCTGATTGCCCCGATTTGAGTAAAGATGATCCGTTCTGAACGTGGAACTACTACAGTTTTACTACAGTGTTCGAGCACCAGGAACTGATCAGCCTTTATGGGACAGGAACGGCAGTCGAGACTTCGTCGCTGGAATTGTCAACCTGAATTTGTGTTGTTGACGCGTGTCACATTGCGGCGTGATCGTAGTCACTGAACCGACTGAGCTGTGGGGTGTAACAGACTAATATCATCCAAAGGATGTGGCCAAGGTGTGTCCATGCAGGCCACGCTCTCCCACTACCGCATTCTTGAACAGATTGGCGCGGGAGGGATGGGTGTTGTCTATCGTGCGCATGACGAACGCCTCGACCGCGACGTCGCGCTAAAGGTCCTTTCTCCCGGAACGGTAGTCGAGACATCCGCCCGCAAACGCTTTCATAAAGAAGCGTTGACGCTCTCGAAAATCAACCACCCCAACATCGCCACGGTCCACGACTTTGACAGTCAGGATGGGACGGACTTCCTGGTCGAAGAATTCATCGAAGGACTGTCTCTCGATACGATGCTGGTGTCCGGGCCTCTCTCCGAGAAGGAGATCATCAAGCTCGGTTCGCAACTGGCCGACGGCTTGGCGGCGGCGCACGAGCATGGCATCATCCATCGCGATCTGAAGCCGGCCAACGTGCGCGTCACTGCCGACGCACGGCTGAAAATTCTTGATTTTGGCCTTGCCATGATCCTGCATCGCGAAGCCAATCCGACTGCGGTCACTGAGAGCCTGAGCGAAACCAAGGGCATAACCGGGACCTTGCCTTACATGGCCCCAGAGCAATTGCTTGGAAGCAAACTGGACGCGCGCACGGACATCTGGGCGAACGGTTGCGTGCTGTTCGAGATGGCGACGGGGCGGCGTCCGTTCCTGGGCGCGGGTCCGGCGTTGACCGACGCAATCCTCCACCAGTCGCCGCCGGCCATCAGCAAGCTCAACCCCAAGATCGGCGCGGCAATCGACGCGGTGATCCAAAAGTGCCTCGACAAGGACCCGGAGAAGCGCTACCAGTCTGCGCGGGAGATTGCAGTGGACCTGCAGCGCGGGGTTTCCGCGCCGATGCCGGCGGGAATGCGCCTGCAGCTGAGAGGGTGGTTCGCGGTACTGGCGGTCGCGGCTGCGTTAACCGCGGTAGTCGGTATTGGGATGCACCTGGAATCGACTCTCCGGCGGAGTTCTTCCGGCGAACATGCGGCTGGAGTCACAGCACAAGGCCAGGCAGCACCGCACGAATCGTATTTGGCAGGGCTGGGGCAGCTGGAGCGATGGGACAAACGCGGCAACCTGGAGTCGGCGATCGGGTTGTTCGAGCGAGCGGTAAAGGCGGACCCTGGCTTCGCTCTCGGGTTCAGTGCACTTGGAGAGGCTTACTGGGCGAAGTACCGGCTCGACCACGATTCCCGCTGGATCGACGAGGCGGAGAGAACGTGCAGGCGCGCCGCGGAGTTAAACAATCAGTTACCAGCGGTCTATGTGACGCTGGCGCGAGTCCACAACGGAAAAGGGCAGTACAACCTGGCACTTCAGGAGATCCAACAAGCGCTGAAGATGGAGCCGCGCGATCCGGACGCATTGCTGGGCGAAGCCGCAGTGTACGCCAGCATGGGACGGGAAGACATGGCGGAGAACACCTACAAGAAGGCGGCCGCGCTCCGCCCGCAGCATTGGGACGGCTACTACGAACTGGGAGTCTTCTATTACCAGCAGCGGCAATATACCGATGCGGCCGCAGAGTTCGAGCGCGTGCTGGAGATGACCCCCGACAACGCCATGGCTCACGCGACGCTGGGTGGCATGATGCAACTCCTGGGGAAGGATGCTGAGGCGGAGAAACACCTCAAGCAGTCAGTTGAATTGCAGCCGAGCTACGCCGCCTACACCAATTTGGGTGCTCTGTACTACAGGGAGAGGCGCTGGGCTGAGTCGGTTGTGATGACACGGAAGGCGCTGGAGATCAATTCTCACGACTGGCGTGCGTGGTCGAACCTCGGTCTCGCGTATGAGTGGCTGAACCGCAAGAGCGAGGCCGAAGAGGCATTTCGCAAGGAACGTGCGCGGCTGGAGGAGATTGCGAAGGTCAGCGCCGACGATGCTGAAGTGCAGGTGGAACTCGGGCTGATGTATTCGAAGTGGAAGTTGCGGGGGATGGCGCTCCCACGGATCGAGGCGGCGCTGGCCCTCGCTCCGGATGACCCCACGATTCTGTCCAGCGCCGGGGAGGCCTACGACAACCTCGACGACCGCGGCCGCGCGCTGGAGTTGGTGAAGAAAGCTCTGGTCCGGGGTTCGACCCTGACGGAACTGGAGAACGATCCTGGGCAACAGAAACTACTTCGCGACCCTCGCTTTCGAGAGATCGCACGACAATTCAATAACAAACCTAGCCCTGCTCAACAACAACCCTGATGGGCAGGCCGGCCCCATAAGGAGAAAAACTATGACTACCGCTGATTCAACCTCTACTTTGCCGCTCACAACCACCACCGGCAAGCCCGCCCCTAAACCCAACGGGAAGGACCTCTTAATTAAGATCGATGTTCACACGGCAACATTTCACTGCCAAGACGTGGAGCACGCGGGCCCACAGAACCCCAGACACGCAACATTCCAGCCGGACGCCCCCTGCGTGCTGCTCTTCACCAACAGTGAAGTGTTCGGAAAGGCCGAGGCGCCGCTGATCAAAGGGGACAACGAACTACCGGTTCTCAGTAAGGACGGCACCGAGACGAGCTACCGCCTCGATGGAGCGGAGACAGTGAAAAGCCCTCCCAAGATCGTGGTGCCGTAGTGCCGTGAATCTGAACCCGGCCTGTACGGCCGGGCTCTCTTACACCAGGCGGCGACGCCGTTCTTTCCCGCACTCAGGCGTTCTCTACAGCACTTCTTGAATACGTCGACCGTCATTGAGATGACAATCAAACGTCAGGAGACACGCGGTGCGGCAGCGGACAATGGCGGAAGAAGCCTCAAGACGACTGGGGCCCAGAACACGATCCATGCGAAATGGGGAGGAATCATGACAAAAAGCACCTGCCTCGTCGCTGTATTTATTCTTTGCGTGGTTAGCGTACAAGCACAGTCCAATCCGGGCTTGTTTCGCTGCAAAGACCGGAAGCACACCATCGATTTATCGATCAACAACTCCGGACAAGCAGCCGAAGGTCCTGTATGCGCCCAGATCGTCGTCAATGTCGTTCGCTATGGAGCGGACTTCGGAAAGACAGTGAGCTACACCGCCGGGGCGAATCTGCCCAGCATTTTCCCATCGTCTTTCTCGACTAAAACGAATCCGCCGTCTAGAGCGGGGAGTCTTAACGGTCAATTCATGGCTGACTTCACGGCTATCCAATGACCTGCAAGACCGACTACTCTTACTTGAAGCCGACAACCGCACTATCGGTAGCAACACTAACAAGTATTTGGCGGAACTTCGGGCTCTGATCGGCCAAACCGACGAGAAACTCCAATCCGGCGAGCCGGCGGCTGTAGGTGACTTAGTGAAAAGTTCGAACGTGCAGCAGCAAATGGATGATGCGATCACGACTGCGCTCAAGTGGATAGCGACTGACGAAATTGTCGGTAAGCTGCAAAGCTTGCAGGCGGACCTGAACGAGCTCCCGGCACAGTTTCCCACCAACACAGGGACGGGCGACTGTAGCGCGAACATCGACCAACTCGGCTGGTCGGATTGGAGTAGATGCCGGGATGCTCAATACAAAGCAGCGCAAGCGATAGTTTCAGCTGCGCTGACGGAGGCACGGGTGTGGACTTCCGATGGCGACAAGGCGGCACAACTCGCCAAGAAGATTGGGATTGTTCAATATTGGAAGAGCATTACCAGTGCTTTGAGTCAGGATTCATTCACGCTTCAGTCGGAAGTGCCATGCGGGGTCCTTTTCAACAGGAACGAGCAGACGATTCTGAAACTGCTCCTTGTAGACCGAACTTCCGTCTTTGACGGCCAGCCTGGTCAGGCCCAAGTAAAAGATGGGGTACTGACAGTTACGTGCTCCTCCCCCTTTCGCGGTGACGGCGGGGGCGGCGTTCAACACGATTGAGAACCAGCAATTCGCGATCGTGAAAAGCGTGCCCCCATCCGGCACAACTTCAATCAACACGTTCGGCGTGACGTCCGACTCGAGAATAAATCCGTATCCCATCGCGATTGCTCATGCGCGACTGCGGGACTGGGCCGACAACCGATATGCTCTGCACTTCAGTTTTGGAGTCGGCGCGAACATCAAGGGTGACAGCTCTGGCGGGTCGAGTGCAGAATTCCTGACCGGACCGAGCATCTCGCTTTGGCGCACGATTTTCTTGACTGGCGGCCTCGATATAGGGAAACAGTCGAGACTGACTGGCGGATTCAAAGATTGGGGATACGGTGCCCACCGACATCACGTTTCCGCCGGTCTCCAACTCCTATAAAGCCGGCTTCGGATTCGCTATCTCATTCACAAAACCTTGAAGATCAGAGTCTTAAGGCCGCTCTGGAATGCCCAGGTTGCGCACAATGACAGGACCAATCGTGCTGCGCGGCACGGTTCTTGTCACGAATTCCGGACCGGGAGTGCGCTCAGGACGCCACCCCGTCGTTGATCTCCGGTACAGGCAATTTCCTACCCCAGACCGGATTCAGTTGCCGATCTGCCACACCGCAGGAGGAGCACGCTGTCGAACGACGAGTCGTATCTGGAAAATACAAAATTGAAGATTGGAGGTGGAAATAATGAGCCGTCGCATTATTGCAGCACCCCCCACACACGCCCCAGCAGCGGGCACACCTACGCCAGACGATTATGTAGGTCGGCTTCTCAAATACATCCCCGCGGAACTAGTGGGACTTTATTTGGCCGCTAGAGGTGTTGTCCCAGACAACGCAAACGATCTTGACGAAACGCTTTGGATAATCGCGCTGGTCACTTGGATATTGGTCCCGATCTATTTGTACGTCGTGACCACCCGTGGACACCAGGAGCCACTTTTTTGGCAGATTACCTTTGGGACGATTGCATTCCCTGTTTGGGTGTTTTCGATTGGTGGACATCCGGTGACCAGCATTGCATGGTACGCACACAGAGAGTTCGTCGGTTCACTGGTGCTGATGTTTGTAACCGTGGTTTTCGGTTGCAAGGAGCAACCGTCGTTGCGCCTTCGGGAATGGCTGAAACGGCCAAACGGCCCCAAAAAGACTTAGGGCAACGGGTTAGAAAACTACTCTTTGCCTAACGCCATGAGAGGAAATCAGGAAGTCCATTCTCGACGGGCTTCCACGTGAGCGATTCTGGGCAGGATTTCTAACATCGCCGCCGAAAAGATTTGGTACATCTCTGTCGGTGGGGCGAATCACGACAACTCTTATGGCGGCGATGACCTTCGGAACTATCAGCTGGGGCGGTGCCTTTAAGAGCTCTCGAGCGACATCTACCGTATCCAGGTAGCGTTCTCGGTGAGCGTTCTGGTTGTATAGACAATGCAGTCACACACGTCATTTCTTGATTCCGCTCGGCTGCAGCCCTCAAACTTCCCCCAAGCTGACTTCTGGACGGCGTTGTAAGAGTCGGGAGTTAAAACATAACTTCCGGCTTGCCCGTCACTCGGACAGAATCGCCATCGGTGGGACCACATTTAGGATTCCAACCAACCATTCAATTCGATGCGTGCCGGTCCTTGATGGACAATTTCTTGCCGGTGGCGAGGTTGTATCTTTTCTGAGTCAAGCCGGCCTCTGTGGATGCGCCCATCAAGAATCTGTTTGCTGTGTTTGTGGATCAGTCGCTAGCGGCGAAGACGTCAACTATTGCTTCAGGGTTCCTGTCCAGTTGAGGATGACTTCCTGCGGGTTCGACTGGCCTCCGCCGAGTACCTTCAGAGCGGGGAAACGCTCGCCGGGCGCAAGCGGACCCAGTGCAGCAAATTCATTCATGTGGATCGGCAGCGCGGAGGGCGCTCCGAATTCGAATTTTTCGGCGTTCTGGATGGGCACCAACATCAGCTTGTCCCCGCCTTGGTAGTAGAGTTGCTTGCCGTCGCCGCTCCACGAAGGGGAGTTGCCGCCATCGTTGGAGACCTGCCATTTTCCTCCGTGGTCAGGGAATGCAGTCACATAAACTTCGTATCTTCCCGACTCATCAGAATCGTATGCCAGCCATTTGCCGTTCGGCGACAGAACAGCACCGCGTTCATTGGCAGGCGAGTTCAGAAAAGGAGTCAATTTCCGGTCGCCGTTCAGATCGAAGTAGTAGACGTCGAAGCGCGTGGTGTTGTTTTGCACGCTAACGAAAATATAGCGGCCGTCGCTAGACCAACTTGACAGCGTAGAGGCCGTTACTGGCGTCTCCAACTTCTCCTGATTGCCCGAACCACTGGTCGGCTGAATCCACGTTCCTCCCGTGGCCATTCCCGCAAGAGTGGAGACGGCAATTCTCGTCGCATCCGGAGAAAACACATACGTCAGGTTGGACCCGTCGGCGAATGTGCTGCGCGACATCGTGTTCCGTCGGGCGTCGACGATCCAAACGTCGCCTCTGCCCGTGTCGGGATCGCGGCGCACCACTCCGACCAGGGAGCCATCGGTGGAAGGCTGCGGTAACCCACAAATGCCGGGCTCGCCAAATTGCCCCAGCTCTTTGCCGGTGCGGTCCACCCACATCGGCTGAGTCTTCTGCGCCGATCCATGGCGGTAGACAAGCGTGCCATGCGCGGCGGTGAATGCGGCGAGATCGCGCGGGTTCCAATAATCGAGTTTTTCAGCCACAGGCTTAGGATCGCCGCTGAATTGCAGCGATTTGGGATCGAAGCGTTGCGCCACCAGCACGCTTTCGCGCAAGTACAGCAGGTATCCCTCCGAATATTGCACATTGGAGGCGCGCTCCAGTATCTGTCGCGCTTTCTCGCCGGAGAGCGATGCGCCATACAGCGCACTCGCGGGGGCTTGTGTGGCCGCGCCCGTGTTGCGGGCAACAAACAGGAAATGATCGCCGTCGGGAAGAAAATATGGATTGCGATGGGTCCAACCCGGCGGTGCCTCGGTAATCCTCTCGGGCGTTCCGCCGCCCTCAGCCACTTTGTAGATGGCCTCGAAAATGTTTGGGGTGAAGATAATCACGCCACGCTGGCTCCATGATGCGCCGCGCCCTTCGGGGGCATCGCACAGTATCTGCACAGGTCCGCCGGACAGCGCTACCTTCTTCAACTTTCCCGCTGAAAAGAAGCCGATGAACTTGCCATCGGGCGACCAGAAGGGAAAAGATGCCTGCTCGATTCCTTCCAGCTTTCGCGCCGTCCCGGTGGTTACGTCACGCACCCACAACTCTAAATCCCTGGTGCCGCCGGTCAGGAAGGCGAGTTTGGAGCCATCCGGGGAAAGCGCCGGCGCACTGGCCGCAACGGCGGAGAATTCCTTATCGGTGGGCGCGAGCCATGATGCCGTCATGGGGCGTCGCGCATCTTCCAGTTGCACGCGGGTATAGAAGAAAATTGCGAGCGCGGCTGCGGCAAGAATCCAACCCACGGCAGCCGCAATCATCAATGTGCGCTTCTGCACCACGCGGCGGGCGCGGACCTGGGCGGGCGCAGCCAGTTGGCTGGCCGAAGCCTCCGCAATCCATTTCAATTGCAGCTTCAGGTCGTGCACCGTCTGGAAGCGTTCTTCCGGATCCTTGGCCAGGCAGGTTTTCACCACCTGCGCCAACGCTGGAGGAGTCATGGGCTGCACCGTCGAAACAGGAGGCGGCTCCGAGGCCAGAATTGCCGCGACGACGCTGGCCTGGCTTTTACCCGTGAACGCCCTCTTTCCGGTCACCATCTCGTACAGCAGGGTGCCCATGGCAAAGATGTCAGAGCGGGCATCGGCGTCTTTGCCTTCGGTCTGCTCCGGGGACATGTACTGGAACGTCCCCATGATTGTGCCCTGCGCCGTCAGCGGATGGTCCGCCGAAGGGTGGGATATCGTCATGCTTAGGCTCGATATCGGTACCGGGCCCGTTGGGGTGGCTTTGGCCAGCCCAAAGTCCATGAGCTTCGCGCCGGTTTTCGTCAGCATTACGTTTGCCGGCTTCAGGTCGCGATGCACCACGCCGCTCTTGTGCGCTCGCTCCAGCCCNNCGTTCGGCCAGCGTCTCGCCTTCCAGGAACTCCATGACCAGGAAGTCGATGCCATCCTGATGGCCGACGTCGTGCAGGGTGCAAATGTTGGGATGGTTCAAGGAAGATATAGCGCGGGCCTCGCGATCGAAACGCTGCTTGGCGTCTGGATTATCAGAAAGATGACTCGGCAGGATTTTTACTGCGACCGTGCGATCAAGGCGAGTGTCCTTCGCTCGATATACCTCGCCCATACCGCCGGCGCCGAGCGGCGAGACGATTTCGTAAGGGCCGAGCTTTGTGCCAGAGGTCAGGGCCATGCGTGCGCAATTATAGCCTGTGCAGCTCGCTGGCTCGGAGTGGAGGATTCTGGGGTCTGCTGCCGGCAAACCTTTACTTAACCGCGTTACGTCAGAGTTGCCCCCTTCTCCGGCCAGGAAGCGGCGGCAATTGCAGTTGAAACTTTCAGGCTGCCCAACGGGCTTCAGTCTCTAAATTGGCGCGGTCGCGCTTTAACCGTTTGGGAGTTCAAGACAACGGCCCACTCAGAAGAATCTCGCTTTGAACTGTTCGTGTCTTGCGCGCGCCTGCGCCGTGATTTCGGCAAACTCGCGTTCTCTGCGCAGATTGTTGAGCAGCGGATCAGATTCGAAATAGGGATAGCAGAAGAAACCGCCTTCAACACTGCGCCGCAGCATTCGCTGTGATGAAGCTCTGTCGCCGAGCACAGCATAAGCTTGTGCCACTTTGTAGATGCCTTCGGCATCGCTCACTCCGAGCTTCTCGATTTTCTCTTCCGTCTGGCGCAAGAGAGCAAGACCTGCGGCGTTATCGTTACTTATTGCGTAGCTGAGCGCCCTACCAATCGCCGCCTGCATGAGAGACGGATCCTCCTTGAAAGCGCGATCAAAGTCTGTTGCGGCCTCTTGCATTCTCCCGGCATAGTATTCCGCGAATCCGCGATAGAACAAGATATACGGGGAGTCGTTCACGGGCAGGCTCTGCAGGAATTTGTCGTACTCGCCGAGATAGAGATAAGCGTTCATCGCCGAGCTGTTGACCTTCACCTGCGGATCAAGTCTCCGCGCCAGTTCCGATTCCGTGACCGCTTGCGGGAGCATGCCTCCGAAGCGATAGGCGTACCCTAACTCCCAATGCGCCTCGGCATTGTTTGGGCTGTTTTGTATGGCCTCTCTGAGCAGAGGAACAGATTGTTCGACGCTTCCGGTATCAGTAAGGAGGTTTGCCATGTAAACCCGAGGAGAGACGAGAGCAGGATCAAGCGCAATTGCTTTTTCAAATGCCACCCGTGCCTTGCCGTAATTCTCGTGTCCGCCGAACTGCAACGATGCATTGGTCGCATAGGCACGGCCCAGATATGCCCATGCTGGCGCGTAGCCAGGCTCAATAGACGTTGACTTCTCCAGCATCGTGATCGCAGCCAAAAAGTCGTTCAAAGAATAGAGGTCGACTCCACGCAGATAATATTCGTAGGCCTTGGGGTTGATCGGCGCCTGTGGCTTAAGCCTTTTCGCTTCAGCCGGCGAAAGCGTCAGTTGCAATCCCTGAATAATCTGCTCGGAAACACGGTCTTGCACTGTAAGCAGTTTGTCGAATTTGGTATCGAAGGAATCCTGCCACAGGATCTTGTCGGGCTTAACGTCAATTAGTTGTGTGGTAATTCTCAAGTCATCGCCATCTTTGATAAAGCTGCCTGTGAGCAGAATCCCTACCTTGAGGTCGGCCGCTACCTTTTGCGGATCGATGGTTTGATTACGGTAGCGTTCGACGGAAGACGATGGGCGCACGGTCAGAGCACTGATGTAGGCGAGCTTCGTAATCAACGCGTCGGCCAGAGAGAAGCCAAGAAAATCAGTTTGCGGATCTTCGCGAAGATTACGAAATGGAAGAACGGCTAGCGTGCGTGGCCCGGTGGTATCAGCAGAAAATTGATGCGATCGCCGCGATTCCAGGTAATACCCGCCCGCGAAGAGTGCCGCGACGATTACAGCGATTGCTACGGCGGCTGGTAGCAACCGAGGAGGGCGTGAAGGCAAAAGCGGAGCAGACGTAGTTCCTGAAGCGGTTTCGGCCAGAGCCGTCCCACCCCCCGTTTGCGGCGGCAACATAGATTCGGTCGCATGTTTACTACTGGAAGCTGGCCGCGCGGGTTGAGTGCCGACTTGAGTGATGGGTTCTTGAATACTGTTCGGAGATTCGCTAATTGGCCGAACAAAAGGATCGCTNNGGGTGGGTCTCAATTTCCCGCTTCACCCGCTTCAAATCGGCCAGCATCTCGGCTGCACTTTGGTAGCGGAGGTCGCGATCTTTCTCCAAAGCTTTTTCGATGATTGCCTGCATGCTGAGAGGAAGATCGGGATTCAGTCGCGCGGACGGAACCGGATCGTGCTCAAGAATCGCGCTGAATATTACGGCGGAGCTTTCGCCGCGAAACGGCAAAGCGCCAGTGGTCATCTCGTAGAGCACCGCGCCAAAAGAAAACAAATCGGTGCGCGCGTCCAATTCCCGCGCACGGGCCTGTTCCGGAGACATATACGCAACCGTTCCGAGCGCTGATCCTGGGCTGGTGAGGTACTCTTCATCGATCTGACTCAGGGTTCTGGCGCTTGCCGAGCCGGTTGAGGAAATACTAGAAGCAGTCACTTTGGCGAGGCCGAAATCCAGAACTTTCGCGTGGCCCCGCTTGGTAATGAAAATGTTCCCCGGTTTGACATCGCGGTGAATGATGCCTTGCGAGTGTGTTGCATCGAGCGCATCGGCGATTTCGATTGCGATCGAGAGCGCAGTTTCAATATCCAGAGGACGACCACCGATGCGGTGTTTCAGCGTCAAGCCATCAAGAAATTCCATGGCAATGAAGCGTTTGCCGGCGAGCTCCCCAATTTCATAAATTGTGCAGATGTTGGGATGGTTTAGGGCAGACGCTGCTCGCGCCTCACGGTGGAAGCGCTCCAAGGCTTGGGCATCTCGNNGCCTTGTAGACCACACCCATCCCTCCTCCACCGAGTTTTTCAACAACGCGGTAGTGCGAGAAGGTCTGGTTGATCACGGAAAGAGAATCCTACGTGCCCCAAGAATGGCCGTCAAACGGCAAGTCTGCCGCAATGTGCGAGCTACACCCACATATCGAGCATAATCATACGGCTTTTGAGCACCGGCGCGGTGCGGATCTCTACCAGCCTGATACGGCCCTCATGGTGCGATCTGGAAGCGTACCGCCGTGCCCCCGGAACCAAAACCAGCGCCATTGTCGATTGGGATGAAACTAGCGCCTCCTGCTTCCTACTTTTTCCTGGCGCTGATCGTTTCGCGTGCCTTTGCGACTAGGGCTTCGAATCGCGGGTCATTGTGAAGAGACTTCAATTCAGGATCAGCTGAAAGTTCGCCCGGCGAGATGAGGCCGTTCTCGATGGCATGGTACAGGTCAGTGAAGGCTTCGTCCGGCCGACCTCTTGCAGCCTCAGCGCAGGCAAAGTAATACCAAGCCTCAGCCACTGTGGCCGGCTGATCAGTTTTCTCCGCTGTCTCGATCACGTCGCGAAACATTTTCTCTGAATCGGCGTAGCGTCCCTCGCGGCTGAGGTTCAGTGCTTCCATTTCCATGCTCTGCAATGTGGAGGTGTGGGTTGGACCCAGCACGCGGGCTTTGATCTCGATAACTTGACTCTGGAGCTTGTCGGCTTCGGCGTAACGGCCTTCCTTCATCATGGTGACCGCAAGCATCGTCATTGCCCTGAGAGTTTGGGGATGTTCCGGCCCCACTACGCGACGCTGAGCGGCAATCACGTTGGAGTACAGCTCTTCAGCTTCTTGGAGTCGGCCCTCCTCCTCGAGATTCTCAGCCGCGTGTGACATCGAAAGCAGGGTCGCTGGATGGTCCGGTCCCAGAGTTCGCTTCTGCGCTGCGATCAGTTCGCCATAGATCTGATCTGCTTCTGTATAGCGGCCTTGCGGCGTCAGAACTTCCGCCAGCTCGTTTAAGGTGCCCAGGGTTTGAGGATCGTCTGGGCCAAGCACTTTGCGCTCTGCGCTCAGTGTTTGGCGGAACAGGCTTTCAGCATCGGCGGGACGCGCTCCATTGGCATAAACATAACCGAGGCGATCCATAGAGGCCAAAGTGTCGGGATCATTAGGGCCGAGTACCTGGCGCTGGGCCTCTATTGTGGTTTGCAACAACTTTTCCGCCTCTGGCAAATGCCCTTGGGCGCGGAGGAGCTGGGCCAGATAACTTTCGCTTGCCAGTGTTTCCCGCTTTCGTTCTCCGAAGAGTGAGCTCTGAATTGCGCGGGCGTGTTCTACCAAACCTTGCGCGCGGCGATACAATCCCAGCCCTGCATATGTCTGCGCCATGGTTTCCATTAATTGCGCCTGCAGCTCCGGGTCCTTGCGCAAGCCGGTTTCGATATCTTTTGAGGACTTATCCAGAATCTCGCGCGCCGTAACCGCGTTGCCACGCGCCTCGCTCGGGTTCGACACCTTGAACATGCCGGTCATAAACTTCGTAACGCGGTCGGCGCGGTCGCGCTCCCGCGTAGTCCGCCGCAACTGGACTGCTTGCATCACTCCGAATGCCACCAGCAGCAATGCCGCAGCCGTAGCCGCAGCCACTCCGAATTTATGGCGCTGAACGTATTTCTTTGTCCGGTAAACCAGAGTTGGGGGCCGCGCAATGACAGGCTCGTTGCGCAAATAGCGGCCGAGATCGGACGCTAGTTCCGCAGGCGTGCCATACCTGCGGGTGCGGTCCCTTTCCAGAGCTTTCAAAGTGATCCAGTCCAAATCGCCCCGCAGCATGCTCGCTAGTTCCCTTAGATCAGTGCTGCGTTTTTCGGCGATGGCCGCGGCAGCCGGGTCGCTGCTGAGTCTTGTGCTCGGACTCGTCGGCTCCTCTTCGTGTACTTGCCGCAGAACTTCATGAAAAGGTTTGCTCTCCCACTGTTTGGCATCCAGGGCTAACACACCCGTAAGCAGCTCGTAGAGCACCACGCCGAGCGAATAGACATCGGCTCGAGTATCTACATCAGCCACCATGGGATCCATTTGCTCCGGGCTCATATATCCCGGCGTGCCTACCAGCCCCCCGGCACGCGTCACCAGCGTCCCGCTCTCCGATTGCTCGGAGATGGCTTTGGCCAGTCCGAAGTCGATAACGCGCGGCACCGGCTTGCCATCCACTTCTACCACCAGAATGTTCGTGGGTTTCAGGTCGCGATGAATAATTGCTTTCTGATGCGCGTGCTGCACGCCTTCACATACTTTTGTAAAAATAAGCAGGCGCTCGTTGGGCGAGAGGCGCTTCTCGTCGCAATATTGGGTAATGGACAGGCCCGCCACATACTCCATTGCGAAGTAAGGTTGACCTTCAGCCGTGGAGCCGGCATCGAAAACCTTGGCGATAGCGGGGTGGTCCATCAGCGCCAGCGCCTGCCGCTCCAGATCGAAGCGTATCAATGCGGACTTGTCATAGCGGCCGGCTTTGATGATCTTCAGCGCAACGTGCCGTTTGACAGGAGCGGACTGTTCTGCCAGCCACACCTCTCCCATCCCACCTTCTCCCAATTTCCTGATCAGCCGATAAGGTCCAATGGAACCCAAGTCGGGCGTGGGAGATTCCGCGGGAGCCACACTTGGGCCTGAAGTGGGCTTAGTATCCGGACCAGCGCCTGCGTTGTGCGGAGTTGACTTCGGTCCCGGATCGCTCACGTTTCACTCTCTTAAGGAGATGCAAATCGACGGTAAGTTTAGCACCCATGGAGAGGGGCATCGCTCACGGGCCACAACTCATAAAATTGACCGCACACGGCATTTCGATTCGAAATACCGTGTGATCACTCCCAGATGGTCGGCCAACCGGAAGCTATCCAGAAACGCTAGTGCTGTATCGGAAGCGAACCGGCGCGACAGGTTCGGTTGGCTTGGACCTCAGGAGTTCGCTTTCGATACAGCCGTTTGAAGGAAGCCGCTTTGTTCGCGGCGGACGCTATGGGATTTCAATCGACTTTGGCTTGGAAGTTGTTGAAAATAAGAGTACTTGCGGGGCGAGTTTCAAATCGAAGTTCATCGATCTAACCATGAAGCCCAGGCTCACGATCGCCTCATCGTAACGCGAGACAGACCATTCTGCAAGACTCGGGACGACTCGGGACGCTGACGCTTGTGATCTATTCGTATGCACGTCTCGAATCTCCGATGCCGCTCGCTTCGAGTACGCGATAGCGTCCGCCGCAAAGCGGCTTCGTTCAAACGGGCTTCGGGGAAGT
>PMUM01000179.1 GCA_003166855.1 Acidobacteriaceae bacterium | reverse complement strand
TTTTGGGTGGCGCAGCGCTTCCAGCGCTGCGATCAAGCCCGCCGCTTCATCAAGGGCTTTAGTCCCCGAGGTACCTAGCCAAGCTGCCCACTCAACCCAGACATCGACTTCCGATCACTACACCGAACTCGGCCATTTCTTCGCCGATGTCCTTGAGCGCGGATGGCAGATTCATCGCGGCAAAGACTCAGCCCCCGCGAAGGATCCAGTAGTCATCACCGGCGCCGCCCTGGGCCTGCCCGGAACCGACCACATCTTCGATGACTCGAATCTCGCCCGCATCCTGCGCGGTGATCAATTTATCGACCTCATCCCCACGCGTCTGCGCAAGGCCATGCTCGACAAGCACATCACCCGCCTGGTCAAAAGCGACAACGGCGGACCGACCTTCGAAACCATCAACAACGTTGCTGACGTCATCAAGCTGGCGGGCCGCGGCGGCGCATTCGATCTGGAAATTGAATTCGGCATTTCCGCCGATCGCCGCGCCGCCCTCGACCGAGTCACCCAGCTGGCGATTGCCGTGGGTCTCGATGCCTTGCGCGACGCCGGTATCCCGCTGGTCATGCGCTACAAGACCACCACAAAGGGCACGCAGTTGCAGGACCGGTGGGCCCTGCCTGACGCGCTGCGCGAAGACACCGGCGTGATCTTTGCCTCTGCCTTTCCCGGATGTGATTCCTTCGCCGATGAAATGTCGCGCTACTACACCGACCACTCCCGCCGCGAGCAGCTCGGCCTGCTGGAAGGCCTGCTTGCTCGAAGCGCGAAAGGCAATGGCGATTCCGTCCTCGAACAAGAAATCGAACGCCGTACCGAAGACCTCCGCGATGCCATCGAGAAAGAGCCCTACGTCTTCGATCGCCGCTTCCTCCTCCGCACTCTTGCCATGGGCCACTCCCAATTCGCCGAGTTCATCGGCGCCCGTGGCCCCAACACGCAAATCAATTCCGCCTGCGCCAGCACCACGCAAGCGGTGTCGCTGGCCGAAGACTGGATCCGTGCCGGCCGCTGCCGCCGCGTGGTCATCGTCTCGGCCGACGACGTCACCTCCGACCACTCCATCGAATGGTTCGGCGCCGGTTTCCTTGCCAGCGGGGCCGCGGCCACCGACGAAGTAGTAGAAGAAGCCGCCACTCCCTTTGACCGCCGCCGCCACGGCCTGATCGTCGGCATGGGCGCCGCCGGCCTGGTCGTCGAAAGTGCCGAAGCCGCGCGGGAACGGGGAATTCAACCCATCTGCGAAGTACTCAGCACAGTTACCGCGAACAGCGCCTTCCACGGCACGCGCCTCGATGTGCAGCACATCGGCCAGATGATGGAAAACTTGGTGTCCCAGGCCGAATCTCTTCATGGCATTTCCCGCCAGCAGATTGCGCCCCATACCGTCTTCGTTTCTCACGAGACCTACACGCCCGCGCGCGGAGGCAGTGCCTCGGCCGAGATCAACGCTCTGCGCCGTGTCTTCGGTGACGCTGCCGACCAAATCGTCATTGCGAACACAAAAGGGCAAACGGGTCATGCCATGGCCACCGGCATCGAAGATGTCCTCGCCGTGAAAGCACTAGAGACCGGCTTAGTGCCGCCTGTAGCTAACTTCAAGGAAGTCGATCCCGAGTTGGGCACCTTGAATTTGTCCAAAGGCGGTGGATACCCCATCGAATACGCCGTCCGCCTCGGTGCTGGATTCGGTTCGCAGATCAGCATGTCGCTGCTGCATTGGACTGCCCCGAGGGACGGCGCGCACCGCCGTCCCAGCGAACTCGGCTATGCCTATCGAATCGCCGACGAGAACACCTGGAAAGCCTGGCTTAGCCAGATCGCTGGCTATCCCACCGCCGACCTCGAAGTCGTCCGCCGCACCCTGCGAGTGCGCGATCAACGCTCAGCGGCCCGCTTGGCGGAAGTCGCACAAGAGTCCCACCATGCGCCAGTCGTCGCGCCTCCAAAATCGTCGGTACCAGTTGTCGTCGCAGTCAGAGTCGAACCGCCGCGCCCCGTTGCAGCAGCGAGGGTTGAAACCAAAGTGCCCGCGCCGCCGTCCCCGTCAGCACTGAAACCCGCTGTGGAAGCCGATTCCGTCAAAGAGCGTGTCCTGGCTCTCGTAGCCGAGAAGACAGGATATCCCGTAGACATGCTCGATCTGGATCTCGATCTCGAAGCCGACCTCGGCATCGACACCGTGAAACAAGCCGAGGTCATGGCCACCATCCGTGAGGCCTATGGCATCGTCCGCGACGACACCATCAAACTGCGCGATTACCCCACGCTCGCCCGCGTGATCCAGTTCGTGCATGACCGCAAGCCCGCCCTTCACGCCACGCCGACTCCGGCAGCAGTATTGACGCCGGAGGTTAAGGCGGCCCCTGAAGTCATCACCGCTGCTCCCGCGCCCATAGCGATGCCCGCTCCGATCGCCGTTTCCATCTCCACTAAAGATGAAGACGCTGTGAAAGAGCGGATCCTCGCGCTGATGGTCGAAAAGACCGGCTACCCGCAAGACATGTTGGACCTTGACCTCGACCTGGAAGCCGACCTCGGCGTCGACACCGTCAAGCAAGCCGAAATGTTCGCCGCGATCCGTGAAATCTATAGCATTCCCCGCGATAAGAACCGCAAGCTCCGTGACTATCCCACGCTCGCGCACGTGATTCGATTCGTCTACGAGAATCGTCCCGACTTGGCGGGCACATCCTCTGCTGCAGAACTTTCTCCCGTCGCGTCCTCCCCGCCGCCGGCGGAGCCCGTCGCCCCGCCTCAGGCGCCGGTCGAGGTGTCAGCCAATTCTGATGAATCGATAAAGGAGGACCCAATAAAGGGGAAGGTCCTCCAGATTGTCGCCGAGAAGACTGGCTATCCGGAAGACATGCTGGACCTGGACCTCGATCTCGAAGCCGACCTCGGCNNGCGTCGACACCGTCAAGCAGGCAGAAATGTTCGCCGCAGTGCGTGCCGCCTACAACATCCCCCGCGACGAAAACATGAAGCTCCGCGACTTTCCGACGCTGGCGCATGTCATCAAGTTCGCGCACGACCGGTCCGCGCTGGTCGCGGCCACTGCCGTGCCTGCTGTGAAGCTGCATCAAACAGAACCGAAAGCGGCATCCGCTCCTTCCGCGCGACCAACCCCTGCCAACTTCGATGCCACGGATCGCATTCCACGGCGCGTCCCGGTGGCAACGTTGCGTCCTCCGCTCACAGTTTGCAAGGAGACCGGCGTCAAACTCGACCGTAACAGCCGCGTCATAGTGATGCCCGATAAGGGCGGCGCCGCGCCGGCACTAACCGAACGCCTTCGCGCGCTGGAAGTCCAAGTGCTGACCATCGAAGGCACTCCTGACTCCGACACGCTGAACGCACTCCTCAAATCATGGACCGCTGCCGGCCCAATCCAAGGCATCTTCTGGCTGTCAGCGCTCGACAACGAAGGCGATCTTCGCCAACTCGACTCCGCAACCTGGCACTACGCTCTTCGCGTGCGAGTGAAGTCGCTGTACACCGCGATGCGCGCCTTGTACGAGCACGTCGCTCGTGCTGGCACATTCTTCGTATCGGCGACGCGACTCGGTGGCCATCACGGCTACGACGATGCGGGTGCGGTTGCCCCACTCGGCGGGTCCGTAACCGGCTTCACTAAGACCTACAAACGCGAACGCCCGGAGTCCATGGTGAAAGCCGTCGATTTCGAATCCACTCGCCCTGCTACCGAAGTCGCGGAACTCCTCATCGCCGAAGCCCAGCGCGATCCTGGCGCGGTCGAGATCGGATACACCGCAGGCCAGCGCTGGTCCGTCGGCCTCGAAGAACAACCCGCTAATAATGGCCATCCCGGCATGGTGCTCGACAAGAGCAGCGTCTTCGTTATCACTGGTGCCGCGGGTAGCATCGTCTCAGCCATCACTGCCGATCTAGCCGCTGCATCGGGTGGCACCTTCTACCTGCTCGATCTAGTGCCGAGACCTGATCCGGATAATCCCGACCTCAAACGCTTCGTCACCGACAAAGAGAATCTCAAACGCGACCTGTTCGCTCAGCTCCAGACCCGCGGCGAGCGCGCCACTCCCGCGCTCGTCGAAAAGGAACTCGCCAGCCTGGAAAGGGCGCACGCGGCCCAATGCGCCATTGACGCGGTTCTAGCGGCGGGCGGCAAGCCACTTTATTTCAGCGTCAACCTTGCCGATGCGCCGGCGGTCGCCAGAGTCATTGACGAGGTGCGCAAGAGCCATGACCGCATCGATGTCCTGCTGCACGCCGCGGGCATTGAGCGCAGCCATTTCCTGCCCGACAAGGATCCCCGGGAATTCGATCTGGTCTTCGACGTCAAGGCGGACGGTTTCTTCAATCTGCTGCACGCCATCGGAGACATGCCTCTAGGCGCGACCGTGGCCTTCAGTTCGATTGCCGGCCGCTTCGGCAACGCTGGCCAAACCGACTACAGCGCCGCCAACGATCTGCTCTGCAAGATCACGTCGAACTTCCGCACTACACGTCCCGCGACGCGTGGAATCGTCATCGACTGGACCGCCTGGGGAGGAATCGGCATGGCCACCCGCGGCTCTATCCCGAAGATGATGGAGCTTGCGGGAATCGACATGTTGCCGCCTGAGGCGGGCATCCCGCTGATCCGCCGCGAACTCACCGCCGGCGCCACACGCGGCGAAATTGTCGTTGCACAGCGTCTCGGCGTCTTGCTGAACGAACTCGACGCGACCTGCGGACTGGACACGTCGGCCGCGCAATCCACCAAGGAGCCTTCGCCCACTGGACCCATCACCGGTGCGATCGTCTCCCTCGGCATCTCCAGCGGTTACACAGTCGAAACCATCCTGAACCCACACGATCAGCCGTTCCTCCACGACCATCAGATTGACGGCACACCCGTGCTGCCCGGCGTGATGGGCATTGAGGCGTTCGCCGAAGCCGCTCTCGCTCTGCTGCCCGGATGGCAGGTCGAAGCCATCGAGGACGTCAACTTCCTAGCGCCCTTCAAGTTCTATCGCAGCGAGCCGCGTGCACTGCTGATTGAAACGCAAATCCATCCCCACGGAGAGCAACTGCTGGCGGATTGCCGGCTGATCGGACACCGCTCCCTGCCCAATCAGGCAGAGCCCCAACCGACCACTCACTTCACGGCTCGCGTGCGACTCGCAAAACAACGCACGCAAGCTCCCTCGGTCCTAGCTCTCGGTAGGCCCGAGGGCCACGTCATCGCCGCCGCCGACATCTACCGCGTCTACTTCCACGGGCCGGCTTATCAGGTTATCGAGAAAGCATGGTGGGATGGCCACCGTCTCATCGGATTGATGGCCAGCAATCTGCCTCCCAACCATCAGCCCTCTGAACTGCGCACGATCATGCAGCCGCGCTTGATCGAGCTGTGTTTCCAGACCGCTGGCATCTGGGAACTCGGTGTGCAAGGCCGCATGGGCTTGCCTCAGCATGTTCGCCAGATTTCTCTCTACCGTACGCCGGCCGCAACCGACGGCAAGCTGTATGCCGTGCTCACTCCCGACGCCACGCAAGGAAGTTTCGATGTAGATGTCATCGATACGAAAGGGAACTGCCTCCTGCGCCTCACGGGCTATCAGACCGTCGCGCTCCCGAATGCCGTGAACGAGCAACATCTGAAAACGCTGCAGGAAATCATGTCAGGAGATGCCGTTCTCGTGGCGTGATGAGCGCGCCCAAGTAACCCGCAACTCGAAGAACCGGGGTCCTTATGGTGAATGACTTTCGACGGATTGCGATTGTGAACCGCGGCGAACCCGCGATGCGCTTCATCCACGCCGCCCGTGAGTTTAGTTCTGAGCACGGCGTCCCGTTGCGCACGATTGCGCTTTTCACCGAACCCGACCGCCATGCCATGTTCGTCCGCGAAGCCGACGAAGCGTTTTCTCTCGGTGCGGCCCAATCCCTGGATCGCGATACGCTGCATACCAAGAGCAGCTACCTCGACTACAAGCGCCTCGAACAAGTTCTGGCGGAATCGCACGCCGATGCAGTCTGGGTTGGCTGGGGCTTTGTGGCAGAACACGCAGCCTTCGCCGACCTCTGCCAGGAGATGGGAATTGTCTTTATCGGCCCAAGCGGAGATGTCATGCGGCGCCTGGGCGACAAGATCGCTGCCAAACGCCTCGCGGAACAGTCGCAAATCGCGGTTGCTCCCTGGAGCGGCGGTCCGGTCGAGACCATCACGGATGCTCTGACCCATGCCCAGCGCCTGGGCTTTCCTCTGCTGATCAAAGCGACCGCAGGAGGCGGTGGCCACGGGATTCGTCTCGTTCATTCCGCCAGCCAACTGCCGCAGGCGTTTGAGCGCGCTCGCGCCGAGGCCTTCAAGGCATTCGGAGACCCCACCGTCTTTATGGAGAGATTGGTCGAGGGATCCCGCCACATCGAGGTCCAGGTTATCGCCGACAATTTCGGAACCGCGTGGGCAGTCGGCGTACGTGATTGCACCATTCAGCGCCGGCATCAGAAAGTCCTCGAAGAGGCGCCCTCCCCGGCGCTTTCTGCCCAACAGGATCAGGATCTGCGCGAGGCCGCGGTTCGCCTCAGCAAGAGTGCTGGCTACTGCAACGCCGGCACGGTGGAATTTCTCTTCGAACCGGAGGCCCGGCAGTTCTTTTTCATGGAGGTAAACACTCGGTTACAAGTTGAGCATCCGGTCACCGAATGCACGACCGGTGTCGATGTTGTGAAACTGCAGATCCACGTTGCGCGGGGCGAGCGTCTCGAAGGCGATCCCCCGCGCACTTTCGGTCATGCGGTTGAGGTCCGCCTCAATGCGGAAGATCCGGACAACGATTTCGCGGCGGCCCCGGGCGTTCTCGAACGTTTTCGCATGGTGACCGGTCCCGGTGTGCGGGTTGATACCGGCATCACCGAAGGCGACAGCATTTCCCACGAGTTTGATTCCATGATTGCCAAAGTCATTGCCTATGGTCAGACTCGCAAAGAGGCGTTGTCCCGGCTGCAACGGGCGCTGGGCGAGAGCGTGATCGTTGTCAAGGGCGGCGCCAGCAATAAAGCATTCTTGCTGGAGATGCTGGGCCGCGAAGAGGTGCAGAACGGCACCGTCGATGTCGGTTGGCTCGACCGCCTCGCGATCGAAAATGGGCATCTCGTTAGGAAATATGCCGACGTCGCGCTGGTTCAGGCTGCCATTGATGCCTACGACGCCGAACTGGCCGTGGAGCAGTCCCAATTTTACGCATCCGCTGCGCGCGGCCGGCCGCGCGTGCAGAGTGACATTGGCCGCGTCCTGGCTTTGCGCCATCACGGCCAACTGTACGCGATCAAGACGCACCGCATCGGCCCACGAGATTACCGCATCCAGGTCGACGGAGTACGGATCGAGGCCCACATCGACCGCTTGGATCAGTTTGAATCCTGGCTCGTCGTCTTCGGCCGCAAATTCCATACTGTGTCGGTCAGCCAGGGAATAAGTTCGCGCATCGACGTGGACGGCGTGTCGCATCAGGTCGACCGCGACGACGGGGGCGTGGTGCATGCTCCCGCACCATCCGTGGTCGTTTCCATCGCGGTCAAAATGGGCGACACCGTCGCCGTCGGCGACCGTCTCGCCGTGCTCGAAGCCATGAAAATGGAGACTCAGGTCGTCGCCCCCTTTTCCGGAAGGGTGCGAAAAATAATGATCATGCCGAACGTGCAGGTCGATGCCGGCGCTCCTCTCGTTCAAATCGAAGGCGCCGTTGGCGCCGACGCGACCGGGTCACAAAAGCGCTTGGTCTTTGGCGAATCCCATACCTGGCGTGAAAATCGCGAAGCCTCCTGCATCGATACTCTCAGGGAACTTCGCCAGGTCATGCTGGGATTTGACCTCGACCCGTCAGCTACCGCTCGCCAGTTCGCAGCCTGGAGCCAGACCTGTCCTGCGTACGGGGACGACGTCACCCAGCACGAGGACGAGATTCTCAGGATTTTTGTGGACGTCTGTTCGCTGTTTCATCGCGAACCGGATGTCAACCATCGTGCTTCTGGGGAAGAGCCCAGCGCCGAGTCGTACCTGTTCTCCTATTTGCGCATGGTCGAGACCAACGCGGAAGGCCTTCCTCCTGCTTTTGTCGAAGCGCTCCTCAGCGCTTTGGCGCACTACGGCGTCCGCGAACTCGATGGATCCTCCCGGCTGAAAGAGACCTTGCTCTGGATTTGCAAGTCGCACCAGCGGATGGCAGGGCAGGTCGCCTCGATTCTCGACATTCTCGAGCGGCGTCTGCGCCACGCCAAGGCTCCCGGACCACCCGCCAGCAGTTCCTTCCGGACGCTCCTCGATCGCATCGTCGCCATTACCCATGAGATTTATCCTTCGATCAGCGATCTCGCGCGCGAAGTGCGCTATCGTTACTTCGATGAGCCGTTGTTTGAGCGTGCCCGCGATCAGGTCTTCCAGGAAGCGGAAGACCACCTCAACCATCTCGACGCGCATTCCGACGCGGCCGATCGCCGCACCCGGCTGCACGCGCTGATCGAGTGTCCCCAATTGCTCGCGGGGCTGTTTGCCGCCCGCTTCCCATCCGCCGAACCCGCTTTATGCGGCGCCATGCTCGAGGTGCTCACCTGGCGCTACTATCGCAACTCTGCGCTGGTGAACTGTCGTTCCTTGTCGGCTGAGGAGCATCCTTGTTTCTCGGCGGAATATGATGACGAGGGCAAACGCATCCATGTCCTTTCCACGTACTCCGAATACAAGGGTCTCCCCGCGGCGGCACGCACAATGTTCCCCCTCATCGCGGAGGTCCCCGCCGATCACGACATCGTCATGGATTTTCACGTCTGCCATTCTGCAAAATTAGGCGACCCGGACGCGACGCAGCGTGAAATTCAAACCATGCTCAATCAGGTTGCGTTTCCCCGTTCCATCCGCCGCATCGTGGTCTCTGCCGCGGGCGCGAGCCGGGGCCCGCGCGTGAACGGCCTGCAACATTTCACCTACCAGTTCAATGGCACTGAGTATCAGGAAGACCCGTTCTTCCGCGGCTTGCATCCCATGATGGGGAAGCGCCTGCATCTCTGGCGCCTCGGCAATTTCAAGATTGATCGCCTGCCCTCGGTCGAAGATGTTTATCTGTTGCATGCCGTGGCCCGTGACAATCCCAAGGACGAGCGCTTGTTCGCCGCTGCCGAGGTTCGCGACGTCACTCCCGTGCGCGATGAAGCCGGGCGCATCGTGCAATTGCCGCATCTGGAACGCATGCTCATGGAAACCCTGGCCGCGATTCGCCTGTTTCAGTCGCGGCGCCGCCCCCAGGAGCGCCTCTATTGGAATCGCGTATTCCTTTACGTCTGGCCTTCACTCAATCTGAAACCGGAGGAATTGCGCAACCTCGTCCGCCGCCTTTTTCCCGTCACGGAAGGCCTGGGCCTCGAACAAGTCGTGGTGCGCGCCCGCATCCCCAATCCCGCCACCGGAGAACTGCGCGATTTGGTCGTGCGCATTTCGAGCCCCGTGGGCAGTGGCTTGCTCATTACTTTCCGCCCGGCCGACAAACTGCTCGCGCTCAAACCGCTTTCCGAATACGACCAGAAAGTCGTTCGCGTCCGCCAGCGTGGGCTGGTCTACCCCTACGAAATTATCAAGATGCTTGCGCCCGCGCGGGAAGACGCGCGCAGCGAATTCCCCCCCGGCGATTTTGTCGAGTACGACCTCAACGCCGACCACAAGCTCGTTCCCGTCGATCGTCCCTACGGCAAGAACCGCGCCAACATCATCGTCGGCGTCATCCGCAACTTCACCACGCGATACCCCGAGGGCATGGCTCGCGTCCTGCTCCTCGGAGATCCCAGCAAGGACCTTGGCGCGCTCGCTGAAACCGAGTGTCGCCTCATCAGTGCCGCGCTCGACCTCGCAGAAGAGAAGGGCATCCCCGTGGAATGGTTCCCAATCTCCGCCGGCGCCAAGATCTCCATGGAGAGCGGCGTCGAGAATATGGACTGGATCGCCCGTGTCCTTCGCCGTCTGATCGAATTCACCCAAGCCGGCGGCGAAGTGAATCTCCTCATCAATGGCATCAATGTAGGCGCGCAGCCCTACTGGAACGCTGAAGCCACTATGTTGATGCACACCCGCGGCATTCTGATAATGACCCCGAAGGCAGCCATGGTCCTTACCGGCAAGCGCGCCCTCGACTACTCCGGCGGAATCTCGGCCGAAGATAATCAGGGAATCGGCGGCTACGACCGCATCATGGGAGTCAACGGCCAGGCGCAATATTGGGCGAGCGACATTAATGAAGCCTGCCATATTCTGTTCCGGCATTACGATCACACATACGTATACCCGGGGGAGCGCTTTCCGCGCCGCGCCGCCACCACCGATCCCATCACTCGCGACGTGCAGACGTTTCCTCATAACGAAAACGGCGAGGACGGGTTTGCCTATGTCGGCGAGATCTTGTCCGACGAAACTAACCCCGGCAGAAAGAAGCCTTTCGAAATTCGCAAAGTGATGATGGCCGCCGTCGACCAGGATCATCCGCCTCTGGAGCGCTGGGCCGGAATGCGAGCCGCCGAAACCGGTGTCGTATGGGACGCTCATCTCGGCGGTTATCCTGTGTGCCTCATCGGAATCGAATCGCGCTCGGTGCCGCGACTCGGATTTGTCCCCGCCGACGGCCCGGACCAGTGGTCCGCTGGAACCTTATTCCCTCAGTCTTCCAAGAAAGTGGCGCGTGCCATTAACGCCGCCAACGGCAATCGCCCGGTGGTCGTCCTCGCCAATCTGTCCGGCTTTGACGGTTCGCCGGAGTCCATGCGCCGCCTGCAACTCGAGTACGGCGCCGAGATTGGCAGAGCCGTGGTGAACTTCAAGGGCCCCATTGTATTTTGTGTGATATCTCGTTATCACGGCGGCGCTTACGTTGTGTTCTCCCGCGCGCTAAACGAGCAGCTTGAGGTCGCCGCGTTGGAAGGAACCTATGCCTCTGTCATCGGCGGTGCCCCCGCTGCAGCAGTAGTCTTTGCCGGTGAAGTCGAGACTCGCACCCGCAAAGACGAACGCCTCCAGGCTTTGAACCAGGCCATGCTCCAGGCCGACGCCGCCGAAAAAGGACGTCTGCGCTCCCAGTGGAACGAACTTCACGACGTCGTCTATTCCGAAAAACTAGGCGAAATGGCCAGCGAATTTGACCGCGTCCACAGCGTATTCCGTGCTCTGAGCGTGGGCGCCCTCGACCATATTATTCCGCCGGCAAATCTCCGTTCTTATCTCATCAACGCAGTCGAGCGGGGAATCCAGCGCGAGGAGGAAGCTTTGGAGAAGGGAACCCTGGAGATCGTAGAAGCCGCGTAGCACCGTGGAAGAGCGGCCCTTCAGGGCCGCGTAAAGCTTGAAATGAACGAGGGCTTCAGCCCCTGTGGTCGATTGTTCCTTGAAGGGACGCGGTACACCCCAATGGACATCTACTGGCTGGAACAAACCGAATCCGACGTCCCCGCCAACAACGACTGGCTGAGCCTGCGCGAGGCGACTGTCCTCGCCGCCCTGCGCTTTCTCAAGCGACGCTCGGACTGGCGCCTCGGTCGCTGGACCGCGAAGCAGGCCCTTGCCGCCTGCCTCAACCTGCCGACAGATCTTCTTGCTCTCGCCGACCTTGAGATCCGCGCCGCCTCGTCTGGCGCACCGGAAGTCTTTCTCCACGGCGATCCGGCAGACATCGCCATCTCACTCAGTCATCGTGCGGGCACCGCCCTGTGCACGCTCGGACCGCACGGCCGCAACTTCGGTTGTGATCTGGAAATGGTTGAACCGCGCAGCGCTGCCTTCGTCGACGACTACTTCACCGCTGCCGAGAAAGCGCTCATCGCGGACACTTCTCCGTCCGGGCTCCCCCTTCTATTGGCCCTGCTCTGGAGCGGCAAGGAAAGCGCGCTAAAAGCTCTACGCGTCGGCCTGCGACTCGACACCAGGTGCATGTCGGTTAGTCCAGGCCACACAGTGCCGCCGCATCCCTATGCGTCGCTAGGGCTCGCCGCCGACTCCGGTGGGTGGTATCCCTTGTGCGTTCGTTATTCCAGCACGCAGACCTTCAGCGGTTGGTGGCGGCTGGAGACGGACCTGGTGCGCACCGTAGTCTCCGACGCTCCGCTCCACGCACCGATGTCTGCACTAAACGCCACGACCGCATCGGCTCTCCTCGCGTAAGAAAAAAGGCCGCCGGCATACAAGCCCGGCGGCCTGATTCAATAGGGCTGATTAGAAGCAGTGCTTGGCTCTCGCCTCGGCTACTGCCCCTTGCCCGTCAGAGACAGCGTCTGCGGGCTTCCTGGACTGTTGTCGAACACCTTGTACGTAGCGTTCTCCGTTCCCACAATGCTGGGAATGAAGTACACCGTGACTTGGCAGGTTCCCGCCGGCTTCAGTGGATTCGACGAGTTATTGCCGCAAGGTGCGTTGTCGGCGTAGTTATCGCTGAAATCGAAACTCTGCGTGCCAGAGATTTCAGCGCCCGTGAAGAACACATTGGTGGTCCCCACGTTTGTGATGGTTACCGTCGACGAAACCTGGGTTCCCCTCGTGACCGTACCAAAGTTGATGGTTCCGGAGGAGAACTTGATGCCCGTTCCGGTGCCCTGCAGGGCCACGTTTTGCGGGCTGGTCACGTCGCTGTCGTTGACGCTCAGTGTGCCTAGAGCAAAGCCCACCGCTGTGGGTTTGAAGTTCACGTTGATGACGCAGGTTCCGGTCGCCGCGATTACCAGGCTATTGGTGCAAGTCGTACTGCTGGCATTTCCGAACGGTCCCTTCACCGTGATGGCGGGGTTACTCAATGTGATGGACACCCCCGTGTTGTTGGTCAGCGTGATCTTCGTGTTGCCGCTTGTCACCCCCACCGGCGTCGTTGCAAACGTGACGGACGTCAGGCTGAGCGACACGTTGCTGGTTCCCGTTCCACTCAAACCGATCAGTTGCGGGGTGGAAGGATCGCTGTCATTGATCACCACCGAGCCCCGCTTCGAGCCGGTGGTCGTCGGCCCGAAGGTGACGCTGATGGTGCAACTCGCTCCGCCCGCCAGGGTTTTCCCCGACGCCGGGCACGTGTTGGACGAGATGGCGTAATCCGTGGTATCCGTCAGGGTAATCGCGCCCATCGTGATCGCACTGGTTCCCGTGTTCTTCACGGTTACCGACTTCGCTGCGCTTGTGGTTTTCACCAGTTGGTTGCCGAACGCCAGCGGAGCGCCCGTCAGCGACATCGCACTTCCTAGCCCGGTCAGGTTCACCGTGTTGACCTGGCTGAAGAAGCCATTGGTATTGACGGTTACGTTGCCGCTGAGATTTCCCGAAGCTGTCGGCGCGAAGTACACATACATTGTGCAAGTCGTGCCGTTGGTCATGCTCGTCGGGCAATCATCGGCCTCGCTGAAGTTCGTGCTGGTCGATATGTTGGTGATGTTGACTGGCCCCAGCGCGCTCAGAATAAGCGTCTCCGGCGAACTGGTGGACCCAACTGCCGTCAGCCCAAACGACAGGTTTCCGGTGCTGGTACCCAACGCCGCGAACGCTGAAATGCTGCGTACCCGGCCGTTGTTGTAGTCCGACACCAGAACGTCGCCCGCTGAATCGAGCGCGATTCCGGTCGGTTCGTATATCAACGCGGCGGTTGCGGAACCACCATCTCCGCCATAGCCCGCGGCACCCGTGCCTGCGATTGTGGTCATGATTCCATTCGGGCTCACCCAGCGCACGCGATTGCTGTAGTCCGAAATGAACAGGTTGTCGTTTGCATCGACCGCGACGCCTTGTGGATATTCGACGCCGTTCGCCACCGCCAGCCCATCGCCGGTGAAAGCGCAGTCGCCGTTGCCCGCAATCGTCGTGATGATTCCGGTAGCGGCGTTGATTTCCCGCACCCGGCAGTTGTTCGTGTCTGCGATAAACACATTGCCGGCAGGGTCGACCGCCACTGCGGAGGGGTCATACAACAGCGCCGCCGTAGCCGGGCCACCGTCTCCGTAATAGCCGGGAATCCCACCAATGCCGGCGATGGTGTTGATGGTTCCACTCGTTACTTTGGGGATGACTTGCTCCTCGTAGTCCGCAATGTACACAGCGCTCTTGCTGTCCACGGCGACTCCATACGGGTAATAGAGTTCCGCGCTGGTGGCTGCTCCGCCGTCGCCCGTGTAACCGCAACGCGGGCTGTTGCTCACCACCAGTCCGGCGAACGTCGTGATCGTTCCCGCCGTGCTCACTTTGCGAACCAGGCAGTTGTACGTGTCGGCGATGTAAACGTTCCCGGCACTGTCCAGCGCGACTCCGAAGTTATAGTTCAGTTCTGCGCTGGTCGCCGCTCCACCGTCTCCCTCATAACCCTCACTTCCGGTTCCAGCAAAGAAGTTGACCAGTCCGGTCGACTTTACGTCTTCTCGAACCATGAAGTCATGACTATCGGTGATGTAGATGTTTCCCGTAGAACTCACCGCCAGCCCGAACGGATAATTCAATTCCACTCCGTCTGCGGGAGCACCGGTAATCAAAGTTTCAATGTTGTAGGAATGGTTCCCGGCAAATCGATTTAGGTTCCCGCTTACGGTAAAACTGTCGACTACATAATTGTCATTGTTGCCGATGTAGAACGTCCCGCCGCTGGTTTCCGCCAACCCAACCGGATAGTAGAGTTCCGCGCTGGTCGCGGCACCGCCTTCGCCGCATGTGCCTGCGCAGGCCGTCCCGTTGCCCGCTACGGTTGTAATTGTTCCTCCCACAGTGAACTGGCGTACGCGCTGGTTGCTGTAGTCCGTGAACGTGACCACCGTTCCCGCGCTGTTTACGGCAATTCCATAGGACTGCGTCATCTCCGCGCTGGTGGCTGCACCGCCATCTCCCAGGAATCCGTAGGTGTGGTTTCCCGCGACCGTGTTGATCTTTCCGCTCGACTTTGTGACTTCGCGAATCACGTAGTTGTTTGAGTCGGAGATGAATATGTCCCCCGCGGTATCCAGAGCAACAGCGGCCGGATAATACAGCTCTGCGGTCGTCGCCGTTCCGCCGTCTCCCGTGTATCCGCAAGCCGCGAGCGTTCCGGCAACGGTCGACAGCGTCTTGCTCGACAGCACCAGTTTCCGCACCACGCAGTTGTTGTAATCCGCGATGTACAGGTTAGCCGCCGTGCTGTCCAGCGTTACTCCTGATGGATAACTCAGATCGCTGCCCGTGCTGTTGCACTGCCCGGCCACTCCCGCGATCGTTGTGATCGTGTTGGTCGTATCCACTTTTCGAATGACGCAGTTGTATTGGTCGGCAATGTACACATTGCCCGAACTGTCGGCCGCCACGGCGTAGGGATGGTACAGGCTGGCGAGTCCGGCGCCGCCCGTGACTCCGTCACCGGTGTAGCCCTGGGCTCCGCTGCCGGCGACCACGCTGATGGTCCCGCTGGTGTTGACTTTGAAAACACGATTCTGGTTGAACGAGGCAATGTATACGTTGCCGTTGCTATCCACGGCAACTCCGTACGGGTTGTAGAGGTTCGCATCGATGGCGGGAATGCCATTGGGCCCGCCTCCGATAGCCGTCGTGATAATGTCTTGCCCCAGCGCCGGGAGACTCACCAGCAGCGCTGTCAGCAGAAAGAAAACGGACGTTGTGAAGCGGCGCGTGAAATTTTCTCCTCGAAGGATGTCGTTGTTCTTGTTTGGGCAGCTTGAGCCTGCCGCGGATCCGGCCTTACTGGTGGACCAACGGGCGGCGGCTGATCTGCGCCCCCTTCTGCCAAGTCTTTCCGTTGCTGTCCTGGAACAGGATCACCAGGTTCGGTTGCGCCGGCGGCGCATTCCACTCGCGGAATTCGCGCTGGGTCACCGAGAACTCCTGGCTCATTTCAATAAACTGATTGCTCTTCCATACCTTTACCGGCTGAAAGTTCCCGCGCAAAGTCATGGCGGGCGAGGAATCCACCAGCGTGACAATCACGCTCTTGGCATCGGCATCGCTGTGGTTGAACAACTTCAGGTGCAGTGTGACTTGCACCAGGTCTCCCTGTTCTTGTACGCCGCTCATATCGAAGTACCCGGAGAACTCACGTCCGCTGCCGTTCGCCGTGGCAGCTACCGTGGCCAGTATTAATGCGGTGAGCAGGGTGCATACGGCCCATGCTCGAGAAGGGCGCTGTGACTGCATATCGATCCTCCTTGATTCGGTTGGTTCCACAAGTCATCGCACGCCGGTGTGAGCCGCGCAGCGCGCAGCCTTTCCTCGGCGAGGAACATTTTTTTCAATTTGATATTGCTGGGGCCGAAAAACTAGGACCTGGAAACGACGATCGTTACCGAATTGCTTCTTTTGACTGAACTGCTACCCACATTTCGTCGTCTTTGGGGGGCGACCGCCGAGAGGCAGGCCACAAAAAGGCCCTCCCCGAGGCGGCGCAATTGTGTGCTTATCCCATTGGCTTGTCAAGATGAAGAGTTTTTCACACTGTGGATTACTCATCGCAGACGCTATCGCTAAGCGGGGAATTCCACTCACGGTCCCGGCGGTTTCCGCATCTCCGATTCCTCCGCCCGGTGGCTTTCCACCGACAACTTCCGCAGAGACAACCGCTCATGGTGCGCCAGCACCAACCCCAGCGGCACAACCGCCGCAAACGTCACCAGCCAGAGCAGAATCCCGCAACTGGCCGCCATCTCCGCTGGCACATCAAACACACTCGACAAGATCGCGACCGTGGCGATCTGCGAACCACCACCCACGGCCGGCAACTGCAGCAGCGAACCGACCATGCTGGCGAAGATCAGAATCAGCAACTGCGAGACTGGAATTTCCAGCGCGTCCACGCCGTAAGAATGCGTCACTTCCTTGTACGCCAGAGCAATCAGATACCACATTCCCACCGATACCATTGCCAGCCACAGCATCGACAACGGTCCGTGAATCGTGTTGAGCCCCATCCCGAACTCTCTCACCTTCTGGCCCAGCCGATGTCCCAGGTTCGAAGAGAGATGCGCAAACCGCTGTTCCACCCATTGCGCCGCGACCTCCACGTTGCGGCGGATCAGGAATGCCGCCACCGCGGTCCCCGCGACGATGGCAATCAGAAGAAAGCTCGCTTCCCGGAAGCTTCTGTAGAACTCAGGATGTGGAATGGAAGGCAACGCGCTCGGCAGAAAAATGGCCAGCGCTACCAGTACCGCGAACGCTCCAATGTCAAAGATCCGTTCCACGGCCCAAACGGCCAGTTGCGACGAAAAGGGAAGCTCTGTCCGTCGTGCGATCAGGTACGGACGAATGAATTCCCCTGCCCGCCCCAGCAGTGCGATCCCCGCGAACCCAACCAGCGTCGGCGATACCAACTCCGCCACGGTTGTCTTCGGCCGAACCGGCTTCAGGAAAATCTTCCAGCGCAACGCCCGCATCACATAGGCGATGTAAATGTACGCAATCCCGTACAGCACACGGATCTTCTTGATGCGATGCGTCTGGCTCCAGAACGTCCCCCAGTCAAAGCTCCGCCAGTGCCGGTATTGCAGGTAAACCAGAACGGCCAGGATGAGGAACACCACGACGCTGGCCAGAATTCGCTTCTTATCCATGAAGAGGGAGGTCTCCGCGCCGCGGCGCTCGCAACGCGTAGCGGGAAACGGCACCACCCAAGGTAAATGACTGAGCCCAAGGGGTCAAACAAACATGTGGCGACAGCCGCCTTCGGCTGTCGGTCGAGCAAAACGAGACACGGGCCTTAGATTGGCTTTGACTGACCGTAGGTCAGAATGTCCTACTGCCTTGTCTGCGGGGAACTCGTGTGGGCCGAACCAGCCTTCGCTTGAACCAGGCTGGAATCTTGCGCGTCGCTGCTAGTTGGACTCTTCGCGCTGACGTGCTTGGAAGCGCCAGTCTTCGCCGTCGAGCCGGCAGCCGCCTTTTCCTGCGCGGCCTTCTTCTTATTAAAGTCCCGTACTATCCGCGCCACATACGCCCGCGTCTCATAATACGGAGGCACGCCCCCGAACTGCTCTACCCGCTGCGGCCCAGCATTGTAGGCCGCCAGCGCCTTCACCAGATCAAAGTTGTAGCGCTCCAGAAGTTCCCGCAGATACTTCGTTCCGCCCTCGACATTGGCCTGCGGATCGAACGCATTCGGCAGACCCAACTGCGACGCCGTCCCCGGCATCAACTGCATCAGCCCCTGCGCACCCTTCGGCGATACCGCCCGCACGTTGAATCCGCTCTCCGCCTTGATCACGCTGTTCACGAGATCCGGATCCAGCCGGTACCTCCCGCTAGCCGAATTCACCACCTCATTCAGATCTAACGGACCCGCACTGGCTGTACTGGGTGCCCCATTTCTCGCGTATTTTGCGAGAAGTGGGGATTTTGCTCCGGAAGCGGGCACCTCCGGCGCAGCCTCAAAATGTTCAATCTCCGCCGTAGGCACATCCACAAAGCTCGCCCCATCCGCGGTCACATACAGCCGCGTCACTTCCCCGACAATCTCCCGTCGCTCATGCCGAATGGAAAACCCATTCTTCAGCACAGCAACCTCGCCGGCAAAGCAGGGAAGCGCCCCCACCGCCAGCACCGCGATGATCGCCAAACGCACCCGAGTTGGACCCAACCAATTCATCCCAGCCTTGAAACTCGAAGCTCGTAGCTCGAAGCTTACGACCGAAGCCCCGCGGCGTCCAGCTTGCCTTCCAGCGCCAAATCCACCGCGGCCGCAATCCCGCACGCATCGTTGCCCAGCGTCACTGTCCAGCCGCGGCTGCGCAACTCCTCGCACGCATTCCCCATGATAACCGGATGCCCCGCAAACTCAAGCATCTCAACATCATTATGGTTGTCACCGACGGCCATGACCTCTTCGCGCCGGTACCCGCAATGCCCAGCCCACCGCTCCAGCGCATGTCCCTTCGAGCATCCCGCATTCAGCACGTCGATCATCGACAAATCCCGCTCCGGATATTCCGTGCGCAACACGGTTACCGTCCCATCCATGCCCGCCCCTTCCAGCGCCCGCAGCGTCCGGCTCATCCGCGCCATCGTCCCACAGAACATCGCCTGCACCGGATTGTTCACCAGCGCATCTTCGATCGGCACCACAAAGTCGATGTACTCCATATTTTTCTCAAGCCAGCGCCGGATGCTCACGCCCAACTCATCCATCCTCTCCAGAACAATCGCGCCCTTGGTTTCCTTATCAAACGTCAGAACGGTATTCCCCCGGAACTCTTGCATCGCCCCGCACAGCCTCCGGCAAGTCTCCGCCGGCATCAGGTCGCGATGAAACGTCTCCCCCGCCAGCGACCGCGTCACCGCCCCGTTCGAACTGATGAGCCACAGATCGAACCCTAACTGCTTCGCGATGGNNGCCGCGTGCGCCCGCCGCAGCGCCATCAGATCGCACTTAGAAACCTGAAATTGTGGATTAAGCAGCGTGCCGTCGATATCAGTCGCCAGCAGCCGTATGGAGGTTTTGGAAATCGTCACTCACTCGATTTTACCATCCGGACATGCCCGTAAACCGCGAGCAAGCGAGTGCAAGGTCTTCCTTCGTGAACCTTAGTG
>PMUM01000449.1 GCA_003166855.1 Acidobacteriaceae bacterium | reverse complement strand
CCGCGCCACGATCACCGGCCCCGTGGCCGTAATGAAATACGGCATGGTGTTGGTCGCGCCCTGCAGCTGGTAGATGCCGAAGAGCGGATTATTCGGCGGGCTCGAGCCGCCGACCGCGGGATACGCGTGGCAGCTGTTGCAGGAATTGGAATTGAAGCGCGGCCCCAGTCCAACGGTTTTCACCAGCGGTCCACCGGCGACGAAGTTGACCTCCGTGAAAATCTGGGTGAGCCGGGTGGTAATCGCATTCTGATTGGGCGTCAGATTCGAATAGAAATTGCCGGCGTCGGCCGGAAGAGGCCGCGGGCCGGGATCCACGGCAAGCGACGAACCATGAACCACTACCGGCCGCGTCATCAACACTGCCGCGGACGCCACCAGCAAAAGCGCCAGTGCGAGATAGTAAGGGATGTGTCGACGGGACTTGCTTCCCGAGTGGTTTTCGCTAGGAGAATTGTCGAATCTGGGCATGGGTGTCCAACCTGTCTTCAACCGAGTTCGTTCTGTTAGGCCATTTTTCAGCGGCTATGCTGCCAGGAAGATGTGGGGGGGTGAGCTTCCCGCGAGGGTCTTGCACTTCTTTACTCACGGTACCCTAGTACAGTGCCAAAACAGAGTCAATGAGAGGATCGTCTCCGTGAAGAATTTTGCATACCCGCCTCCGAGCCTCGATCAGAATGATAATCATCTGGTAATACGCAGCTGCGAGGTAACCCTTTGAATAATGGCCCTAAAGTGCCATTTACCGGCTTCCTCCGCGCTAATAACTTATCTCCAGAAGCTCTCGCCCCGGAAACGGGACGAATCAATTGAGGTTAGAGACTCCCGACTTGGAACTTAGGTTTTGCATCCGTTCCCCCCTCAACATCTGATCAAACCGTTGTCTTACAGCTACAGAAGCGATGGGAGACGAAGGACTCCCTAACGTTTTCTTGGTTGCAGGCTCATCTATCATGGCTCAATTGACCAGCTTTCCCCAACAAGACCGCATCCGCGTCCTCGCCGCCGATAACACGTCGATGAACACTCAGTTGCTGGTGGAAACCCTGGGGCGCGACGGCCAGTTTAATGTGGCGAGTCCGGTCGCCAAAGAGGCCGAGATCCTGGCCGTGCTGAAGCGAGAGCGCTCGCACGTCGCCTTGATCAGCGCGCGGCAGGGCGCTGACAGCCGCGGCGGATTTGGCTTGAGCCGCGAAATCTGTTCCGCCTCCCCGAGCACCCGGATCATCATGCTTCTCGACTCCTCCGAACGTACCCCGGTGATCGAAGCCTTCCGCGCCGGTGCCCGAGGGGTCTTCTGCCGTACCGAATCGCTCAAGTTACTTCCCAAGTCCATCCGTTGCGTGCACGAAGGCCAGATCTGGGCCAACAGCACAGAATTGCAATTCCTGTTGGAATCCCTGGCAGAACCCGTCCCCATGAAGTTCCTGAGCGCGAGTGGCGATGCTCTGCTCTCGGCACGGGAAATTGACGTCGTCCGTTGCGTGGCCGAGGGACTCAGTAACCGCGAAATCGCGCAGCGCCTGAGCCTCCGCGAACACACCGTAAAAAATTATCTCTTCCGCATCTTCGACAAGCTGGGAGTCTCCAGCCGCGTGGAAGTTGTCCTGTATGCGTTGGGCAATCACGCCGCCGCGGCTAAATCCGACGACGCTGCCCCTTCGAAAAAGGAGACCACTCCCGCAACGCTCCCCGCCCGCATGGATTTACCCGTACGCGTCATGCGACGCAATTGAGGTTACTCTCCACCCGTAATTAGCCCGTCCACTTCCGCGCGAGGGCTTTCACAGCATGTACTTCTGGGCCCCCCGGGGCAGTGGCCCTTGGGTATCTGTGCGCATCTCCCGCGCCTGTCTACTGTTACCTCAAGGACGTTCCGAGAAAAGGCGCCCTGTCGAAGCCCCCATTCGAGGTAACACACATGTCGTCCGAAGCACGTCCCCCGGCTCGGAACCGCCAGCAGTCCGCAGTGGTTCGATTCATTGGCGTCGCCGCTTTACTGCTGTGCCTCTCGTGGTTAGCCGCCTGCACAGCGGCGAGTTCAGCCGGCTCCGGAAACACCGTGCTCCCACAAGTCTCTGGACGCCTGTCCCCAGCCGACGTGGGCGTGCCTTACAACGGAACCCTCAGTGTCAGCGGCGGGAAGGCGCCCTATGTCTTCAGCCTCTCGTCCGGATCCTTGCCCGCCGGTCTTGCGCTCAGCCAATCCACCGGGACCATCTCGGGAACTCCCGCAAAAACAGGAGTCTTCAACTTCGCAGTTCAAGCGACGGATTCGACCGGAATGCAGGGAGCGCAGTCGTTCCAGATCCCCGTCTCGACTGCCGGCGTAATCGCAGTCGCGGTCTCTCCCGCAGCTGCAACGGTGGTTTCTTCCGGGACGGAACAATTCACAGCCGCGGTCAGCAACACATCCAACCAGACCGTCACTTGGTCCGCCTCACCGGGAACCATCTCCAGCACCGGCCTCTACCAGGCACCGGCCGTTGCGACCAGCACATCTGCAACTGTAACCGCCACGAGCAACGCCGATCCGACCAAGTCCGGAAAAGCTTCCGTAACGATTAGGCCGCTTGGTCTTCCCGTTGCGGTCACGACCACGTCGATATCAGGCGTCACCGCCGGCACCGCTTACTCTGCCACACTGGCGGCCACGGGAGGAACCACTCCCTACAGTTGGACCCTCGCCTCCGGAACGCTGCCTACGGGAATCACCCTGCAAAGCACCGGCGTCATCTCTGGCACCACTTCTCAGACAGGAACGTTCAGCTTCACGGTCCAAGTAACCGACTCGTCTTCCCCCAAGCAAACCGCGACGCGCTCGTTCCAGATCACAGTCTCAGCGGTCGGCACCATCACCGTGACGGTCACTCCGGCGGCCGCCACAGTAACGTCTTCCGGGACAGCGCAATTCACCGCCCTTGTCACCAACACCTCCAATGTAGGAGTCACCTGGTCCGCTTGGCCCGGATCCATTAGCGGCAGCGGCCTCTACCAGGCGCCGGCCGTCACCACCAAAACAACCGCCACGGTGACCGCGACCAGCACCGCTGATTCGACCAAGTCAGGTAAAGCTGTGGTCACCATTACGCCGGTAGTGGCTCCGCCGCTCGCCGTCGCAACCACCTCCCTATCCGGCGCAACCGCCGGCACCGCATACTCCGCCACGTTGAAGGCTACCGGCGGAACAACTCCGTACACTTGGAGCCTGGCGTCCGGAACGCTACCCACTGGCATGACCCTGCAGAGCAGCGGTCTGCTCTCAGGGACCACTGCTCAGACTGGACAATTCAGCATCACCGTCCAAGTCGTGGATTCCTCGTCGCCGAAACAAACTGCGACTCAGCCGCTGAGCCTGGCGGTCAACGCGATCGTCACCGGCAACACGGCCCCGTCAACTCTGTTCGGATTCACCTCGACCAACACATCGGTGCGGGACTATCCCACCGTGAATTACGGCATGCAGCGTTTCTGGGATTCCCCTCCGCTACAATGGCCATCCATCAACACCGCATCCGGGGTTTATGACTACTCGAATCTCGACTCGGTTCTCGCTCAGGCCTACACCAGCGGCGTGATGCAAGGCATGTACACGCTGGCTCGCACTCCACCGTGGGCTACGTCCAAGCCATCGGACACTTCCTGCCATTACACCACTGCAGTTTCTGGCGGAGGCGCTGGCGAGTGCGATGCTCCCATCGATCTGAACATCGATGGCACCGGAACCAACGCGATCTGGAAGGCGTGGATCACCGCAATCGCGACCCACGCCAACAACCCCACGTACCTGCAGACGCACGCTCACATCAAGTACTGGGAAATCTGGAACGAGCCTGATGCCTCGTTCTACTGGGCCGGCACCTTCGCCCAGCTCGCGCGCCTGACTGAAGATGCAAACTGTATCATCACCGGCCGCGGCATGATCCATGAGAGTGGCAACGGCACCGCCTCTCCCTGCACCGCCACCGCGATCGATCCCACGGCGCAGATCGTGATGGCCTCCGGGCACGCGGATAGTCCGTCCAATCTGACGTACGCGCAGAACCAGCTGTATTGCAACGCCTCGCCCACGGGATCCCAGTTGCCCTGTCCGAATCCGACCAACGCAATCGCCGCGGCGGTCGACATCGTCAACTTCCACATGAAGCCCGGCAACGCCACCGGAAACCATTGCCCGGCGCCCGTTCCCTGCACACCTGAGACCGCCATGCAGACCTACGTGGCCAACGCCCACGGCATTCTGCAGCCCGCCGAACTCGCCAAGCCCATGTGGAATGGAGAAGCGTCCTACGCCGAACCCGGCTTCACCGGCGCCTACACCGACTCCGACATGGCCGCCTCCTTCATGCCGCGCTTCTATCTGATGACCTGGTCGCTGAACGTATCGGGCATCGCATGGTATGACTGGACCTATCTGACCACTCAACCCGCAGCCGTGCAGACCGCCTACCAGCAGACCTACAACTGGCTCTCGGGCTCTACTCTCACCACTCCGTGCGCGGCGGCCGGAACCATCTACTCCTGCACCATCAACAAGTCTGGCACGCAGTACCTCGTCATGTGGGATTCGTCGCAGAGTTGCGCCAACGGCTCCTGCACCACGTCGAATCAGACCGTTGGATCCCAGTGGTCGCAGTACCAGGACATGACCACAGCCAACGCCCCGATCTCCATCTCGGGGCGCATCGTTCCGCTCGGCATCAAACCGGTCGTGCTTCACTAACCCACATCACGCACCATCATCGCCCAGAGAAAAGAGCCGTATCGCAAGATACGGGCTCTTCGTATTCAAACTTCCGCTGAGACTCGCTTTGAGCGCCGCGGCGTTAAGAGCGCGGCGTTACTTTCCCTGGCGTCTTTATCGTCTGCGTGAGAAATGCACTTTCAAAAGGAACCGGTGAAACGACCTGAAACACTCCAGCCGCGATGCGGCGGCACATGAAAGCCCGGCACGGCAGTGCCGGGTGCGGGCGAGAAAAAGAACCGAGTCCCCGAAGGGACGACACCAGTTCTCACGCACTTCTTTAGCCCCAGCCGCGCCGGACCCAGGTTTTCTCCAAACCTGAAGCTCAGCCTGACGTAGTCGCGCAAGAAATCCACAGGCCCGTTGTGACATCTGCCCTTGCGGCCCACCCGCATGCAGGTTCATCATGGTCGAGGCGGAGGCAGTCTATCCTCCCTCTAGGGCATCGGGCCTAAGTCTCATAAAATCAAGATTTTGCCCGCAAGCTATTGAGCCCCTTAGATTTTTGGACGAATTCCCGCTAACTCGATGATTCCAATAGACCGGGGGGGAGGGGGGGTACCCCCCACAAACGATTTTCAGAAACCGAAAATCGCAGTCCGACTCCACCCCCGAAAAACGCGCCATCGAAATTGTTTTCGAGAGAAACCCACAGACTTCTGATCTGCGTTCTCGCTCCATACGAAGCTCACGAATCTGCAACCGCGCTCTGCGCGGTCGCTTAATTCGCGTGCTAGACTTGCCCCTTGCCAACCCCGCTCCAGAGCCTGAAGCGCCGTCTCTTCTGGATCGTCGCGCGTACCTGCTTCACGCTCTACCGCCTGTTCCCCCTGTTCGGATCGCTGCGTGCTTCCGTCGGCATCATCCGCCACGGCCAGACATTCCTGGTCATCCAGCGCAACGATGGACGCGGCTTCTCGCTGCCCGGAGGAATTTCAAGCAGGAAGGAAGCAGAGATAGACACACTCCGTCGCGAGGTTCTGGAAGAAACGGGATTGACCGTCACTGGCGAGGAACTGAAAATGCGCTACCACAGCACAGCCGATGTGCCATGTGACATCTCAGTCTTCGAGGCCGAAGCCAGTGGAGAATTGAAAGGTTCCTGGGAAGGTTCGCCGCGTTGGATGACGCTGCCCGAACTCGAACCCCGACTCCTGGAGAGTCAGCGCCCTGTGCTCGATCTGCTCAGGAAAATCTCCGCCGAAGTTCACCAGGACGGCGATGCGGAGAAAAAAGGAAAAACAGAATAGAAAACTGCTGCGCGGATCGAGTCGCTTCCGCGCAGCATTCTCGCCACTACCAAAAGCTTACTTGCCCGTGCCCGTCAGGCTTACCACTTCCGGAGAGGACACGGCAGCATCGTTCAACGTCAGGTCGCCGCTGATCGCACCCGTTACCGTCGGGCTGAACTCCACTCCCAGCGTGCAAATACTGTTGGCAGGAACGGTCGCCCCGCACGGAATTCCTCCACCCGTCGTGTAAATGAAGTCGCCGCTCGCCACGATGCTGTTGATGGGAACCGCCGTCTTCACGTAGTTGGTGACGGTCACGACTTGCACCGAGCTGGTTGTTCCCACCGTTACCGATCCGAAATTGATCGTCGTGGGAGACACTGTCACTGCCAGAATCCCACTACCTGCGACATTCTCCACCTGAGTGCTGACTGCAGCGTCATCGATCACCGTGATCCCGTCGATGTTGTTACCCACCACCAGCGGCTTGTAGGTCACCGTAACCGTGCATGACTTGCCGGCCAGCAGCGCACCGCCGCTCGGCGTTGCCGTAAAGTAGCCGCTACCCGTAACACTGCTGAGGGTCACGGTGGACGTGCTTACGTTCTTAATCGTGACCGTCTTGGCGCTCGAGGAGTTCAGAATCACATTCCCAAAACTCAGGCTTGTCGGAGTGAAGGTCAGCGGCACAGCGGGCCCGTTTTGACCTGTTCCCGTAAAGCCGCCTGCGGCCACGGTTCCGTTGAAGCTGATCGTCAACGCACCCTTCACCTGGCCATTGAAGGTCGGCGTAAACGTCACCGAGAAGTTGCACTTCGCTTTTGCCAACAACGTCCCGTTACAAGGAGTTGTACTACTGCCGACCGCCGAGAAGTCGCCGCTGGTGGAGTAGGTGAAGTTGAGAGTCTGGCTCCCATTGTTGGTCAGCGACATGTTCTCCGGGATGCTGGAGCTGCCGACATTCGTGGCGGGGAACGTGATGTTCGACGACAGGCTTACTGGCACTTGCCCTGTCCCCGTCATGTTGACCAGGTGCGGAGCGCCCGTCGTCGTGTCATTGATCGTGATCGTGCCTGTGAGCGCTCCGGTGACCACTGGTGCGAAGCTCGCCGTAATCGTGCAGCTCTGTCCTGGTGTTAGCGTCACGCCCGAACAATTACCGGTCTCCGAGAAATCGCCGCTCGACTGCACTGAATTGACGGTGATATTCACGAAGCCCGTGTTCGAAACCGTGACCTTCTGTCCGGCGCTGGAAGTGTTCACCACTTGATTGCCGAACGTAAGACCTGTCGGGGAGATCGAAATCGCCGATGCCGATCCGATTCCGCTCAGAGCGACGCTCTGCGGGCTGGTGCTCGCATCGTCGGTGATGGTGAGCGTGCCTGTTCGCGCGCCGGTGACGGAAGGCGTGAAATACACGTCGATCGTGCACGTTCCGCCCGGAGAGATCGCTGACTGACACGTATTGGTCTGGGTGAAGTCTCCGGTCGCGGAAATCCCGCTGATGTTCAGTGCGACCGTCTGGCTATTGGTTATGGTTTCGACGAGCGCGGCGCTCCGCACCTCCACCTGCTGATTCCCAAAACTAAAGGCGACATTCGAGAGCAATACTGGTCCGCCCGCGCACGTGCTCATCGGCGGCAGCTTCGCCATCTCGGTGTACCACCAAGGCTCGGTGGTCCGGTTCGACGGCAGATATTCTCCTGCCACCCACACCGTGCACGAATCGCTGGGATCGAGAACCCCGCTATACCAGTCGCCCCATCGATAATTCAGCGTGTCGGTATCTTCCGCGTCGCCATCGGTGATCGGACTCGTGATATATCCCCACGTCCCGGTTTGCAGCGTTCCGGGATTGAGAGTCAAACTGTTCAGCGCCGGATGCTCATTCACTCCGCTGCCCGACACTCCCAGGATGCCCTGCAGGTTGCCGCTCTTGTCGCGGACTATGCTGGGAAGAAATACATAGGCGCTCGAATCCACCGGATCGAGGATCGGATAGTCTGCCGAAACATAAACCGAGTTCGGCGAAGTCGCATTCCGCTGAAGAACGCGGATGTCGGCTTCGGTCTGGCCAGGGGTCCCTGAGTTCGGAACAACTTCAATGGCGTGAGCCGAGGTCCAAATGCTTCCCTGTCCGCCCTTCGAGGTGTAGTGGAAGAACTGCTGCATGCGGTCCGCTACCGAATCGATGGTGATGCCAGTCGCTGCTGTCGAGGGTTGCGGTATACACACTGTGTCGTAATAGTTCCTGGCGATAAAGCATCCCAACTGGTCGCCACCGGCTTGCGTCGAGGGAAGATCCCAACTTGCGACGAAGGTTGGCGTCGGAGTCGTATTGCTCCAATTGATTGTCCATTGCTCCACGCCCTGCGTATGATTCGGATCCGTGAGGTAACTCACGCCGTCTTTGGGAGGCTCAATCATGTAGGTAAACATTTCGCCATCCGCCGCGATGGGCGGAGTCGTATCTGAGTTATTCGCCGGAACCCAACTGCGCCGCGGATTATAAGTCGTCAGCGAGTGAGCCACCACGCACGCCGGAGTCTTCGAGTTGTTCACCCATGGACTTATGGTGCTGGCCCGCAATCCCGCCAAGTCAACCGCGCACACGAGAGGCGCCATGATCGTTGAACCGTTGTTGACGTCCTGCAAGTCGTAAGTGATCCACAGGGCCTGATCGGTTGCGGCCGTGTATGGCGGAGTCGTGCTGGTCGAGGTCTGCCACAATCCGGTCTGCGGATAATCCGGGTAGTAGTAGTTGCCTTGCGTGTTCTTTGGAATCACATTGTCGAGGTCGTATTCGAAGGCGAACCAAGCGAAAGCGGGAGAAGTCGAGCCAACATCCTCGACGTTGCTGATGGCCACGCACATGTAGTTATGGCCGTTGCTCGGCGCCGTGATGCGCTTCTCCATGATCCATAGGTTGTAGACGTTGTCGTGCAGGATCTGGGAGTTGGGACTATACGCTGACGGACAATGCGTGGTGTTGCCGGAATTGTTGCTGTTCTGGCTCCACGGCCCCGCGTCGGACTTCACGTTCGTATTCCCCATGAACTTGACCGGCTGGTTGGTGCTCTTGTACCAGCACTGGTAACCGCTGTTCACGTGCTCGCAATACTCGAGGGTGCCCACAGCGATCGTAACGTCCGGCGTCGCCGTCGAGTTGATGTGGTTCTGCACGGTATTCATTCCGGGAAAGGTGCTCAGCGTCTGGCTCAACCCATAGCCGCTCAGCAACGGAATCAGGCATGCAACGATTGCAAAGAACTTGCCACGTAGATTCAAGGCGTCGAACCCCTTACTGGAAGTTGTGGGGATGAATACTGGGCATTGAGGTTGCATGTCGGGTTCCAATCTGCCGAATCAACGGCCAATGTATATCTTGTAAAATGAGAAAGTTACAAGCAATAGTGACTAAACCGCTTCACTTCCCGTCGGCTTGGGTGCAATCCGTTGGTACCGGGATTTCACCTGGCGGTACCTTTGCCAAACAGACACGGGGACGAAAGAATAAAGGAAAGGAACGATGCAGTCCAAGGTTCGCAGCGTTCCATGCCGCATGCGATCCGCCGTCCGCTCGACCAGGGAAGCCGCCTTCGTTCCATCACTCACAGCGGCTTTCACGGGCCAAGTTCCGCCCGACTGCTTTCGCCAAAATACGACGTAGCGCTCGACCTTGCTTTTCAGTTCCGGAGAAAGAACCTCAGGACGATTGCGCTTCGCTTCGATGCTCGAGCTTTTTACCATCGAATGATGCTCGCCGTTGTAGATGGCCGAGCGGTCGGCGCCTTCGAGAGAGGTCATCCGCGAATCAAAAGGCACGCCGATGAATTCGCAGATCGCAGTCAGTGCGGCTTCGGGCTCGCGCACCAGATCGTCATACTGCAACTGGTGAATCGTGGCACCGCGGCGCACTAACTCGTCCGCTTCTTTCTTCATCCGGCGATAACCGAGCAGCGCGCGAAGGTCCATGCCGGGACGCGCGAACCACGGAGACTTCTCCGCCGCGCGAACAATGCTCCGGCATACGTCGGCCGGATCGCGCCAGATCACGATGAACTTCCCCTGCGGGAACCAGCTTGCCAGTTCCGTCATGCAGTCGTAGTAGCTGGGCGATTTGCATCCCCAGACCGTCGCGCTCTTCTTCTTCGCGTACTGTTGGGCAACCGCTCTGAATGCGCCGGGCAAATCGCTGATGTTCTCCGGGATCGCCGTGGGGTCGATCTTGTGGCGGGTCAACGCTCCGTTCCACGAATCCACCTTGTTCAACCACCACGAACTTTTGCGCGGTAGCAGGAAAAGCGAATGCAGCAACGGCAGATCGGATTCGTACATCAGCCCAATCTGCGGATGCTGATTCAGGAGCGCGTAGAGCAGCGATGTCCCGGAGCGCCACATCCCGACTACAAAGACAGGGCTGGCGTTCATCAGTTCCGAATTCTGGGGCCCCGAGTTCTGAGATTCGTTTGTCATGGACAAGATTTACGCTGCCTGCACCTGCGAGAAGATCTTCATCAAATTGCTGTAGCCCTGTTCGGGTCCGTATTTCGTTTCCGTCAAGCGCCGCCCGCATTCCCCCATTCGAACAGCCTCTGCGGGACGATCCACCAGATGCTGAATTCTCTGCGCCAGTTCCCCGGCGTTGCCCGCCTCAAACAGCAGGCCCGACTTGCCCTCTTCCACGATGTACGGCAACCCACCCAGGCGCGCCGCAACGATTGGTTTGCACGCCATGTACGCCTCTAGCGCCGTCACCGGGAAGTTCTCGTACCACTCCGACGGCATGACTACGCACAAGGAATTGCGCAGGATGTCCCACTTCTCCGCTCCGCTCTTAAAGCCCAGCAACTCGATATTGCGAATGCCCTTTTCGCGGATGTAATTTCGGAACTCCTGCTCCATTGGCCCGGTGCCCATGATCTTCAAGGGCACTTGCGGCAACTGCTCAAACGCGCGAATCAGCGTCCAGCAGCCCTTTTCCGGGGATAGCCGACCCATGTACAGCGCATAACCGTTGCCAGGCACTTGTCCCGCCGGCAGTGCCGGAGCATACACAAAGTTCGGTCTGACAAAGAGCTTCGAATCCGGAACCCCTGCTTCCTGCATCTTGAGTTTGAAAAACTCCGTCAGGCAGATAAATCCGGAGATTTTCTCGATCACTCCGCCCAACCGGTTTAGGCCCAGCGTCAGCGCATACAGCGCGCTGAAGGTGTAACTGTCTTTGTAGCAGCGCTTGCTTACTGCGTTCAGGTAATTCCCGCCCCTGCACGCTTCGCAGATGTGCCCTTGCGTGTAGAACAGCCCATTCGGGCAATGCAGGCGAAAGTTGTGCAGCACCTGCACCGTCGGAACGCGCAACGCATGCAACTTGTGATACGCCGAGGGGGAAATCAGCGGATAGACGTTGTGAATGAAAGCCACGTCCGGCTTGAATCGGCGGACAACATCTCCGATTTCGCCGCTAGTCTTCCATGAATAAACCGTCTGAGGGAGGAATGCTGCTTTCTGCCCGAGGTTAAACTGCTTAACCTCGTCGTTATGCCGCGTGTAGTGGCAAACTTCGTCGCCGTGCTTCTCCAGCAACTCCGTCTCGGCCCGGACCACCGAGTCTTCGCCTCCAAAAAGCTGGTACGCACTGTGGACGAGAAGAACTTTCATGCTTGAGGTTCATTGTGCCGCGACTCGGTGTTTCGATTTGCCGCCGTTGCAAACGTACGAGCTCCTAAACTTCCTGCTGCTTTGCGATGCCGAGCAATTCCAGCATGATCCGGTAGACGAACTTCGGATTGTTAACCAGATAGCGCTTCCAGAGGCGCTTGGGATCTTGCCAGATCCGGTGCATCCACTGTACGCCCGTCAGTTTCATCCAGTATGGGGCGTCTTTGATGCGGCCGGTGTGGATGTCGAAGGCCGCGCCCACGCCCAGCAAAACCTTGGTGTCGAGCTTCGACACGTACTGATCCATGAACCGTTCCTGCTTCGGTGTGCTCAATCCCACCCAGAAGAAATCGGGCTTCAATTCTGCCACTTTGCGAATGAGATCAGCTTCCTCATCCGGCGTGAGCGGACGAAAAGGAGGAGTGTGAGTGCCAACGACGTTGAGCCCAGGGAAACGTTGCGTCAGGGTATCTCTTAATTGCTCTGCGACCCCGTCGTTCCCACCGTAAAAGAAATGCGTATAGCCTTTTTCGGGCGAGAGCGCACAGATTCGCAGCATCATGGTGGGGCCGGTCACCTGGCGCATCTGAAACAGGCCACGCAGCCACCCTACCCAGACGGTGGGGCGACCGTCTGGAAGGTTCAGGAGTGCGTGGTTGATGATGCGCTTGAGGTTGGGATCCATCTGCGATTCCATGACGCCTTGCACGCCCGTGACGCAGACATAGCCTTTCTCTCCGCTCGTGATGGCGCTTTCCAGACGGGAAAGCGTGCGGTCCATGCTTGTGGCATGGACCTTCACGCCCAGAATCTTCACGCAACTGTCAGAGGGGTTTGCCATGGTCGTGCCCTGGGGTGAGACTAGTCGCCCGTAACTTCGGCCAACTCGCCCACTTCCTTTTTCTTCACTTCGCCTTCAATCCACTTGTAGGTGATGGCGAGGCCCTTCTCCAACGAGGTTGAAGGCTCCCAGCCCAGCACCTTCCGCAGAAGTGTGTTGTCGCTGTTGCGACCGCGAACGCCCTGCGGCTTGGTGAGATCGTGCTGCTTGGTCAATGTCTTGCCGGCCATGCCGCAGATCATGTCTACCAGGTGGTTGATGCTCACCATCTCGTCGGTGCCCAGGTTCAGAGCTTCGCGATGATCGGAAGCCATCAGCCGGATCAGACCTTCAACGCAGTCATCCACGTACATGTAGGAACGGGTCTGGTCGCCGTCGCCCCAGACCTCGATTGAACCGCCATCGGTGGCCTTCGCGACCTTGCGGGAGATCGCCGCTGGAGACTTCTCCTTGCCGCCATCGTAGGTGCCGAGCGGGCCGTATACGTTGTGGAAACGCACGATGCGCGTTTCGAACTTGTAGTCGTGGTAGTAGTAGCGGCAGAGTTCCTCGGCGAACAGCTTCTCCCAGCCGTAGCCTGGTTCCGGATCGGCCGGATACGCGTCTTCTTCCTTCAGCGGAGTCACTTCAGCGTTCTTCTGCTTGGACTGCGCGTAGACGCAAGCCGACGACGAGAACAGGTAACGCTTCACGTCGTTCTGCTTGGCGGCTTCGAGCATGTGCGCGTTGATCAGGATGTTGTTTTTCGAGATATCGGCCAGGAACGACGTGATGTAGCCGATGCCGCCCATGTCGGCAGCGAGGTTGTAGACCTGATCGATATTCTGCGTGGCGGTCAGACAGTTCTCCCACACGCGCAGGTCCAAAATTTGAAAATCGTCCGCGGCTGAGGTTTCGTACTCGGGATACTTCACGTCTACCCCACGCACCCAATGACCATCAGCCTTCAGCCGTTTGACCAGATGATGACCAATGAACCCACCCGCACCCGTTACCAGAATCCGAGACTTGTTAGCCATTTGCTTTTACTCCCCCAAGTAAAGTTGATTTGTTTTGGTTTGCAGTTGCTGAAATCTTTGTTGCGGTACTTATTCGATCAAATGCTTTTGTGAACTACGACGGTCGTCGCTCCAGGGCATAACTGAGCTGTGCCTTCCGCTGGGTCCGCACCCATTCGGCATACCCCAGAATGGCGAAATACAGGAGAGGACAGTGCCAGCTCAACTCATCGTTAAAGAAGGAATGCATGGTGAGCATGCCCAGTAGAGCAAAAAGTTCAAGTGCAAGCTGGCGCTGGTCGGGGGAGAAAATGTCGCTTCGAATGCAGCGGTACAAGAACCACCAGGCTGCAAGCAGGGCTCCCGCAAACGGGATCAGGCCCCAGAAGCTGGTTCCAATAAGAACTTCAATCCAGTCGCTGTGCATCATGGCAGCGGCGCCGACGCCCAATTTGCCAAGGACCGCAAAACGTCCGGCAGCGTACGCGCCCAATCCAGTGAACGGATGCTGCATTAATTGCTGCATTCCGTAGGCCCACCAGGCGGTGCGGCCGCTCAGCGAACCAATCGCAGCATCCGACTGGTCGCGCTCGGCAACACTGAGAACCAGGTCCCAGGCGTTGGATAACAGGCGATCATTCAGAAGGATCGCCACCGTGACCAGGGGAGCCAGAAGCACGCTGGCCCAGATTGCGATTCTGCGCAGACGCTGCGACAAAAGCACAATCAGCGCCACCGCAAAAATGAAAGCGGCTTCTGAGTTTCTGGTTTTCGACAGGACCATTGAAACCAGTCCGAAGATGAGCAGCAGCATGTACCAAGCGCGATTCTTGACCTCGCCGAAAACCGGCATCAACCGGCAAAGTGCGACGATCGCTAAAACAGCGCCTGACGTTCCAACGCTATTGGAAGCTTCCACCGGGACCACGCCCGTTAACCGGCCGCCGTCCATCGCCTCCGTGGGCCAGATCGGCAGATTGCTCCAGACGCCAAGCAGAGAGAGTCCGTAGAACGTCAGCGTCCAATCCACCAGATTCTTGTAGGTAAAAAATCCCTCCGCGCTGGCCACGATAGCTGCCAGCAGAGAAACGTCCGCCAGGAATTCGAGCGACTTGTAAGCCGTCCATGAAGCATTCACCGACCAGGCGGTGGTCGCTAAACAGACGAGGCAGTAAATCGCCATCGCGCCCGGAATCCCGCGAAACAGTGCTCCGAGCCAGTTCGGCTTCTTCAGAATCAACCGAACGATGAGCGTCAAGGATACGAATGCTTCGGGGAGAATTCTGAGCATCGCATAGGCATCCAGCGGATTCGCCTTCGCCTCGCTGACGTCGCGAATTCGGAAAACCAGCATGCTGAAGAAGATGAAAAACCACAGCGGATGCCACCAGGTCCAGTTGTGGGCAAGTTCGCGCGCGCTCGCCAGTGCCTCGGGAGCTGCCTGGATCATCAGAATCAGCAGAGGAACCGACATGCCGATGATCGCGGCGACGATCAAGACTCCATACGGCGACGACCCCGCTAGCATTGAAACGCCCACCGAGATCGACAGGCCGACCAGCGCGAATAGCAGGATGAGCCAAAGGGGACTGCGGCGGCGGACTGCGTGCCCGGCCGGTTCCTCTGTCCTCTCAATTGTCGGCCGCTCTAGAACGCTGTAACTCATCGTCCCTCTTTCAATGCTTGCAGCACGCCATAGTAGGCTGGCTTCTTCCCGTAGTTGTCGTCGAACAGCGTTTGCTTGGCATTCGGCAGATCTTCGGCGCTACGGAGGAAGCTGTAACGGTCCGCAATGCCCCACGTCATGAAACCGATGCAGTTCGAATCTTTCAGGCAGGTGTGGACCACGTTGTAATAAATCTCTTTCTGGTTGGCAAAAGTTTCCGGAGAGTCAGTCGAACCCTGGTAGAGGTCCATCTCCGTGATGTGCACTTTCACTCCAGCCTTGCGCGCGCTTTCCAGAAAAGCCTTGAATTCGTCCAAATAGGAGGGCCGCAGTTCCGGCATCTGCCAGTGCATTTCAGTTCCTACGGCGTCGATCGGTGCGCCTGCTGATTTGAGCCGGCTCACCAATGCGAAGAATTCGTCGGCGCGACCCTTGTCGATTCCACCGTGCCCGAACGTGTCGTTGAGAATAAGCAAGGCGTTGGGATTGGCTTCGCGGGCATACTCGAAGGCCTTCACGATATATTGCTCATCTCCCAGAATCCGCGACCAGCAACCGTTATGCGTCGGATTCGTGGGCTCATTCACCACTTCCCACGCGTAGTAGGAATCTCCCCCATGGCGCACGACGGTCTGGATGTGTTCTTTCATGATCTGGTCCAGGTCTTTCGCCGGCCATCCGCCGCAGGTTTCGCTTTTGAAGTTGAGCCAGGGGGCAGTCTGCATGTTGCGGTAGATCAGGCAGTGCCCCATGAGTTTCATCTGATGCTGTTTGGCGAAGCCCATCGCCTCGTCCATGGCATCGAAATCAAAACGACCGCGCTGCGGTTCCGTGAGATGGGGGAACACGATCGAAACCGCCGCATTGAACTCCCGCCCCATCACCGGCTTATAGACCGGATCATGATTCCACATTCTTCCCTGAATCGTTGTCCCCACCCAGAACCCCATCGGTTCGGCAGCATGTCGCAGAGTCTCGTTTTGAGGCTCGGCGCCCGTTTTTTGGGACGATGCCAGGGAGACTAGTAGCAGCATCATCGCCAGAAACGAACCGATTTGCTTCATGACTTCAGTCATCAAAACGGTGGTTACCTTCGGGCCTGCGATGCCACCAGTTCTTCCGATTGACTTTCCGTCGCAGGTCCCGCGGGATATCCGGCTCGCACCAGGGCTTCTCCGGCATACTTAGTGACCATCGCGATTTGCGCCTCGCTCAGCTTCTCGCGCCAGCCGCCTACTGAGCCGCTGCGCACAAAGCGGGCGTCCTCGCGGTCGACGCGGTGCTTGCGCAGCAAAGTTCCCTTGCCCAGAGTCGCTCCAGATTTCTTGGCTTTGTCTTCCTTCTCCCGCATGGCCCGCAGCGAATTGTTTTCCACGGCACGGTGCACCAGTTCGCGATCTCCCGGAATTCCGAGGAACTCGAGCATCTCCATCAGTCCGGTCTCGGTATCTTTGCGGAGATCTTCGTAGCGCACTACCAGTAGATTCCCGTTCTTCGCCAGCGGACAGTTCATCCAGGAATCCACGTGCGACTGCCAGGAACCGAAGCGAGTGACTTTTCCCTGAAGGAAGGACTCCACATAACCGTCCATGTCTTTGCCGTTGTCGAAGTACTGCGAAAATCCCATTTCCTTGTCGCGCGCCCAATTGGAGAGCATCACGTCGCGCAGATCGCGCATGAGATAGATGGCGCGTTTGTATTCCGGACGATACTGCTCGTGAGTTTTTATGAAACGGCCGCCGTTGGGCAGTACGGGCTTGGACTCGCGATGGGTGCCCATCTCGGGCAGAATCTGATTCACATTGAGGAATCCGGCGTTGTCTTTGGTCAGGATTTCCATCAGAACGAAGCGCAGCCAGGTGTTGCCGGAGCGTTCGAACGACGCGAACATCACATCCTTATCGTTCAGACCACGATGTTCCCACCATGCCTTGGGGAGGCGAAGCGCGGTGCGGGAGGCCTTGTAGCGGAGCTTCTTGAGAGAATTCATGTTTAGCTTTCCTCTTGCAGAACCGGGTTCGGTATCGAAATCGGATGCGACTTCCGGTACAGGATGTATATCGAAATCAGGAACGCCGCCAGGTTGGCGATGATGATGCTGCCAACCACTCCCCACAAACCAAATGCACGTGTGGCCGGAACCCCGACGACGAGCGACAGAACGCTGGCCACGATGCGGGCATAAAAGATGGAGTCCGGAGACTCAATGGCACGCAACAGAATCGCTGGCCCAAAGGCCGCAGCCCACAACGTTGTGCCCAACGCCACATAGGGAATGAAGTGCGCCACTTCGGTGTACTTGCCCCCGTATAGCACGTGGAACACGAGACCCTTGAACGGAATCAGCAGCGCCCAGTAAGCCACCGCTCCCACTACAAATAGCAGCGTGATGCGCCGCACCAGGGGACCCGAACTCGAGATGCCTTTTTCACGGCAGACGCGCGCTGCATACGGGAGGAAGAGAATCGAGAGGGCGGTGTAGCTCTGCTCCATGGGCAGCGACAGATTCATCAGCGCCCGCAACTGCCCGGCCTGCGCCATGCCGGAAAACGCGCTCACCAGCGGGTAATACATGTAATACGGAATCCACGTCACCACCGACACGGCCAGCGCCCACCGCCCATATTCCCAATGCTTGCGCCAGGCCTGACCGGCCGTGGGCGCCTTCTCCGTGTCCGGCGGGAGGACTTTGTTCACCTGCGACAGCAGGAAGAATCCCGTGCCCAGGGCGCCGATCGCCATCAGCAGGTACGCCGAGAACGGGGAAACCAGCGCCCGCTTGTACGCTACGAACAAACCGCCCGTCACCAACACGCAATAGATGAATGCGCCAATCGCAGCGCGAGCCGGCGCCAGATTCATGTAATATGCGCGCCGCAATAGCCAGAAGAACAAGATGCACGGCGACGCGATCGCAACTCCTGCTAACGCTCCCGGCAGGCCATCTGCTTTCCCCAAGCCGTAGACGATCGCCGCCGAACCGCCCAGCAGGACCAGACCAAACACGGTCAGAACTGCCTGAATCCCCAGCAGCGCTTTCAGATAACCGCGCAGGCAATGGCGGTAAGCCGATCCACTAAACACTCCCTGCGGCTCCGACAGCAGCGAGTGGTACACGTACGAGAGCAGTAGAAAAACCGAGAACGCGAGCGAGAACGCTCCATACTGAGCCGGCACCAGCCAGCGCGCCAGCAGAATCCCGATCAGAAAGTTGGATCCTGAAATCAGTCCCTGATCCAGAATCGCCAGGCCGCCCTTAGTAACCCAGCGTGCGAGTTTGCGGGAGAAGCCGCCGCTCTCGACTTCTTCACCCTGGTCTGACGAGGCGGCTACCACCGCGTCTTCGACGTAGGCTGGATCCAGCAATTGTTCTGTATCGGATGAGCTCATTATGATTGCGACAACTCTTCTCTTCTATAAAGTCTTGGTCTGAACCCGCTACGCACCGGCAGCGACGAGAGAACGTTCGTGGGCTGACTGCCCCAGGCAGTCGCCCAATTCTTCCCCCAGAAAACGCACTTGCGGCTCCTTGAGCAAGCTGAGGTGATCGCCGCTGATTTCTCGCAGATCCACTCCCGCAGCGGCCACGCGCCACCAGATCGCATACGGATCATTCAGACTGCCGACCGACTTCTCGCGCACGCGAAACAGCGTCACTCGGCCGCTATAGGGCTGCACGTCGTAGTTCGCAGCAGCTTTAGCGCAGGCTTGTCTCACGTTGCGTAACGCCGGTGGCAGCATCCGCAGTTCGAGACGCTTCCGGAGCGTCATCATCACAAAGCTGCCCTTCTTCAGAACAAAACTGGCCTGTTCTTTCAGCGGCAGTGAAAACAGATTCTTGAGCTGCGAGCCTCGCGATTCCATCTTTCCCGGATAGGTGTCAAACAGGGCCAGCAGGGCCATTTCCTCGCCCTGCGCTTCCAGTTGCTGTGCCATCTCGTACGCGACGAGTCCACCGAACGAGTAGCCACCGAGCCGGTATGGCCCTTCCGGCTGAATTCGCTTAATCTCCCGAATGTAGCGTTCCGCCATTTCCGGAATGTTGGTCAGACACTCGCGCTTGCCGTCCAGGCCTTGTGGCTGCAGCGCGTAAAAAGGCTGATCCGGTCCGAGATGCCGCGCCAGATCGCGGAAGCCAACCACGTTGCCCCCGACTCCATGCACACAGAAGAACGGCGGCCGTGACCCTTCGGCCTGAATCGCCACCAGCGACGACCACGAACTCGACCACTTCTCCTGCCGCAACAGAGCGGACAGTTGCTCGACTGTCGGCGCTTGCAACAGTGCTGCCAGAGGAAGCCGTTGTCCGAGCGACTGCTCGATGCGATGCATCAGCCGCGCAGCCAGAAGCGAATGTCCGCCGAGTTCGAAGAAATTGTCGCGAATGCCAATCGGAGTCTTATCGAGAACCGCTTCCCAGATCCTGGTCAGCTGCGTCTCAAGTTCGTCGGTAGGCGCCACATATTCCTGCGTCTCCGCGAAATCCGATTGCTTTGGAACCGGCATGGCACGCTTATCGACCTTGCCGTTGGGCGTTTTCGGCATCGCCTCCAGCAGTACAAAGGCGGCCGGCACCATGTAATGCGGAAGCTTCTGCTTCAGATACGAGCGCAATTCGCTGGCCGTCGGAACCTGGTCGCGCGAAGGCACCGCGTAAGCCACCAGATTCTTTTCGCCGGACGCATTCTCGCGCGCGATGACAACCACTTCGCGCACTCCGGAATGCGATCCCAGCACCGCCTCAATCTCTTCCAGCTCGACTCGATACCCGCGGATCTTGACCTGGTCATCGGTGCGTCCCGCGAATTCGATCTCACCGCTCGCGAGGTAGCGCGCCAGATCCCCGGTTTTGTACATCCTCGCGCACGGCTCCTTGCTGAACGGATCCGACACGAATTTCTCGTCCGTAATCTCTGGGCGATTCAGATATCCCCGCGCCAGCCCCGGTCCAGAGACGTATAAGTCGCCGGCAATTCCCACCGGCAACGGCTGCAGATTCTTGCCGAGAATGTAAATTCGCGTGTTCGCGATGGGGCGGCCGATCGGCAGCACAGCGGGGAGTTCCTCCGACGGCTTGGGCTCGTACGACGTGACAATCACGGTGGTCTCGGTAGGACCGTAAGTATTGACCCAGCGCACGCGCGGGCCAGCCAGCTTTCGCCAGGTCGCCAAGGCAGCGGCAGACGCCTTCTCTCCACCCACAATCACAATCCGCAGACTCTTCGGCAGGCTGATCGCCGTCTCCGAAAGTTCGCGGACCAGTTCATGCCAGTAGGCTGTGGGTAGATCGAGCGCGGTCACGCGCTTCTCATCGACCCAGCGCAGAAAGTCTCCGACGGCCAGCGACGCGTCTTCCTCGCGAACCACGAGCGCCCCTCCCGCAATCCAGGTCGGGAAGATTTCTTCGACCGCAATGTCGAAGGAGATCGACGCGAATTGGGCCATGCGGTCGGCAGGAGTCAGTCCGAACAGCTGAACGGCGGCCACGTTGTGATTCACCAGCCCACCGTGAGTCAACAACACTCCGCGTGGCTTGCCGGTTGAGCCCGAGGTGTAGATCAGGTACGCCAGATTTTCTTGCTTCACACTGCCGCGAACATTCTCGCGGCTTTCGGCGGCGAACATTTTCCAATCAGCATCAAGATTCACGACTTCTGCGTCGAAATCGGTAACTTCCGCCAGCAGTCCAGCCTGCGTCAGAACCAGCGGAGTCTGCGAATCTTCCAGCATGTACGTCAACCGCTCTTTCGGATACGCCGGATCCAGCGGCACGCACGCCGCCCCGGCCTTGAGCACCGCCAGCAACGCTACCGGCAATTCCAGCGAGCGCCTTAGGCAGATGCCAACTTTCGACTCCGGACCAATTCCGCGCTTCTGCAGAAAATGCGCCAGTTGATTGGCGCGTTGGTTGAGTTCGCGATAGGTCAGGGACAGGCTGCCGTGTTCCACCGCATTTGCATTCGGCGTTCTCGCTGCTTGCGCCTCGACGAGTTCGTGCATGCAGAGCTCGCGAGGGTACTGAGTTTCCGTGTGGTTCCACTCCGCGAACTGCGCCTGCTCAGCTGCCGATAACATGGGCAACCGGGAGAGCTTCTGTTCGGGATCGGCGACAATCGCTTCCAGCATCGTCTGGAAATGTCCCGCCATGCGCGCGATGGTCGCGGCATCAAACAGATCGGTGCAGTACACAAAGCGGCCTTGCAGCCCGGTCGCCCGGTCATCCAATTCCAGATCGAGATCAAACTTGGCAGTCCCGATTTCCAGGTCCAGCTGATTCAGATCCCATCCGGCCTCGAACGCCGGAGTCGGCGGCACCAGCGAAAACATTACCGGGAATACCGGATTGCGACTCGTATCGCGCCGAACCGAAAGCTCTTCTACCAGTCGCTCGAACGGAGCATTATCGTGGGAAAGCGCACTCAGCGTTACTTCCCGCGTGTGCGTCAGCAATTCGCGGAACGTCGGATCGCCCGCCAACCTCAGGCGAAGCGCCAGCGGATTCTGGAAACAGCCCAGCAACGCTTCCAGTTCCGTGTGCTTGCGCCCGGAGGTCACCGTGCCGAGGACGAAGTCTTCCTGCGCACTGTAGCACCGTAGCAACGCGGCAAAGCACGCCAGAATCGTGGTGAAGAAACTGGTGTGCTCGCGGTTGGCCAACTGGTGCAGGCTGTCAGAGAGGCTCTTGGGAAACGCGAACCGGTGCATCGCACCGCGGAAACTTTGCAGCGCCGGGCGCGGATGGTCGGTCGGCAATTCCAGCACCGGAATCTCGCCATCCAACTGGCTCGACCAGTAAGCCCGGGATTCCTTAAGCTGGGCTTCATCCAGCGACTTGCGCTGCCACTGCGCGAAGTCGGCATACTGCAGCTGCAGCTCGCCCAACGGAGACATCTTCCCTGCCAGGAGCGACTTGTAGACCGTAACCAGCTCGGGCAGGAAAACGTTGTAAACCGAAAAACCGTCAAAGATGATGTGGTGCAGAAATAGGTAAAGCCGGTACTCTTCGTCACCGAACTGCAGCAGCATGGCGCGCAGCAGCGGACCGCGCTCCATATCGAACGGAGTTCTGGCACGCTCGCGTCCCAACCGCAGGGCCTCGGCTTCTCGTCGATCGGCAGTCAGAGGCCGCAGATCGAAGATCTCAAGACTGGGCTCGTACGGCGCGCCGACGATTTGAGCCGGATGCCCGTCAATCACTTTAAAAGCCGTCCGCCAGGCTTCGTGACGCCGAATAATCTCTGCCAGGCTGCGCCGCAGTGTCGGCACATCCAGCGGTCCGCGGCGATATACGGTCACAGATTCGTTATACAGATCCTTGGCAAACTGGCAGTGCAGCCAAATCTGCTCCTGCGCGAACGAAAGGGGCGCGAGCCCTGACTCCTGACGGCGAGGAATTGCCGGCGCGCCTTCCGCCTTGTGCGACATCCTCGATTGCAGATATTTCTTGATCAGTGCCTGCTTGTCGTTGGGGCCTTGCCCTTCATACGGGCAACCGGACTGGACCGTCGTCGACTTGACGGCCGAGGTTCCAGCTTCCGACGCGTGTCCTGAACCTTCGCTTTTTGCCGGCTCTCCGACTTTCACCTTCAACGCTTTCAACCCACGCAATCCCAGATTCGAGCGCCACTCCAGCGGCTCCGGTGACAGCGTAACATTCGCAAAGTGCCGCAAGAAGGCTTCCAACACAACCTGTCCCTCGACGCGCGCCAGCGGAGCACCAAAGCAAAAATGCGCAGCATAGCCGAATGCGAGATGGCGATTGTCCTTGCGCGTAATGTCGAAGCGATCGGGATTGGGAAACCGTTCAGGATCCCGGTTCGCCGCGGCCATCACGGCGATGACTGCCTGCCGCTTCTGAATCCGCTTCCCGCCCATTTCCCGGTCCGACGGGCACATGCGAGCCGTATGCTGGCTGGGGCTCTCGTAGCGCAGCATTTCTTCCACCGCCGACGGAATCAGAGACAGATCATTCCGCAGTCGTTCCATTTCTCCGGGATTGCGCAGCAAAGTAAGTACGCCATTCCCGATAAGATTGGTGGTCGTCTCCTGCCCCCCCACCATGGTCACGATGCAGTTCGCAATCACTTCTTCTTCGGTGAGCCGGTCGCCGTCAATTTCAGCGGTCAGCAAGGACTGAATCAACCCCTCGCGCGGGTGCTCGCGCTGATGACGTATGGCGTCGCGGAAGTATTCCGTCATCCCGGCAACGGCCTGCAGAACCTTCGGATACCGTCCCGGGTTATGCTGAAAATTTCCCAGCATTTCCGCAAAGTCGGCCGACCACTGCTTCAACTGCAGATGATCGCTGGTCGGCACGCCCAACATTTCGGCCGTGACGATCGCCGGCAGCGGCTCGGCCAGTTCCGCGATGACATCGATTTCACTCTTCCCCTGCAATCCATCCAGAAGACCCTTCGTAATATCCTGAATGTGCCCGCGCAGCTGCTCCACCCGCGCCGGGGTAAAAGCCTTGGACGACAATCCCCGCAACCGTGTATGCGCGGGAGCGTCCAGGAACAGCATCTGCTTCACCATCACGCTGGCGATGGGATTCAGGGAGGAGAGTCCCATCTCGTCGAGCTTCGCCGGAGTGGGCGTGCGGTCGGCCGAGAAAGTTAGTAGCACTTCGAGCACATCCGCGTAGCGAGTCACGACCCAGGCGTGCAGAAACGGATCCCAGTGCACGGGATCTTCCGAACGCATGCGGTGAAACAGCGGATAAGGATTCGCCAGCACCTCCGGGTCGAGGAGGTGGTAAAGGCTCATGGCCTTGTCCCGGCTTTCCATCCGCGTAGGTGTGTTGGTGCTAGACACGGGCGTCGTGTGCTCCTGAGTGCCCAGTCTTGGCTTCGCTGTCAACCTTCGCCATGATCAGACTTTCGATTTCTGACGACATTTCTGCCACGGTGGGGTGATCAAACAATTTCAGCAGCGTCAGATCGACGCCAAAGGTTTCACTGACTCTGGCAATCACCTGCGTCCCCAGCAGAGAATGCCCGCCCAGAAGAAAGAAGTTGTCGTTTACGCCCACGCGGTCGAGCTTCAACAACGGGGCGAGAATTTTCACGAGTTCTTCCTCGACCAGTGTGCGCGGCTCGACGTAAGCCTCATCCGAGAGCCGGTTGCCGTTGACGCTGGGCAACGCCACCCGATTCACTTTTCCCTGCTCGGTGACAGGCACGCTCGGGATCGCTACAAACGCCGCCGGCACCATGTAGTCGGGTACGCGTTGCCGCAGATATTCGCGCAACGCCGTAGCGCTCACGGTGGCGCCGGGAGACAAGACCAAGTATGCGACCAACTGCTTCTCGCCGGGCGCGTCTTCCGTAGCAATGACCACATTCGCCTGCACCGCGGGATGCTGACCCAACACCGTAGAGACCTCGGTCGGCTCGACACGATAGCCGCGGACTTTCACTTGCTCATCCAGGCGTCCGAGGAATGCGATCTCGCCATTAGGAAGCCAGCGTGCCAGATCACCTGTGCGGTACATACGCGCCCCGGGCACTGTGCTGAAAGGATTCGGAACGAAGCGCTCGGCCGTCAACTCCGGCCGGTTCCTGTAGCCGCGTCCCAAGCCGGCGCCTCCGATGTAGATTTCACCTGCGCCTTCGGTCACCGGACGCCGCTGCTCGTCCAAAATGTAGATCTCAACTCCATCGATAGGACGTCCAATGGACGGAGCCTGATTCCTAAACGCCTGATGCTCAGCGCTTCCCGCCGGGACGATTCCCGAAGTACTGACCACGGTACACTCGGTCGGTCCGTAGTTGTTCACCAGCACAAACGGTAAACGCGCCGACGGATACACCTTCAACGTGTCGGCGCCAGTCAGGAGCAATCGGAGCACGGTCTCAGCCGGCCAATCCAGCCGCAGGAGTCTTTCCGCCATCACCGTAGCGGCGAAAGAAATCGTGATGTGCCGGGAAACAATCCAGTCGCGCAAGGCAGTCGCGTCGTTTCGAACTGACTCATCCGCCAAATGCAAGCTCGCCCCGCAGGACAAGTACGACCACATCTCCCACACAGCGGCGTCAAATCCCAGGGTCGATTGCGCGCTGGCGCGGTCCGCAGCGGTCACTTGAAACGCTCTCTGGTGCCAGCCAACCAAATTCGACAGTCCGGAATGAATTAGTTCCACGCCCTTCGGCTGGCCTGCGGAGCCGGAGGTGTAGATGATGTAAGCCAGGTCATCGGAGCCAACGCCGCTTTCCAGCACGGTGTCGGGTGCAGCCGCAATCTTCTCGGCATCGCCATCGACCGTAACCATCCGCCACTCGCGCGACGGAAACCCTTCGGCCAAGCTTTTCGTGCTCACGACAATGCTGGCGCTCGAATCCCGAAGCATGAACGCGAGCCGCTCGACTGGATGGATCGGATCGAGGGGAACGTACGCCCCGCCTGCCTTGAGAATCGCCAGTGCGGCGACGACCATAGACGGCGAACGATCCAGATAGAGACCCACCACGGCGTTTCGCTCCACTCCGACGGAACGAAGATAGTTCGCCAACTGGTTGGCACGGCGGTCGAGTTCGGCATACGACAACTCTTCGTGCCTGCTGGACACGGCAACAGCACTCGGATTCTCAACCGCTCGCCGCGCCACGAATTCGTGAACGCAAGCGCCCGGCTGTGAGCGCAACTCACCGCCGGGTCGGACTTCAGCTACAGAACTGGAATTGACGGAGGGCATAGGGTTGATGAGGTAAAACCTTTTACGCGGCCCCAGAGCCTTTCAGGACAGCAGGAACAGTCTTGGCCAGGATTTCCAGGTCAAGCCACAACGACCACGTGCGAATGTACTGAAGATCGAGTTCCATCCACTTTTCGAAGGTGGTGGAACTGCGTCCCATGATCTGCCAGAGACAGGTGATCCCGGGACGCACACTGAAGCGCTTGCGCTGCCAGTCCTGGCAGAAGGTTTCGAATAGTTCGTAATCCCGCACCTGCAAGGGCCGCGGACCGACCAGACTCATCTCCCCCTTCAGCACGTTGAAGAGTTGAGGAAGCTCGTCGATGCTCGTCTTGCGCAGGAAGGAACCAACCAGCGTGATGCGCGGGTCTTTCTTGATCTTGAAGACCGGGCCGTTCGCCTCGTTTTGGTGCTCGATATCCTTCAGGCGCTGTTCCGCGTCCACCACCATGGTCCGGAACTTGAAAATGTGGAACATCCTCTTGTTCAGCCCCAGACGTTTTTGGATGAAGAATACCGGACCCGGCGAGGTCAACTTCACCAGGAGCGCGGCTAGCAGCATCACAGGCGAAAGAAGCGTGATGGCCACGAACGAAACCACGATGTCAATCGCGCGCTTGGCCGCCAGTCCCCAGAAATCGGTAATCGTGCTTTCATGGCTGATGAGGGGATCGCCGTCGAACTCGTCAGCCCGCTGGCGCGTCTCTTTCAGATCGAAAATGTTCGGGAGAAACCGTACGATGATGCCCTGTTGTTCGCACGCCGCTGCGATCTGTGACGCGAAGCCGTGGAACGAGCGAATCGGCAATGCCAGGACAACTTCATCGACAATGTTGCGCCGCACATAGGATGGCAAGGCATCGAGGTCGGACACTAACACATGTCCCTGCTTTTTGAATTCCTCCAGCCCGAGCCACTCTTCGTCGGCGAAGCCCAGGATGCGATAGCCGAGTTCGGGCTTGCCTTGAATCCGTTGCACCAACTCCAGCGCCCGCGGATTCGTTCCGATCACAAGCATGTTCCGCAGATTCTTGCCGTGCCTGCGAGCGTACGCCAGCGTCTCTCGAATAATCATGCGCGAGAGGATCACGCTGGACGTGGTCAGCAGCAGGAAGAGCGCCAAAAAGATCCGGTTCACCGCCCAGATGCGAAAAGCCACACCAAACACGGCAACCACCAGAGTCCCCAGAGTCGTGGCCCGGGTGATATCCCTGATCTCATCCCATCGGCTGGTCAGGCGTTTCGAACCATAGAGCCCGAACAAACTAAAAAGGATGTGCCAGATCAGGAGAAAACTCACAAACAGGATCAAGTTCCCGAGCTTTATTTTCAGCTCGAAGAACTCGGCCAAGGTGAACCGCCCGACCCGGTGGTATTGTGGCACCGTGGACACAGCAAAGGAGATGCTCATCAAGAGCAAGTCAAACATCTTGAAACCGCTGGTAAACACTTTGCGACCTAGGTGCATAAGGGATCCTGTGGAGAAAAGTACAAGGCTTGCGCGAACCCAGGGGGGAAGGAGATTGCTCTTTGCTCTACGGCTGCGCGGAATGCGGGCGACATAGGGATGCCCGCTCCCGCGATTAGGGTCTGAAGCGGTTACTTCTTCGACTTGGCGATCACGAGCCGCTCGATCGCATCGATGCTCTCAAGATTGTCGTGAGTGATTTCTTCGTCACCCACGCGCACGTTAAAGGTCTCTTCCAGAAATGCCACCAAGCGAAAAATGCCCATGGAGTCAATGATGCCGTTCTTGGTCAACACTTCCTGGTCCGTGATCTGATTGATGCCCTTGGTCTTGGCAAATTCCTCGAGCACGTATTCGCGGATCCGGTCTTTCACTTCTGCTGACTCGATCATGTTCGTCTCCCAATTGCAGTGAATTTATTTGTTTCTAGATCGACAACTAAAATCTCAAAGCTTCCTGCATGCGTCCAGTGTCTAGCGAACACCGGCAGGCTCCGCCGCCAGCTTGACCCGATCGATCTTCCCGGTCGAAGTCTTCGGCAGTTCCTCGTAGAGGTCAATCAATTCCGGAATCATGTACTTCGGAACCCACGATGCGCAGTACTGCTGCAGGTCAAGAACTCCCAACGACCCCGAGATGTGCAGCGCTACGACCGCCCGTATCCGGTTGCCGATGATCTCGTCCGGAACCGCCAGGACAGCAGCCTCGCGAACTCCCGGATGGCTCAGCAGAGCGCTCTCAATTTCGCCCAGCTCGATGCGGTATCCGCGGCTCTTGATCATGCTGTCGCGGCGGCCCTGGAAGTAATAGTTGCCGTCGTCGCCGACGGTCACGATATCGCCGGTGCGGTACATCTTCTCTTCAAAATGTTCCTGGAAATGATTGGGCACAACCATCTTTCGCGTCTTTTCCTCGTCCGCCCAATAGCCGTAAGTTACGGCCGGCCCGCGCACGTACAACTCGCCCGCTTCGCCCTTCCCTGCCAGCCGTCCTTCCGGCGTCACGGAGAATGTTTCGGTGTTGGCGCACGCAATCCCGATCGGCAGTTTTTCCATGCTGTCCAGCCGCTCGCGCTCCACTTTGTAATAGGTGCAGACGTTGGTTTCGGTGGGACCATAAAGATTGTAGAGTTCGGTGTTCTGCGAAACTTCCGCCAGCTGCCGCAGATACTTCATGGGGAAGACTTCGCCCGCAAACAGAATGATGCGCAGGCTTTTCAGTTTGTCGGCAGTCAGACGCCCGTGCAGAAGCAGCAGCATCAACGCCGACGGAACCGAGTACCAGATCGTGATTCCTTGCGTCTCGATGAAGTTGGCCAGGCTGGTGGGGAACACCGCCAGATCTTCGGTGATTAGATAGACCGTCGCACCGGCCTCGAGCGTGTTGTAAACATCGAACACCGAAAGATCAAAGTGCAGCGGCGCGTGGTTTGAGAGCCGGTCTTCGCTGCGAACCTGAAACTCTTCTGCGCACCATTCCACAAACGTCAGCGCGTTCTGGTGCGACAACATCACGCCCTTGGGCCGCCCCGTGGAGCCCGAAGTGTAAAGGATGTACGCCAGGTCGGTTTCGATCAGGCTGACTGCGGGAGCATTCGACGCCGGAAATTCCGAGAGCCGCGACCATTCGATGAGGTTGTCCCCGTCTACGGCTCCCTCGGTCAGAATGCAGCATTCCAGCGTGCTCAGCGTCTCCGGAGCCAGCACCGAGCGCTTCTCGCTGTTCGTAATCAGAACACGAATGCCGCAGTTCCCGATGATGTAGCCTACGCGGTCTGCCGGGGCTTGCGGATCGAGCGGCACATAAACGCCACCCGCCTTTAGCACGCCCAGCATGCTGATAATCGATTCCACGCACTTCGGGAAAAACAGTCCGACGCGGTCGCCCTTGTTGATTCCCTGCTTGCGCAGCAGGTGAGCCAACCGGTTCGATCGCTCGTCCAGTTCACGATAAGTAATGCTCTTGCCGCGGGCCCACACCGCCGGCTTTTCCGGATAAGCCTTTGCGCTCTTGCTCAACAATTGCTGCAGTACGTATGCCATGATCGGGAACCCTGCCCAATTGGATTTAGTGTGGGGGATTGAAACAAAACAGAAACTAGAGACCCAGCATGTTCGCGATGATCACCCGGTGAATCTCTGAGGTCCCCGAGTAAATCGTTCCCGCTACCGCGTCGCGCAATTCGCGTTCGAGTTCGTATTCCGTCATGTAGCCGTACCCGCCGTGCAGCTGCAGGCAGCGATCGACGACGCGGCCCNNTCATGTAGCCGTACCCGCCGTGAAGCTGAATGGCTTCCAGACAGCTCTTCACGCAGGCTTCGCCGACGTACAGTTTCGCGATCGAGGCCTCGCGCAGCGGATGGCGCCCCTGGCTCTTCATCCATGCGGCCTTGTACAGCGCCAGTCGCCCGGTCTCCAGCCGCACATCCATGTCGGCAATCTTGTTGGCAATCGCTGGAAACTTCCCGATGGGCTCG
>PMUM01000370.1 GCA_003166855.1 Acidobacteriaceae bacterium | reverse complement strand
GACATATCATGTGCTACCGACACCCAAAACCCTGCTGTGTTGACAGTGCAATCACGCGGTGAGAGACTGCGGTCGCTGGTCGCGAAACTGGTTCTTTTCGCTCACCCGCCCGCCAAAGCCCACCCAGTTCTGCAGCCGCAGAATCACAGCACTCTGGTTATGAGTACCTATTCCACCATCGATCGGGAATCTCTCCAGAAGGTGCGTATCAAGGCTACGGTCGACAGGACTTCCATCGGCTGGTGATCGGCAGTGGGCTAGCCGGCCTTTCCGCTGCGTGGCAAGCAGCGCAGCGGGGTTGCGCGGTTGCGCTGCTGACTCGCGCGAAGGACATTCACGACAGCAATACGAACTTGGCTCAGGGAGGCATCATCTATCGAGGCCGTGAAGAATCTCCGGAACAGCTGGTTGAAGACGTTCTTGCAGCCGGTGCCGGGTTGAGCTCGCGTCAGGCGGCTACGCTCTTGGCCGAAGAGGGGCCGCGCCTGGTCAAGGACATCCTGATCGACGAGCTTGGCGTCCCCTTCGACCGCTCGCCGGAAAATCCTGCGGAGCTAGACCTCACATGCGAAGCGGGCCATTCTATCCCGCGGATTATTCATTACAAAGATCAGACCGGCGATGCCATCGAGAAGACGTTCGTTGAGCACGTGACCGCACATCCCAAGGTAGACGTCTATTCGAACGCGACCGCAGTAGACCTGCTCACTACATCACACCACTCCCTCGAACCGACTGATGTGTATCGCCCGCTTGCCTGTGTCGGCGCCTACGTGCTGGATCAAAACAGCGGGAAGATTTTTCCGGTTCTTGCCAAGGAGACCATTCTCGCGACCGGGGGCCTTGGCGGCGTTTTTCTTCATACAACGAACCCGCAGGAGGCGCGTGGAGACGGAATCGCATTGGCCCATCGCGCCGGCGCTCGCTGCGTTAACCTCCATTTGATCCAGTTTCATCCGACAGCGCTGCTGGCGCCAGAAGGCCGCTTCCTGATCTCGGAAACGGTTCGGGGTGAGGGTGGGACGGTGGTAGACCGGCACGGCAGGGAGTTCATGCAGCGGTATCATCCGGCGGGGTCGATGGCTCCCCGCGACATCGCTGCCCTGGCTATTTACCAGACAATGCTGGAAACCGGCGAGCCGTGCGCGTATCTCGACATCACGCATAAGCCAGCCGACTGGTTACGGCAGCGCTTTCCTGGAATCTGTGCGCTATACCTTGATCGGGGCATTGACATCACGCGCGACCGAATTCCCATCGTTCCAGCGGCACACTATAGTTGCGGCGGAATTGGCACTGATGGATGGGGTCGCACAAACATCGATCGGTTGTGGGCTGTTGGCGAGGTGGCCTGCACCGGGCTCCATGGTGCCAATCGCCTAGCCAGCACCTCATTGCTCGAATGCCTGGTCTGGGGAACCCGTGCTGGGCAGCAGGCGTGGGAGCAGATCGAGTCAGACCGTGAATTCTACTTTCCCGAAATCGCGGACTGGCGATACGAGCGAACCGGTCGATCCGGCGCTCATCGCACAGGACTGGCTCATCATCCGCCATACGATGTGGAACTATGTGGGACTGATCCGCAGCGAAAGGCGATTGAATCGTGCGCTCCGCATCCTAAGCGAGTTGGACTTGGAAATCAGCCGCTTCTATGAGAAGTGTGAGGTGAACGACTCGGTGATCGGCCTGCGGAACGGAATTCTGACTTCGCTGCTGATTCTCGAATCCGCACGACAAACGCGCGAGAGCCGTGGGTGCCACTTTCGCATCGACTGACCTCTAACCGTAGCCGCTTTCGAGCCTACATCCGATCGTGCCGGCAGTCGGCACGCAGAATCCGCCGTAAGGTGCGGCCTGCGTGGGACGGACGACCGAACGCGGGCAGGATCGAAACCTAGACTCCACGCGGATCCCTATCAGCAATTCGCCAAGATCCCGGCATCCGATTCGCTTCCCAGCAATAACGTGCTGACCCGGTCCGAAGATGCGAAAGCAACATTTGAATCAAGACACAAGGAGATCCTTCGACCGGCAAAACGCCAGTGCGCAACATCGGCCAGCCCGATGCCGCCGACTCCGACGCCGGGACCGCAGCGCTGACAATTCTCCACGATCTCAAACTCATACTCCCGACGCCTCAATACTGACCGCAAAGGTAGTCGGCGAGCTTGTGTCCAGGGACACTGAAATTTCGCTGCACGGAGAGTACAAGAAAACAAAGCCATTTTCCGAGAGTTGCTCCTCGCCAGTAATTCCTGGGGAATAGATCGCAAACCACTGGATACCCGTGACAGGTCACGGGCGCAACCTTCCACCTATTCAACCAAGAGTGCGGAGGATTCCATGCTCGCCACATGCGCCAATCAAGCCTGTTCCGCTACATTTCGTTATCTCCACGAAGGAAGGCTATTCGTATTCGAGCCGAAGCGCGACGCGCCAAAGCGCGGACCGCCGGCTGATCCGGAAGACACGGGCAGATCGCACAGTCCCCAATACTTCTGGTGGTGCTCCTCATGCTGTTCTGCCATGACGGTACGACCTGATGGAGATCACGGAGTGACCGTGGTGCGTAAGCAAGGAGTGCCACAAAGCGCTTTCGTGATGGAAGAGCGCACTCGGATGGCCGCTTGAAAAAGTCCATCCCTGGCGTGAAGTCTTGCTGTTTTGGAGGTGTGTATGAAAAGGGAAAGCACACTCCATGTTCTAAAGAATGAGCTGAAGTTTGTGCAGAAGGGCGGCTACCGCGCAGCGCTCGTTTGGAGGGCTCCACTGGTCTTCGAAGATTCGCCAACCTGTCCCAAACAGCAATGCTCTGCTTGCCCGGATACTAACTGTGTGCTGATGAGTTTTGTTCCGACGAAATGCCACTACGAGGCCGTCCCGTGTCGTCACATTCCTTTGAATGAGATCGGCGAGACGCTAGACAGCCTGTACAGGACAGGAACGAACGAGGAAATTGAACAGACATTACAAAGCTGGCTGCTGGAGACCATCCAACAGCTCGAAGAGCCATCTGAGCAGCGGTGGCTCGAACAAGCGGCTTAAGGGTCATGGGGTTCGGTTCAAATGCCCGAACCCCAATTGGAGACCAGAATCCAGGTCAATCAGGGTTGTCGGACCCTGGAAGGCCACGTCGTGTGGCGACTTGCCGCGCAGGCGGCCCCAATTATCAAGAAAGTGCTACGGAGGCAATCGTGTCCTTTGTCGAGGAGCAAACCCGTCTTTCTATCAAAAACATATTACTGGCAACTGTGTTTACTGAACCTTCGGAAGTGATCCTGTCTTACGCAGTCGGTTTCGCGCGCCGCTATCACTCAAAAATATCTTTGACCGGCGCGGCCTCTCCCGGAGCGATTTGCGAGATCATCAGGAAATGGGAAATCGATTTTGTGGTAATCGGAACAAATACTTGTGAATCAAGGAAGTCAGACCTGGACACGGCAGTTGGGGAAATGCTCCGCACTGTGCCGTGTCCCTTGCTGGTCATAGGCCCGAGGGTCACGCAGATGGGTCTGGCGAACGGAAAGCTAGAGCGACTTGTGTACGTGACTAACTTCACGGCAAGCTCTTTGGATGGCGTGTCGTACGCGCTTGCTTTGGCCCAGGACCATGACGCAGAGCTCAAGTTCGTGCATGTCGCTGAGGAGAGCCCAATGCGTCCTTTCCATTTCGGGAACTCCAGGATTGTTGCTTTTCGAAAACAGCTGGAGAGCCTGGTTGCCTCGGAAAATGGTCTCCTGCAGGAATCGGAGTCTGTTGTTCAAGAGGGCGATAGGGCGGAAGGATTGGTCAGGATTGCAGCCAACTTGCATGCGAACTTGATTGTAATGAGTGCACGCCGGATTCCGGAAAAAACATCCCCATACCTGTTGTGGCCTATTGCTGGTCAAGCGGTCTGCTGTGCGCACTGCCCTGTACTCACAGTCCGGGGCTTTCCGTCTGAGGAGTGGCGGAAGGACGTGCCCTAAGTGAGGTTCTCCGCTGGGGGAGCGGAGGTTTGTGTTTCGAGGCCCAGGCAGAGCGAAACAGCCAAGCGCAGGTTACTGAAATAAACGATGTCCCAGTTTCGCAAAGATGTTTTCACCGGCCGCTGGGTAATCGTGGCCGAAGCCGACGTGGTACGGCCATCGGATTTCCACTTCAAGAAATTCGTGCGGGGGACCACTTTCTGTCCGTTCTGTGAGACCCATGAGGCTTCCACACCGCCAGAGATATTCGCTATCCGGCGGACAGGTTCACCGGCGGACGGGCCGGGATGGGNNATGAACGGCGTGGGCGCCGATGAGATCGTCGCAGAGACACCCCGGCACGACCGGAGCCTCCACGAGTTGGAGGTGAACGAGATCGCGGATGTGATCCGGACCTACGTGGCCCGCATCCTCGACCTGGAACGGGACAAGCGGATTCGGCACGTCCTGATATTCAAGAACCACGGCGTGGAAGCCGGGGCACACACCATTACGCATTCGATTTCGGAATTGATGGCCCTACCTGTGACGCCGGGTCTCATTAAGGCGAAACTTATGGCCGCGCGCGACTACTTTGCTTTGAAGGACCGCTGCATATACTGCGACGTTTTGCACCAGGAACTCAGGGAGCGGCGACGTCTGATTGCGGAGAATCATGATTTTACATGCCTGGCGCCGTTTGCCTCAGGCTATCCGTTCGAAGCCTGCGTGTTCCCGAAAGCCCACAGCAGCGCTTTCAGTCGGATCAATGCTGTGCAGATTGAGAATCTCGCAAGAATCCTCCGCGACGTCCTGCAGAGATTGGACCACACATTAGGTGGTCCACCCTATAACCTCTCGTTACAGGACAGACCTTTCCTTCGCCCACGCAAGGGCTACTGGAAGACGATCGAAGAAGACTTTCACTGGCATCTGGAAATCCTCCCGCAACTCATTGGACTGACCGGCTTCGAGCGGGCCTTCTGGTTCTCCTACAACCCGGTGCCCCCAGAAACTGCCGCAAGATGCCTCTCGGGTTGACGAAGCGTAAGTCCAGAATTGCCTCGTGGTCACGACAGTCATCTCTTCCCTCAGGCAGGGATCTCACCTGGACAGAAGCTAATCAACCGCGATGCGACGCAAAAGCCTGAAGTCATTGAGAAGCTTTGCCGTGCCCAGCACCACGCTGCATAGTGCGTCATCGGCAATGCATACCGGCAGGCCGGTTTCATCCCGTATTCGCTTGTCAAGGTTTTTCAGTAACGCACCGCCTCCGGCAAGCACGAGCCCGCGGTCGCTAATGTCAGCGGAGAGTTCTGGTGGAGTGCGTTCCAGGGCCACGCGGATGGCGGTCACGATGGCGGCAACACATTCGTTCAACGCTTCGCGGATCTCGCTGTCGTCCACGGTGATCGTTTTGGGGAGGCCCTCGATGAGGCTTCTTCCCTTAATCTCCATGGTTATTGGTTTGTCGAGGGCAGTTGCGGATCCAATCTCAATTTTGATCTTTTCCGCCATGCGCTCCCCGATCAGGAGGTTATATTTGCGTTTCACATAGTTCATGATGGCCTCGTCCATGTGATTGCCAGCAATGCGCAGAGAGCGTGAATACACGATCCCAGACATTGAAATCAGTGCGACGTCGGTCGTACCACCACCGATGTCGACAACCAAATTCCCCCCAGGTCTTGTAACGGGCAGTCCGGCGCCGATGGCTGCCATCATCGCCTGCTCGACCAAGTGGACTTCTGCAGCCTTGGCTCGATAGGCCGAATCGGTTACGGCGCGCCGCTCAACTTGAGTGATTTCGGAGGGGACGCTGATGATTACGCGCGGATGAACCAGCGTCCTGCGTTGATGCGCCTTTTGGATGAAGTAGGCAAGCATTTTCTCCGTCACCTTAAAATCAGCGATCACCCCGTCTCTTAAGGGCGTGATCACACGGATTTTGCTTGGTGTGCGGCCTACCATCGCTTTCGCTTCTTTGCCCACCGCCTGCACTTCTCCGGTGGTCTCATCGAGAGCAACCGCTGAAGGTTCGTTGATAACAATGCCGCGACCGCGGGCATAGACACGGGTATTGACCGTGCCCAAGTCAATCGCCAGGTCCTCAGAAAACAAACTCGCGAGTGGACGCAGATTTTTGAAGAGAATTCGCGTTGTCCACTTAGGGCGCATAAAAGCAACTTCCGCGAGCTCCGAACCTGCGCCGGTTTACGAGTGGACTGACGAGGAGTGATGAGAAACTCGATATTTCGTCGCGAAGTGCGGTCAACGTATTCCAGAACCCGTTTCCCAGAGTAAATAGCCAACGAGGCTTGCCAGAAACGCCACTGGGAAGGTCCACAGAGCGAGAGGCAATGCTGCGTCCGGAGGGATGCCTATTTCTTCGTGAATCGTGAACAACAAATACGCCAGAACGTATATTGCTACCGAGGCGATCCCGGCCAATGCGACCGAGAGAGCAAGACAGCGTTTGAGCGTCAGTTGCACGAGTGCCCCGTCGAACAAGAATGTGCTTCCTTGCCCGAGTCTTGGTTTCAACAATCAGCGAATTGCCCCTTTTCCCTCATAGCACGCGGACTCACATCCTGCCGTGACCCTGCTCACCGGCCCCTGTGAATCAGACTGAGAAGGTCCGCGGTGCCGGCATGACCGCTCTGAGCCAGTGCCATTGCAATTCGGCAGAGAAAGGGAGCCTAATATTAGGCAGGGCCTTCCGCACGAAGGTTCGTCTTGAAAGGTATCCGCCGCCACAAGCGAGGAGGCTTTTCATGAAGACGCTGATACATCTCAAGAAGTATGGGAACAGTTTTTTTCACGTTGACCAGCAGCATGTAGTCTTCTTCCTGGTCGCCGGTTTCGTATTGGCGGCGCTGGTTGTTTTGGTACTGGTGCCGTCGGCGAGGTAAACGAGAGAACTCGCTGTTGATGTCCCCTCCACATGAAGAGACGAGTCATGTTTCGTTGGAGTTGTACGCATGTCGGCAATTCCCCCACAGCTGCCGTGGAGGCGTTTCGTTTGCCTTCTTCGTGACCTCGGCTATCGTCCACTGAGATCACACCGAGGAACACTGAGGCAGTTCTTCTGTCCCACGCGCAGCCCAAACCTAATCTCATTCCACGAGCCTCATCCGGGCGACACACTACATAAAGGAACTTTGTCCGACTGTCAGCGCAAACTCCGACTTAGCCCGGAGGAGTTTGCTCAACTGCTTGGGAGGCACTGAGCCAGTTGCAAGCATTGCCGGAGATAGTGGACTGCCACATGCACCGTGCGATTGGATCGTCGGTGCCGGGCACAACAGATTGAGCGGCAGAGGGGGTCATGAGAAAGGAAATCAGATACAGACAAGAGCTTGTCCATTTCGGAAAGCTGTTACATGAACATGGGTATGTCGCTGCCACGAATGGCAACTTGTCGGTGCGGCTCGATGGCCAGACACTTCTCGTCACGCCCACATCGGTTAGTAAGGGCATGACGCGGCTGCAGGATCTGATTGTGGTCGATATGGGTGGGCGCATTCTGGCGGGGCGAGGTAGTGTAACGAGCGAAATCGCGATGCACCTGCTGATTTATAGAATGCGGTCGGACGTGAACGCGATAGTCCATGCCCATCCGCCAGTCGCCACTGGATATGCCGCAGCAGGGATTCCTCTAAATCCTGCGCTCGTTTGCGAAGCGGTCATTGGCCTAAGAGGAGTTCCGTTGGCCCCATATGCCACGCCCGGCACGGCGGATTTGGCTGACGCGCTGAGACCGCTGGTTCCGGAGCATGAAGCCATACTAATGGCAAATCACGGCATGGTGACGTATGGCGAAGATTTGTTGCGAGCGTACCTGTTACGCCGTCGCAAATTGAGGGTCGATTTCGACGGCGCGCTTGAGCAGGGGCAAGGCATCAGAAAATCCCGTTAAAAAGGAAACCCGCATCCCAGTGCTGTAAGCTTTCAACGCTTCGAGTGACGAGGTCGTCGCAGTCTCCAATGGAGTATCGTGCTTCTCGACCGTGATGAGCGATTCGCCGAGCCTGGTTCTGAATTTGCTCGCGATTTTCCCAGGGCACTCAATACATCTTCTTTTCTTGCGGCTTGCACTTGCTCCTCGGCGAGCACACGTCCCGTGCGGCAATCTTTGGCGCGCAACCCCAACACGTACTGACTCCCGAGGCTTGCGATCGACCCATCCAGGACGGCGGCGCTGCCAGTTCTCTCGCAAACCTCGCGGGCGACTTCTGGGGTAAGCCGTGCGTCGGTTGCCTGGCCCATTAGCTGCAGAACCTGCCCGATGCGCTGCTCTGATATCAGACTCAGGAAAGGCGACTGCTCCAATTGCACCGCCAGACCTTGTCTCAGAGTTCCGTCAAATACAGGATCGCCCGTAGTGTTGGCAAAATCCGCGAGGACGATCGTGTCCGATTGGTCAGCTTCGGAGTGCGATGGAAATAGAGGTAACCGGCCACGGACAACACCAGCTCAGCCACGGCAGCCGGAACCATGAGCCGCCAGCGTTTTTCGATTCCTGGGACGGCTCCGCTTCTCGTACTGAGCGGTCGTGCCGACTCCGTGTCCCGTTTCAACTCCTGCAGTGATCGCGATGCCCACGGATTGCTTGCAGGTTTTGCTTCGCAAGGCTCCGGCCAATATGAAAGAGCGATCGAAGAAGCCTCTATCACGCTCGCGATCGATCCGGATTTCAGTCCCGGGTACGTCAATATTGCCTACTCCAATTTTGTTCTCAACCGCATGGCAGAAGCTCAGAAAACGATCCGGACAGCAGCGTGAGTATTTCGTGGATAATTCCGTTCACGTCGACCAACTCACGTTGTGGAGGAGATTTCTTGTAGAACGAACGTATACGGTCGATGATCTCAGCCGCACGATTCCCATACTTATCGATTCGGGTTGCTGCCGCTCGGGCCCGATCAAGATTGGGCGGTTCATGCAAGAGCCATTCGATGCAGCTGTTAGCGCTAGTGATAGCGGCAGCGATGAGCTGCTTGATTTCGTGCGCAAGAGAGGCGGCCATCTCCCCCAACACGCTCACACGATTGACGTGTGCCAGTTCGGCCTCCAGCTGACGGAGCCTTTCACGCTCGTGCTCGGCGCGTTTGCGATCTTCGATGTCGGTCGCGACCCCACACCACTTGACGATGCTTCCATCTTCATCTCGGAGCGGCACTCCGCGGTCCAAATGCCAGCGATATTGCCCATCCGAGCGGCGCAAACGCACCTCATTTTCACGCGGCTTGCCGGTAGCAACCGCCTCCCTCCATTTAACTGCATGTCGCTCAAGATCATCAGGGCGAATTGCTGCTTGCCAGCCTGATCCGGCCGTATGTTCCGCCGATAACCCCGAGTACTCCACAAATCGATTGTTATTGTAAGTATTGGAGCCATCGGGCAGAGCACTCCACACTATCGCAGAAATGGTATCAATAACGTCGCGAAGTTCTTTTTCGCTCTTACCAAGAGCATCCCGCTGACGCTCCATATCTTGCCTCGTCGCAGTAAACGTCTGCAATTGCACCCCAGCCTTTCTCGCGGCAGTTTTGGCCTTCTACATACTCAACGGCGCGTTGCCGCTGCGAGACCAAGCTCCCTTCTACAACACGGGCTTGTTCGTCTGTGCTGACTCGTAACTATTTGAGCAGAAAAGCTCAGCATTACTGACCGCTCTGAGCCTTACTTGATGTTCCCGAAATCAATAGCAGAGCTTTCTGATCACTAAATTGCGTGGCTGGTATAAATCGTTATACCGTTCCCATCGGGGTCCTTTATGCAAAAAAGATGATGTCCAAAAAACGTTTCATCAGGGATCTCTCCTGCTGCGATTCCCCGACTGATTAGCTCCAACCGATATTTTTTCAATTCATTCAGGCCTTTGCCTTTAATCATGAGGTCAAATTGCTCAGAAAATCTTTTATGGAATTGACCTGTCACACTTTCCGCTACGCCTTCTCCAGCCAGTTGATCAACTTCTAACAATAGAAGATGAGTGCCTCCACGTAGTTCAATAATTGCGACCTTGTCGTCAATAGCAAATGGAGGAAGGCCGAGATTCGAGAAGAATTGGCAACTGCTCTTAAGGTCAGCCACCTTAAAAACAAGGTGAGCCACTGCTAATTCTGAGTCAACGACAGTCTTCATCTCGCTCGATTCCAAACCGGTCATGATTTCACCTCACAAGTTGTTCTTCAAAAGTGCCCACTGATACAGCAGCGTTGCGGTTCGTTTTGAAGAGCGTTCTTATTAAAGATACCAAACGGTATCTTTAAAAGCAATCATTTTATTTGTGTCCCTGGCTCATTCAATGGAATACAGTGTGAGACGTTGAGGAGACTTTCGAAAATGAAGGCGACTAAAGTAAAAAACGCGTACATGAAAAAGAAGGACCCTCTCTTCGTTAGAGAATCCCTCTTAAATGCTGCCTTCGAACTCGCTGCGACCAAGGGCATGGCTGATGTCACCGTCAACAAAGTGAGCGAATTGGCGGACGTTACCAAGGGGGCTTTCTTTCATCACTTCGATAGCAAAGAGACGTTGGTGACGGAGCTGATGCAGATGCTATTGACCCGATTGGACAAGCAGTTTGACCGACAGATGGCGGAGGAAGAGAATTCCGACGGATGCTTTACCCGTGCATACATCAGGGCCGCATTCTCCGAAGGTGCGGCTGAACGTAAAATTTGGGGCGCGCTCTTGAGTCTGATGGCCTCTAAGGATCAGGTCGGATGGGTTTGGGATAAATGGCTGGGCGAACGCCTAAAGAGACATTCGAAAA
>PMUM01000135.1 GCA_003166855.1 Acidobacteriaceae bacterium | reverse complement strand
CTCGACGAAGGCGCGATCTGGGTGCGCGGGACTCTCGCCCCCAGCACCGGACCTTCCGCCAGCATCGCCATGGCGAAGAAGGCTCGTCTCGTCCTTGCTAACTTCCCTGAAGTAACGCAAGTCGTCAGTCAAGTCGGACGCCCCGATGACGGCAGCGACGCCANNAGCCCATCTCCGACAACGTCGAGGAAGCCGTCAGCGGCGTCAAAGGCGAGCTGGCCGTGAAACTGTTCGGAACGGATCTGAAGACTCTCGAAGCCAAAGCCGACGAGATGCAGGGCGTAATGAGCCAGATTCCCGGCGTCGCCGACCTCGGCACATTCCAGGTCCGCGGCCAGCCCAACATCAACTTAAACGTCGACCGCGCCGCGGCCGATCGCTTCGGCATCAACGTCGCCGATATTCAGGACGCCGTCGAAACCGCCGTCGGCGGAAAGGCTCTCACGCAAGTCCTGATCCTCGAGCAGCGCTACGATCTCACCGTCCGCTACCTGCCCCAATTCCGCCAGTCAGTCGAGGACATCAAAAATATCCGCATCCTCGCGCCCACCGGCGAGCGCGTCTCCCTCGCCCAACTGTGCAACATCTCCCTCGACGATGGCGCCTCCACCATTTATCGCGAAGGCAACTCCCGCTACATCGCCATCAAGTACAGCGTGCGCGGCCGCGACCTCGGATCGACCGTCCGCCAGGCCATCGATGAAGTCGGACGCAAGGTCAAACTCCCCGAGGGCTACCACCTCGACTGGACCGGAGAATACGAGAGCCAGCAGCGCGCCAACCGCCGCCTCGCCTTCATCGTCCCCATCACTCTGTTGCTGATGGCGTTCATCCTGTATTCCGCCTTCAGTTCCTGGAAGTGGGTCGGTCTCATTCTGGCCGTGGTCGCACTCTCCCCGCTGGGCGGCTTCCTCAGCCTGCTCATCACCGGAACGCACTTCAGCGTGTCGTCAGGGCTCGGCTTCCTCGCTCTGATCGGCGTCTCGGTCGAGATCGGCGTGATCATGATCGAGTACATCAACCAGCTCCGCACTCGCGGCCTGCCCGTGCGCGAAGCCGCCAAGGAAGGCGCTCAGCTCCGTCTCCGTCCCATCATGATGACGATGCTGGTCGCCACGCTCGGCCTGCTCCCTGCCGCCATGTCGCACGACATCGGATCCGATTCGCAGCGTCCGTTCGCGATCGTCATCGTCGGCGGCCTGATCGTGGAATTACTGGTCAGCGTGATCCTCTGGCCAACGCTTTACGTATTCTCGGCTCGCCCCGGCGACCGCCTGCCTCCCTCCGAACAAAGCTTCATGGCCGAAGGCGAGCACGTCGACTAGAGGAAAAATGGCGAGCAAGTTTGGGCCTGTGGTGTAAGGAACACGGCGGGCGGCGATTTCGGTCGCCGCTCGCAGTTGCAAGTTCGAATCTTGCCAGGTCCACCACTCTTGCTGTCAGCTATGCGCAGAAATTCTCAGCCACGGATAAACACGGATTTCCACGGATTGAAATGCGGGAAGGAATCTGGGTTTCGGTTGTTGGGCAGAAATCCCGGGTTGGCTTGAAGCCAGGAACTGGTAGCTCGAAGCTCAAAACTCGTAGCTCGTAGCTCCAAAAAAATAAAAGTTCCGAGGTGGTGTGGGGTCCATTCGTCTCGGCCAGTAGCTCGCGTTTGACCCTTGCTCGACCTGCTCTCGCTGCTTCCCTTGCGGGGAACTGCGCGCGATCTTCGCTTGGGCTCCGGGCTCACCGCCAACCGGATAAACCTACCCTACGCCTCGGAACTCTATCTTGCTCCGACATTTCTTCTTCGTTCNNCCTCGACCAGCGCTTTGCTATAGACCCTCGCTCACCCTCTGTCCCAACCTTGCGATCAGAACAGTGACTCCGCTTGAGCCCCGGACGCCGCACCAACCGGAAAAACTTAAGAAGCTGTCAAAGAACAATCCTGTTGTACTCCTTCTATTTTTTTCGTCAATGAAAAATACGCGTTTGTAAGTACACGTGTTTTCAATCGAGTGCAGCCCGTCCACAAGCCGGTGACCGAATTTGGTGCAATCTCCGACTCCACTTCTCACAGACCCCGTATCCGACGCGGCTTTCCGCAGGATTCATTGGGAGAAGGCAACGCCGGCATGGCAGGAAAAGATTGTTTCGAGACTGTGAAAATCGCGGACTTCCCGCGTCTGGCAGGGGGTTTCAAGATAACGTCTCAACCGCGCCGCGCTCGATCAGCAGTCGTACGATTTCTTCACGACCGCGCGTAACGGCGTAGGCCAGCGGAGTGTGCCATGCTTCAGCGTCCCAGGGAAACAGCCCGTAGTCGCGGAAAGCCCGGTTCAACGCTGCGGGGTCTTCTTCCAGGACGGCTTTGACGCGATGCGCCATGTCGTATTGGATCGCCTCGATGATGTCGATCGACCCGCACAGAATCAGGTCGCGGGCTTCTTTGTGACCGGCGTAGTCGGCCCATCCGGCCGGCGTGCCGTGATACTTCTCTTCGCGCGCGCACACATCAGCGCCGTGCTTCATCAACACATCAATCGCGCTCACGTTCCCGTGCCACGCCGCCGCATGCAGCGGTGTATATCCGCTCGTCGAGTCGATCGAGGTCTTCGGATCGTCATGCACATTAACCGACGCTCCATTGCGGATCAGCGCCTCGATCACAGCGCCCGGCGCGCGTTCGCTGGCGCGAAGGATCAAATGCCCCCATCGTCCGCCGGGCTTCAGTGTACCCGGATCTCTACGCAGCAGTCTTTCGACGTCCGCGGTTCGATGCAGAGCCACTGCGGCCGGCAGCCGCACCTTCGCTCCGCGCTCCAGCAGCACTTGTGCCAGGTCGTGCCTGCCGTCGAGCGCCGCCAGATCGAGCGCAGAAAAGCCGGCTTCGTCGAGCGACTCCGTGTTAGCACCGAGGTCGAGCAGCGTCGTCACCGAGGCGGGTTGATTCTTGACCACGGCGAGATGCAGCGGCATGCGGCGCATCCTCGTTCCGTTCATCCGCCGCTCGAGATCGTTCGGCGTGCGCGTGACCAACTCGCGAATCACCTTTGCTTCGCCCATAGCGACCGCGGAAAAGATATTGTGTCTCGCGCCGTGCGCCAGCAGATACGCAACGATCTCGGGATTGGGCTGGATGTAATCCCACGCCGTCGCCCACCCGATCACGCCCAGCTCGTGGTAATCGCCTTCGCCGATCGTATCGGCCCCATGTTCCACTAGAAGACGAATGATGGGGAGGCGATGCTTCTCCACGGCGAAATGGAGCGGATACGCGTTGTCACCTTCGCAGCGGATGTTGGGATTGGCGTCGCGCTCGAGCAGCAGCTTGACTGCCGCCTCGCTGTTGCCGAAGACGGCCTGGTGCAGCGGCGTTCTCTCGCCCTCGCCGCCGCGCCCGTCAATGAGCTCCGGATGCGCATCAAGCAGCGCATTGAGTCGTGCGAGGTCTCCTCCTCCAGCGGCATCGCGCAGTAATGCGACCGCCTCTGCGGTCGAGCTCGCTGCTTCAAGCGTCTTCACATGAGACTGCAGCTTGGACCAGGACGCGAATCCATATTCGCTCGCAATCACCAGCTGCGCATCCGCAAGCGCGAACGGCGACGCGGCGACCTGTTCTTCCGACAGTTTTCTCCGGCGCGGATGGTTCTCGCGAATGCGAGTCAAAGCCTCGGAGTCCGCGGCCTGCTGACGCTTCAACAGGGACTTGGCTTGTTTCTTGAGTTGTTCGAGGCTGGGACTCGGCGGGAGTTGCCTTGACGTGGAAATCTCCTTTCCGTTCGTGGCCTGTGTCCGCACCGCAGGCAGAAAGAAGATTTGTCAGATTGTAGCCGTGCAATTCCTGCAGGGTGGGCTTGGCCCTTTCCGCGGACTGGATGCGCCCCGTGCGCTGAAAACCAACGATAATTCCTGACTTATGGCCAAGTCAACAGCCGCCTGGCCGCTCAACGCATGGTACCGGCTCCGCAACGAATGGGCAGTGCTTGCGCTCCAGAAACAGCAGATTTCGCTTTACAATAAGTTAGTACTTATATAATGTGTTACTTATGTCAGTAACATCCAACCTGAATGCTTCCTTCGCGGCTCTCGCCGATCCTACCCGCCGGGCAATCCTTGCGCGCCTCGCCTCGGGTGAAGCGACAGTGATGGAACTGGCTAAGCCCTTCGAGATGACCCAGCCTGCGATCTCACAGCACCTGAAAGTGCTCGAAGAAGCGGGGCTCATTGTCCAGCGAACCGACGGCACCAGGCGCCCTCGCCGGTTGGCGAAGCCCGGCATTGAAGCGATGGACCAATGGTTGGCCATGTTGCGAAAAGCTCTGGAGAAAAACTACAACCGGCTCGATGAACTCCTGGCCGCGATGGAACCAAATCGAAAGGGGAAACGATGACCACTATGAGTAAGTTGACGCTCAAAACCGAAGGCGATACCCATATCGTGGTGACCCGGCATTTCGCTGCACCGCCCGAGGCCGTGTACCGCGCGCACACTGATCCGAAACTCGTCCAACAATGGCTGCTTGGCCCCGAAGGTTGGACTATGCCCGTTTGCGAAAACGACGCGCGGCCCGGCGGCAAGTTCCGCTACGAGTGGACCAACCGCAAAGGCGGTGGATTTCACATCACTGGCGAATTTCTTGAACTCAAGCCTTACAGCAAAATTGCCCACGTCGAGCGCATGTACCTTCCCGATCCCACGCCCGACAATCACGTCGAAACCCGCTTCGAACCCGACGGGACCGGCACACTGATGACCATCCGCATGACCCTGCCCGATCCACAAACGCGGGCAGCCATGCTTGCAACAGGAATGGAACGTGGAATGGAAGCGAGCTACGTCCGGCTGGAAAGCATGATTTAGCCTGACCTTGTCCGGTTCGCTCCCTCTAGTTTGTACTTGACGATAAAAAGCCGGAGCTCGAGTCCCCCCAGCGCGCTCCGGCACCGCGAGCAGGAAATCCGCAGCGGTGAACTTCGATGGCTTTGTGGTCTGTCCTGCGTCAGCCCCTTTTTCAGGAAGACCACAGGCGGGCTACATCTCAGCGGCTCAGTCCTCTACTTACCCGTTCCGTTGAGTTGTACGGTTTGCGTGCCCACCGCGTCCTTGACGCTCAACGTCGCGGAGCGCGCGCCGGTCACAGTCGGCGTAAAGCTAACAGTGATCGTGCAATTCCAGTGGGCCTTGCGGCTAGCCCCGCAGTTCGAGGTCTCACTGAAGTCGCCAGGGTCGGTGCCTCCCAACGTGATGCTCGTAATACTGAGAGTCTTGCTCTGATCGTTGGTAAGAATCACAGTCTGCGATTTCTTCGTGGCCACCGTGACCGATCCATAGTTCACGGTCAGCGGCGAAACGCTCACCGGCTGCGTGCTGTTGAACATTACAGTGAGATAGCTGGGGTTGAAGAGGACGGCGTCTACCAGCGCGACATCCAGCATGCCGTCGCCGTTGAAATCGGCAACCGCGGCGCTCATGACGCTCCTGCCAGAGTAAAAAATCTCCGAACTGTTGAATGTGCCATCGCCGTTGCCCTGGAGTACGACGGGCCCGGTGGGAGTGCCCCCAAAGTAGGGAATGACTGCATCCAGTTTCCCGTCTCCGTTGAAGTCGCCCACAAGCGGAGTTGATGGGCTCTGATACGGCAAGCAGTTGATCGAGCCGGGCGTAAACGTGCCGTCGCCATTTCCTTTCAGGAAGGCGTAGCCACGGTCGTTGTTGGTGCAGCCGTTGGCCGTGGTGGTGACCAGCAAGTCCGCTTTTCCGTCCTTGTTGAAATCGGCAGCAGCCAGCGTGATCGGGTAATACGGCGTCACGGTGGGGCTGGGAGTTCCGAATGTGCCATTGCCATTCCCCAGCAGCACGTAGACGGAGCTGATATTGCCATTCGTGGTCACCGCGATGTCCATCTTCCCATCGCCATTGAAGTCGGCAAAGGTCAGAAAAACGCTGCTCGGGTTGATCGCGGCAATGCTGGTAATCAGTGTTCCCGCGTTGTACGTGCCATTGCCTTTGTTGAGCAGCACGCTGATCGTGCCGTCTGCGTTTTCCGTCACGATGTCGAGTTTCCCATCGCCGTTCACATCGACAAGATAGACCTCTCCCTCTTGGGCTGTGGATCCCGTTGGGTAGTACACAGCCGTCTTGAACTTTCCGGTCCCCAGACCGATCAGCACTGCGACCGTGTTGTTCTGGCAACCAGCGAACGTGGCATCCTGCATCGTCGCAACGATGTCGGCTTTGCCATCGCCATTCACATCGCCCGTGGCAACCCACTCGACAAGATTGTTGGCGCAGGTGCTGGCGGTGACCTGCGACGTCGTTCCCAGCACTCCGTGTGCACTCCCCAGGTTAATGCCGATCTTTCCGTTGGCGTCCCCGCTGAGCGACTGCGCGATGTCGGGGAATCCGTCGCCGTTAAAATCGGCGGTCACGATGTTATTCGCCAGCAGAGTCGTACTGTACGCGTAAATCGGGTTGGTCTGGAAGCTTCCATCACCGCGGCCTAGTGACACGGTATTAGTGTTCATGCCGTTCGTGTCCAACAGGTCGAGCGTGCCGTCGCCGTTGAAATCTCCCACCGCGACAAGATAGTTACCGCCGTTGGTCTGAGCCTGGAGCGGATACGCCGGCCCGGTGCTGAAGAGGCCGGTTCCTTTGCCGAGGAAGGTGAAAATGTCGCCTCCAGAGTCCACGAGCACGATGTCAAGCTTCTTGTCGTTGTTGATGTCAGCCAGCACCACGTTGCCGGTCGCGCCCATCGGCACCCCATTGATGACGCTGCTTTCCTTGAATGTGCCGCTGCCCTGGTTCAGGAAGATGATCACCCCCTGATTTTCATTGGTGACCACCACGTCCGGCTTCTTGTCGCCGTTGAGGTCGCCAATAGCGATGCCGTCGCCCGTCGCTGAACCCGCCACTCCGGACGGATAGTAGACTCCCGTTGCAAATGTCCCGCTGCCGGCGTTCAGCAGAATGCTGATACCGTCGTTCGCAGAGATGGCGAGGTCGAGTTTGCCATCGCTGTTGAGATCGCCCACGGCTAGGCCGCTACAGCATCCGGCGGTAGTGCCGGTGCTGTAATTGACTGGAGTCTTGAACGTTCCGTCTCCGTTGCCCAGAAAAACGTAAACACCGTTGTTCGGCGTCAAGCCCACCAGGTCGAGTTTGCCATCCCCACTCACATCGGCGGCCACAATGCTGTTGGGTCCGGGATTGAAGGTGCCGCTGCTGGGAGCGTTATATACCCCGCCAACCGTGAAGCCCCCTGCTCCGTTGCCCAGGTAAATATTGACTTGCGTGCTGCTGGTATTGCCGTTGGTCGCCCACACAGCTACATCGAGCAGATGGTCGCCATTGAAGTCCCCCACGGCGATGGCCTCGGGGAAGAAGTTGCTCACGCCGATAAAGAGAGTGATGGGTGCCTGGAATGTGCCGTCCCCTTTGCCCAACATCACGTTGAGATTGGAACCGTAATCAATGTTGACCACATCCAGCTTGCCGTCTCCATTGAAGTCGCCAATAGCTACTGCCACGGTTGAATAGGTAGGGTTTGAGCTCGAGGTGAAACTCGTCGGTGCCGGAAAAGTCACGGGAAAGGTTTGCGCCTGCGCCGGAACCACCCCAGCGATTGCAACCACAGCAGCGAGCAAGGTAAGCGCCAACAAACCCGACCGCTTACCTTGCCAAGAATTCGAATTCATCTTCTGTCTCCTGAGAATGATTTGCCTGAGGACTTGGTTCCGGGGGAGTAGGTGCGTAGCCTCGCCCGAAACACGCATGCGGTCAATGGACTGAGGTTGGCGCGTGGCTTGTCGTTGGATAGCGAGCTAACGTCAATATTGGTAGCGATTTGCGTGGATTGATTGCCCGGAAACCGGGGCTTCAACGAGCCTGAAAGTGCCATTTTCCCGGCTCGCGCTGGGTGCTAGACTCAACTCCTCCTGCACCCATCTTCTTTCATATGAGTTCAGATCCAGTTTTTAGGAGTTCGAATCAGTCGTTGCCGGCTCCGATTCGCTTCGGTGTTTTCGAAGCCGATCTCTGCGCCGGCGAACTCCGCCGGAATGGCGTCAAGGTCCGTCTCCAGGACTTGCCATTCCGTGCGCTCGCGCTCTTGCTGGCGCGTCCCGGAGTCGTGATCTCCCGCGAAGAGTTCCGCCAGGCCCTCTGGCCCGCCGACATCTTTGTGGATTTTGAGCAGGGCATCAGCAGCGCCGTCATGCGCCTGCGCGACGCTTTGCGCGATTCCGCCGATAATCCCGTCTTCATCGAGACCGTCGAGCGGCGCGGCTACCGCTGGATCGGCCCCATCCATCCCCCCGAACCGGTCGCGCCCGTATCCTCCGCTCAAGACTTTCCCGTACAAGCCTCCCCGGAGCCATTCACTCCTTCCGAGGCAGCACCTCCGGCGCCGAGGTCGATCGCCTGGCGGAAACTGATCTACGCCCCTCCGTTGCTGGTCTTGCTGTTCGCGGTGTGGATCTTCCGTCCTGGCTCTCACAACGCCGAAGCGGGCGTGAAGTCCACTCCGGTTCCTTCCCGTAGCATGCATCCACCAGCCAATCACGAGGCTGAGGAGTTCTACCTTAAAGGCCGTTTCTACTGGAACAAGCGCACTCCTGAAAGCCTTACTCAGGCCGTCGACGCCTTCACCCAGGCCATTGCGCGCGATCCCAACTATTCCGACGCCTATGTTGGTCTGGCCGACTGCTACAACCTGCTTCGCGAATTCTCCGCGATGCCCCCGAACGAGGCCTTTCTCAAAGCGTATGCTGCGGCGAAGAAGGCGGTTGAACTCGACCCGCAGTCCGCCGACGCCCACGCCTCACTCGCCTTCGGGTCTATGTGGGGAATGTGGGACGCGCGCGACGCCGAAAAAGAATTCCGCCGCGCCATTGAACTCGATCCCAATAACGCGAAAGCCCACCACTGGTTCGCAACTTTTCTGCATGCCTTGGGCCGTCACGACGACGCCCTTTCCGAGATCGACATTGCCCGCAAACTCGACCCAAACTCGTCATCTATTCTCGCCGACAAGGGGGAACTGCTGAGGGGCGCGGGACATTACGAACAAGCCTTGCAGGTCCTCACTCAACTCGAGGCCGCCGAGCCCGACTTCGTTTCCCCGCACCGCTATCTGCAGTTCGCATACTTCGATGCTGGAGATTACCGCCATTTCATCGCCGAACTGAAAAAGGTTGGGCTTCTCCGACACGATGCCGTGGAACTCTCCGAAGCGGACGCGGCGGCCAAAGGCTTCGCCGCTGGCGGCGAACGTGGCCTGCAACAAGAGCTTCTGGCGGAAAGAACCCGGCTGTATGAACAGGGGAAGTTGTCGGCCTATTATGTCGCCCAGAGTGATGCCCGCCTGGGCAACACCGTTGAGGCGCTCAAGCACCTGACCATCTGCGTCCAGTCGCATGACGCGTTGGCATTGAATCTCGGCGAGGACAAGAGTTTCGCCAGCCTCCGTGGCGACCCAGCCCTTGAGCACCTGATCGCCATCATCGGCTTGCCGCCCGTGCAGTAGAGAGCGAGGGTCTGCCCCGCCGCTCGATCGCGAGTCTTCTTATTATGCTCCGTGCAATTTCTTCTTACCCGGGACCGCCCCCTTAACTACCGCCGTCTTCTTCCCCTTGCCGCCCCCTACTAT
>PMUM01000250.1 GCA_003166855.1 Acidobacteriaceae bacterium | reverse complement strand
ACGTTGGCGATGAAATCGCGGCGGGTTTTTTCCACGCGCTCGGTTTCGGTGAGATCGCGGAGCACGGCGACAGCACCGCCATCGGGGAGGGGCGCGGCGGTGACGTCGAAGGCGCGGCCGGGAACGATGGAGGTGGCGCGGGTGGTCTTCACTTGTTTGGTGGTGGTGGCGGCTTTGACTGCGGCCAGGAAATCGGGATCGCGGATGGTTTCGACGACGGGGGCGTTGAGGCGGGTGTGCTGGGGAACGAGGCGATCCATGGGCTGATTGGCCCACTGCACGAGGCCGTCAGAACTGACGGCGATGACGGCATCCTGCATGCTGTTGAGCAGAGTTTCGAGCTGGCGCTGGCTGGAACGCACGGCAGCGAAGCTGCGTTCGACCTGTCCGGCGGTCTTGTCGATGGCGGCGGCGACGCGGCCAATTTCATCGAGGGGACGGTCTTCGACGCGAGCACGGAGGTCGCCTTGCTCGATGCGGACCGCGACGTCGACGATGTGCTCGAGGCGGCGGGAGGTCCAGATGGATGCGGAGGCGGCGATGAGCAAGGCGAGGAACAGAGCGATGGTGGATCCCCAAATCAGGCGGCGGTTGACTTGCGCCTGCACGGCTTCGACATCAGAAAGAGGATAGGCAAGTCGCACGGCGCCACCGGAGACGGGAACGGCCACGTAGAGAAACGGGATGCCGAGAGAGGCGCTGCGGCGCTCGTTCTTGCCGGTTTGTCCGGTGAGGGCGGCGGCGAACTCCTTGCGGGTGGCGTGGTTCTCCATGCCGGCGGGATTGGATTCGGAATCGGCGAGGACTTTGCCGGAGGCATCGATGATGGTGGCGCGGGCTCCGGCCGCTAGGGCTTCCTGCGCGGCGATTTCGGGGAGAGAGTGGGCGCGATCGGTTTCGACGCGGTGGGCGAAGAGCTGGGTCTTCTGCGTGAGGTTGCGCTCGATCTCGGTGCGTAGGGAGGCTTCCCAAGCGCTGCCGAGCATGACGTCGAGAGTGGCGGCGGTGGCGGCGATGACGATCAGGAAAACGGCAAGGAGTTTGAAGAAAATGCGGTTCTTCACGTGCTCCTCATTTGGAAGAGTGGAAATAAACACGCACGGACTGATCTGGAGTGCAGGTCAAAATCCCCACCCTGTCGCAAAAAACGCGACAAGGGTGGGGCACCCTCTTCGTTGTGGGTCACCACGGGGGTGACGGTCGTCATTTGGGGACCTCGAAGCGGTAGCCGGCGCCGCGGACGGTTTTCAAGTAGCGCGGATTCTCGGGGTCGGGCTCGATTTTTTCGCGGATGCGGCGGACGTAGACGTCGACCGAGCGCGGGGTGACGTAGGCAGTGTCGCGCCAGACGGAGTCGAGAAGGTGGTCGCGGCTGAAGACGCGTCCCTTGTGGCGGGCGAAGTAATCGAGCAGACGGAACTCGGTGGCGGTGGTGGGAACGAGGGTTCCGCGCACCATCAGGGTCATGGCTGAAGGGTCGATTTCGATGTCGCCGACTTTCATGGGGCTGGGCGGCAAAGGGCGCTCGAAGCGGCGCAGCACGGCTTTGACGCGGGCGACGAGTTCGCGGGGGCTGAAGGGCTTGGCGATGTAGTCGTCAGCTCCGAGTTCGAGACCGAGGACGCGGTCAGCTTCGCTGCTTTTCGCGGTCAGGAAAATTACGGGGACCGCGGCGAGGCCGGGGGTCTGGCGGATAGTCCGGCAGATTTCCAGGCCATCTTTGCCGGGAACCATGATGTCGAGGACAAAGAGTGCGGGGCGCTGGCGTTCGGCGTCGGCGAGGACGTTGGAGCCGGTGGGGTAGACGCGGACGGTGAAGCCTTCGTTTTCGAGGTGGTGGCGGACGAGGCGGGAAATGTCGGGATCGTCTTCGACGACGAAAAGGCTTGGTTTCACGGGACTATTGTAAATCGAAAGCAGTTGCCAGCGGCCAGTTGCCGGTTGCCAGTAGCGAAATCGGGCGCGATTTTCATCGGATTGTAACAATCGTTAGGAATGGCGTCACCACTGAAGGACATCCTTCGACTTCGCTCAGGAAGGCTAAGGTTCACGAAGGAGACCTGTTCCTCACTTGGGTCTGGCGGAGATGATCAGGTTGTTTGCTCGGTCTAGGTGGAAGTGTTTGGTGGGCGGGATGACTGTGGTGGCGCTGTATTCGGTGATGATGGCGGGGCCGGAGTATTGTTTTCCCGGCTGGAGGGTGTCCCGGGAGTGGACCTTCGTTTCTTGCTTCTTGCCTTCGAAAAGGACACGGGCTTTGAGCGCGGAGAGCCTGCCGAGCGTTGCTCGGCCTGGACGGGCGAAGGCGCCCGTCCCCACATGGTCTATCTTCCCCGCATCGTCTTTTCTCCTCGCATGGTCCATTTTCTCCACACGAGTCGTGCTGGACTTCAAGACGGCGCGGAGGCGGAGGGTTACGAGTTCGACTTCACGATTGGGGTGGGAGTAGCCGTAGCGGCGGTGGTGCTCTTCTTCGAAATCGCGGAGGAGATTTTTGGTTAGGGGAATGTTGAGTTCGTATCCCTGGCCGCGGTAGCGGAGGTCGACGCTGCGTTGGTAGCGCGGGCTTCCTTGCCAGTGTTCTTCGCGAAAATCTTTGGCGGCGTTTTTTCCCAGGGCGGCGAATTCACGATTCAATTGTTCGGTTGGGACTTTTCCTGAAGCGCGCCAGAGGACGGTGCGCGAATAATCTTTGACGACATCGCTCGCGAGAATGCCCAGGGCAGAAAGCGCGCCGGGGAGTGCGGGGACGATTACGTGGGGGATGCTGAGGGCTTCGGCTAAGGCGCAGGCGTGGAGGCCTCCGGCGCCACCGAAGGCGACGAGAGCGAAGTGGCGGGGATCGCGGCCGCGTTCAATGGAGACAACGCGGATGGCTTTTTCCATGGTGGAGTTGACCACGCGGATGACTCCGGCGGCGAACTGGTCGAGGGTGAGGCGGATTCCCTGCCGCTGGAGAAATTCTTGCGTGACGCGGCGGGTGCGGTCGAGATCGAGAGTGAAGTCTCCGCCGAGAAAGCGAGTGGGCTGCAGGCGGCCGAGGAGGAGATTCGCGTCTGTCACCGTGGGCTGCGTGCCGCGTCCGTAGCAGATGGGGCCGGGATCGGCTCCGGCGGATTCGGGGCCGACGCGGAGTACTCCGGCGGCGTCGAAGCGGGCGAGGGAACCTCCACCGGCGCCGACGGTGTGGATGTCGAGCATGGGGACGCTGACGGGGAGGCCGGCGATCTGGGCGTCGGTGGCGGTTTTGATTTCGACTTCGACAAGGGAGACGTCGGTGGAGGTGCCTCCCATGTCGAAGGTGATGATGCGATCGAAGCCGCTGGCGCGGGCGGTGGCGGCGGCGCCGACGACACCTCCGGCGGGGCCGGAGAGGACGGTGCGGACGGGTTCGCGGGCGGCGGTGGAGAGAGCGGTGATGCCGCCGGAGGATTGCATGACGAAGATGCGAGGGGGGAAGGCTTCCGGCTTCCGGCTTTCGGCTTCCGGCAGAAGGCGCGACACAGGGGCTGAAGCCGTGTTCGTGCCAGGGCTTTTCACGGCCCTGAAGGGCCGTTCTTCCACGTGAGTGCTTTTCGCCGCGTTCAGAGCCTGCTCTTCCATCTTGGCGTTCTTCGCGACGCTGAAGGGCCGCTCTTCCGCGGCGGCGTGAGCGGCAGCAAAGGGCCGCTCTTCCATGACATCTTTCGCGGTGCTCAGGTACTGCGCCACCCCCTCCTTAGTGCGGGTCGTTGCGCTTGCCTGCGCGGGCGAAGCGCCCGCGGCCACATGGGGATTGCTCATGGCTAGAGTTTTCGTTTTCAGATTCTCCAGGTAGCTTTGCATTACCGGTAGCAGGTAGGCGTTGATTACTACCGTGGAGGTGCGTTCGTATTCGCGGAACTCGGGGAGGATCTGGTGCGAGATGGAGAGCGGGACTGCGAGGGGCTTCAAGGCTTCGGCGACGGCTTCTTCGTTCTTGGGATTTGCGAAGGAGAAGAGGAGCGAGATCGCGATGGACTGCGGATTTGCGGCGGAGAGTTTTTCGGCGAGAACGCGCAATTCTTGTGGCGTAGGCTTGCTGAGGATTTCGCCGTCGCTGGCGGTGCGTTCGTTGACGCCGAAGCGGCGATCTTTGGCGACTAGGGGTTCGATGCGGTCGAAGAAGAAGTCGTAGAGTTTGGGGCGGGCCTGGCGTCCGATCTCGATAGCGTCTTCGAAGCCTTTCGTTGTGACTAGCGCGGTGCGGGCGCCTTTGCGTTCCAGAAGCGTGTTGGTGCCGACTGTGGTGCCGTGGAGGAGGATGACGTCGCCTTCGTGCGCGATTTTGCGGAGAGCGTCGACGATGGCTTGGGAGGGATCGGCGGGAGTCGAAAACACTTTCAGCATGCGGAGGCGACCGTGGTCTCGCCAGACACAGTCGGTGAAGGTGCCGCCGGTGTCGATGGCGATGCGGAGGGGTTGAGGGCGCCGGTGCATGGGACACAAAAGAGTAACACTGGCGGCAGTGCGCGGGCGGGGGCGCCCGCGCCACATAACCCTGTTCTGATTTCGTAACACCATATATTTTTCCCTGCAAACCTGCGGAGCGTTGGCGTAGTGTGTCCCCACGAAAGTGAGCCGGGCGCCTTCTCTTGCCCGGACGTTGGGCCCAATCGAACAAGTCCATGAGAATTGCTTCCCTGCTTTGGGGAAGCGGAAGGAGTCTCCGTATGTTGACGCCCGCTCTGCAATTTGCGGTCAGTTTGGTTTTTGTCTATTTGCTGTTGAGCGCGTTAAGTTCGGCCATACAGGAGATTGTCGCGAACCTGGCGAAGTGGCGATCCAACACGCTGGAGACCGCGATCACGAGCCTGCTCGGCGATGCTGGCCTCAAGGACGAGATTTATAAGCATCCGCTGGTGAAGGGGATTTTGCGGCCGAGTTGGCTCTTCACGAAGGTCGAGAGAACGCACAAGCCGTCGTATATCTCGTCGGCTATGTTTGCGCAGGTGCTGCAGGATTTGCGGGCTACGCAGGGAGCCAGCCTGCCGGCTGCTACAAAGACAGTGCTGGCGACGGTTCTGAAAGGAGCGGCGACTGCTGACGAGGAAAAGGAAAAGATCGAGAACTGGTTTGACGACGCGATGGACAACGTTTCCGGGTGGTACAAGCGGAAAGCAAACGCCTGGCTGTGGGTGATTTCGGCACTGGTTTGTGTCGCCTTGAATGCGGACACGATTTCCGTCGGCAAGATTCTATGGAATGATCCGACGGTGAGAGCGGCCATGTCGGACGCTGCGAAGAATTATGCGAACCATAAAGTCACGGAGGGCGATGCGGGGGCGACCACTCCTCCCGAAATCAAAGATGAACTCAGCCGGGTAACGAAAGCGCGGGACTCCCTGGAGAAACTCCCCGTTCCTCTGGGCTGGTGCGAAGAGGATTGCCTGCCGGATGATCCGCGCCGGCCACCCACGGCGGCCTATCCAATGCTGCTGAAATTCATCGGGATTCTGATCACCGTTCTGGCGGTTTCACAAGGTGCACCGTTCTGGTTTGACTTGCTGCAAAAGGCGGTCAATTTGAGATTGGCGGGGGATCTGCCGCCGGATAGTCGGGCGCAGCAGTAGTGCGTGACGGCGAGGGTGGATTCGCTTTTGGCAGCTGCGCGGGCGGGGCGCCCGCGCCACATAAACCTTCCTCGCTTCGCTCGGGGGGCAGCCGAAGGCGGCTGTCCACACACATGGACTGTAACCCCTGCCGCGCTTCGCTCGGCGGCCGGATCGAAGATCCGGCCCCACACAACCAACAGCAAAACTACTTTGTGGTGAAGGCTAGCGTTAGGAGCGTTTTTTGCTCTACTTCGTGGGCCTTCGCGCTGCCTGTGGCTGGGCTGGCGCCCGAGCTGCGCTTTACGCTCAGTACGGGGCGGTCGCCGGCTACTCGTTTCAGGCGGGGGAGCATGTTGAAGAGAGCTCCCATGTTCGCGGGCTCTTCCTGGACCCAGACGATGTCGGCGTTCTTGCCGTGGCGATCGAATTCGGCGACGACTTCCTGCTCGGGGAATGGGTAGAGCTGTTCCAGGAACACGATTGCTGTGCTCGTGTCTTTTCTCTTCTTACGTTCGGCTTGAAGTTCGTGGCCGATTTTTCCGGTGCAGATCAGGATGCGGTCGGCTTCTCCGACTTCGGTGTCGGGGATGACGTTCAGGAAGTTCTTGTGGGTGAAATCTTCAATCGGCGAACTGGCGTCGGGATGACGCAGCATGCTCTTTGGCGTGAACACGACTAGCGGCTTGCGCCAGTGGCGCAGCGCCTGGCGGCGCAGGAGATGGAAATACTGCGCGGCGTTACTGGGCTGCGCGATCTGGATGTTGTGCTTGGCAGCGAGTTGGATGAAGCGCTCGATGCGCGCGCTGGAATGTTCCGGTCCCTGGCCTTCGTAGCCGTGGGGCAGGAGCATGACGACGCCGGAGAGCAGGTTCCACTTGGCTTCTCCGGCGCTGATGAACTGGTCGATGATGGCTTGTGCGACGTTGACGAAGTCGCCGAACTGGGCTTCCCACAGGACTAACGATTCGGGGTAGTCGCGACTGTAGCCGTACTCGAAGCCGAGGACTCCGGCTTCGGAGAGCGTGGAGTTGTAGATCTCGCAGCGGGCCTGGCCGGGCGCGATGCTTTCCAGCGGCACGTATTCGTTTTCGTTCTCGATGTCGATCAAGACGGAGTGGCGCTGGTTGAAGGTGCCGCGGCGGGAGTCTTGTCCACTGAAGCGCACGTGGGTGCCGGATTTGACGAGGCTCGCGAAAGCGAGGGCTTCGGCCATGCCGTAGTCGACGGGGCGCTTGCCCTCGCCCATTTCCGCACGCTGCTCGAGAAGCTTTTTCACTTTCGGGTGGATGTGGAAGCCTTCGGGGTATGTGGTGAGGCGAGCGGTGAGTTCGGAGATCTCGTCCCGCGAGAGTCCGGTTTCGACTTCGTATTCGGGCCGGTAGGCGCCGCCGTAGTAGCTGTTCCAGTACTGCGGAAGGTCGCGCATCAAGGGCTTGTACTTGATGCTGCCCGCTTGTTTCTGCGCGGCTTCGAACTCGGCCTTGATGGTGGCGGCCTGCGCCTGTGCGTCGGTGGCGCCGATGTCGTCGGCGTAGATTTCCCAGAGCGGCGGGTGCTCTTTGATCTTCTTATATAGAAGAGGCTGCGTGATGGTGGGGTCGTCGACTTCGCTGTGGCCGTGGCGGCGGTAGCCGATGAGATCGATAACCACGTCCGTGCCGAACTTGTAGCGGTACTCAGTGGCGAGGCGGGCGACGCGGACGACGGCGTCGACGTCTTCGCCGTTGACGTGGAAGATGGGAATCGACTGGCGGCGCGCGATGCAGGCGGCGAAGCGGGTGGAGTGCTCTTCGGTGTAGCTGGTGGTAAAGCCGAGGAGATTGTTGACGACGACGTGGATGGTGCCGCCGACAGTGTAGCCGGGAAGGTCGGCGTAGTTCATGGTCTCGGCGAGGATGCCTTGTCCGGCGAACGCGGCGTCGCCGTGGACGAGGAAAGGGAGATATTTTTCGCGGCCACCTTCGCCGGTGCGGTCCTGCTTGGCGCGGGTGCGGCCGACGGTGACGGGATCGACGGCTTCGAGGTGGCTGGGATTGGAGACGAGGTGGATGTGGACTTTGTCGCCACTGCGCGTTTTGTACTCGCCGGTCGCGCCCATGTGGTACTTGACGTCGCCGGAGCCGAGAACGCTGCGGGGGTCGACGTCTTCGAATCCGGCAAAGATTTCCTGCGCGGGGCGCTGGGCGACGTGGGCTATGACGTTGAGGCGGCCGCGATGGCTCATGCCCATGACTAACTCGACTGCGCCCCGCTGGGCGGCGGTGTCGAGAACTTCGTCGACGAGCGGGATGAGGGCGGTGACGCCTTCGAGCGAGAAGCGCTTGCTGCCGAGATAGCGCTGCTGCATGACCTGTTCGAAGACGTCGGCGCGGATGAGCAGATCGAGGATGCGCTGCTGGTCTTCTTCTTTGGGGTCGGATTCCATCTGCTCGTAAATCCACCGGCGACGCTCGGGGGAGTAGATGTGGTTGATTTCGACGCCGATGGTGCTGGAGTAGATGGCGCGGGCTTCGCGGGCGTATTCGCCGTCGTGTTCGAGTTCGGGCGTTTCGCGGGGGCGGAGGAAGCCGAGGGGATCGAGATCGCCCTCGAGGTATCCCCACTGGCGGTAGGCGCTGAAGACGCGTTCGCGCTCGGGATTGGAGCCGTTGGTTTCTGCGACGGCGGCGCGGGAGCCGCCGTTGGAAGTCTTGGTTTTCGGGGTCATAAGAGTGCAGTTACTAGGATAAAGGATGCGAGGGAAAGGCAAAAGGCTCACGTCGGAGGACATCGAGGGGAATCGCGATTAACTCAAGAAGAATCCCCACTTCTCGCAAAGAACGCGAGAAATGGGGCACCCAGGCTGGGTTCGGGCTTACAAAGACGAGTTTGACCACAGAGGACACGGAGGCCACAGGGGAAATCTACAATCAAAGTCAAAAGCCCCACCCTGTCGCAAAATGCGCGACAAGGGTGGGGCACCCGTCTGGAAAACTACTTCTACTTCTTGTGACCGCTGAAGTTGAACAGGTCCATTAGGTCGCCTAGGGCTGGGCTGTTCAACGGGACGTACGGGTTGGTGGAGCTGGTGACGGGGTTGGGGAAGTTGTCGCGGCTGCGGGTGGTGACCGGAGCCAGTCCCCAGTTCGCGTCGATGAACTTCAGCACCGAAACGTGGTCGGCGTAGACGTGCGAGATGTGTCCCGCCTTGGTGAAGGGAGAGACGACGATGGCGGGGATTCTGGTGCCGTCGCCGAAGTAGTCGAGAGGCTGAACGTAGCCGGAGTCGTAGTAGCCGCCGCCTTCATCGAAGGTGACGATGATCGCGGTGCTGGACCACAGTTCCTGGTTCGCCTGGACTCGATCCACGATGTTCTTTACGAAGCCTTCGAAAAGATCGAGCTTCGAAGAGGCCGGGTGGCCGTCGAGCCATCCGTCAGGTTTCAAGAAGGAGACCGCCGGCAGTTCGCCTTTCTGAATGGCCTTGTAGAGATTGAGTTCGTCCTGCAGATGACGGGCGCGGGTGGAACTCGTCATGATCGAGGTCGCGTACTGGAACGGGTTGCAGATATTGCAGTACGTGTTATCGGCGGTGACATAGTTGTTGTAGGGATTGGCGAGGTAGGTGTTCCACTGGTCGCCGAAATACGCCCAGGTGATGTGCTTTTCGTTGAGGGAATCGCCGATGGTGCGCATGGGCGATGGCGGGATCGTGAACACGGTTTCGGCTGGGTTGCCGATGTCGAGATAGGCGTTAGTGCCGTCGCCGTAGTATCCGGGATTGTAGTTGTTGAGGAGATAGAAGTGGCCGGGATCGCAGTTGGGGGCGATGGGCTGAGAGAGCGCACCCAGAAAGCCGACAATTTGAGAAACGCCGGGCTGGCTCAGGTCGGAACAGTCGGTATAGGTTCCGCCGCCGTAGGAAGCTGAACCGTATGAGCCGCCACCGTAGCCGTCTTCGGCGTACCAGTTGTTGGTGCCGTCCTGGGCGTTGGGGTTTTCAATCTCGTCGACAATGCCGGCGTTAGCGGTTCCGCCGGCAACGAGTTCATTGTGGGGTGGCTCGGCGGGATCTCCGTTGGCAGAGGCGAACCAGATGGCATCGCCCATCCCGATCATGACGTGGTTGGCGCCGGTGCCGCCCATTGCGGCCTGATGGTAGTTGTCACTCATGGCGTAGTGGTCGGCGAGATACTTCAAGTAAGGAGCATCACCCTGCTGCATGTTGTAGAAGCCCATGGACGTCGAGCCTTCTCCAGTGGTCGTGTCGTTGAAGGTCGGGGACTGGGCCAAGCCGTTGGAGCCGGCGCCGATGGTGGTTTCAACCCAAGGGAAGAGATCGGCGGTGCATCCGGTGGGATTCGACGAGGAGACTTTGGCGGTGCTGCAATCCATCTCCTGCCACATCTGGTAGAAGCGGTGGACTGGGCTGTTGTCGTAGGCATCGTAGGGATGCGTCGAGGAAGTCAGCTGGAAGGGACCGGAGGGCAGATTCGTCGCGTTGGGAATTCGCGTGTCGACGTCGCCGTGGTTGAGTCCGGTGCCGCCGGTGGTGAGGTAGACGTAATAGTTTTCCGGCAGGCCGTACTCATACAGTTTGGCCGTCGCGACGTCGGGAAAGGGCGGAGTTGTGTAGCCGCCGGCGAGAACCGGAGGCAGTGGGGAATAGGCAACGTTGCCGCTGGGGCTCAGTTGATAGCCGTCGGCGCTGGTGTCGGTGGCGGCGGACTGGCTGGCGAGAGAGAAGTTGGCGCCAGGTGTTCCGTCGGCGTTCACGATGCCCTTGGAGAGCAGGTTGGAAACGGTGTCGCTACCGGTGGGTTGGTAGGTGGCGAAGATGTGATCGAAGGTGCGGTTCTCTCCGATGATGACGATCACGTGCTTGATGGGGGTGGTGGTGCTGGTTTCGCGTTCGCGGTCGTGATCTTGAGCGGCCGCGGGAAGCGGGGCTCCGAGATTGGCGACGATCGCGAAAAGGCTGGCGCCGACAGCAAGATGTCGCCTGGCTTGGGCCAGGAAACCGGGTGTAGACATAGATTCTCCTCCTGAGAGAAAGCTCCAGAGGTGAAGATAGCGGGGGCGCGGTTACGGGAAGGTGACGCGGAGATGAAATTGACATTAAAACAAATCCACATGAGTGTGGACGGAGCACCTCGGGGAGAAAGGCATCCTGCTGAAAACAATGGGTAGCGCGGGCGGAACGTAAAGCTTAAAGTTACAGACTTTGCACAGGGTGCCAAACCTTCTAGAGTGATTCCTGTAGAACCTCCTAACCAGCTGGTGGCGTGATCCACCTCGGGAGCGCTAAGTTCGAATCGATCCGGCACCAACAATGACCATGACAAGATTGGGCAGACCCACGCTTCTAGGCATTCCGTTTGATGCGTACTCTTCTTATTTGCGCGGGGCGGGAGAGGCTCCAGGGAAGATTCGAGAGGCTCTGCGCTGTGATGCCTCGAACTCGTGGACGGAGTTGCGCGTGGATTTGGGCGCGGCTGGAGCTTTTGAGGATGCGGGGGATCTGAAGTTTGCGGAGAAGGATGCGTTCGCGGCGATTGAGGCTGGCGTGGGCGCTTTGATCGAAGCGGGGAAGCGGCCGGTGTCGCTGGGCGGGGATCATTCGATTACGTATCCCATTGTGAAGGCTGTGGCGAAGCAGTATCCGGAGCTGACGATCTTTCATTTTGATGCGCATCCGGATCTGTATGAGGAGTTCGAGGGGAACCGGTTGTCGCATGCGTGTCCGTTTGCACGGATCATGGAGGCGGGGCTGGCGAAGCGGTTGGTGCAGGTAGGGATTCGGACGATCAATCAGCATCAGCGGGAGCAGGCGCAGCGTTTTGGAGTGGAGGTGGTGGAAATGCGGAGTTTGGCGGCTTACGCGAAGTTGAAGGCGGCCGGACCGGTTTACATCACGTTCGATATGGATGTGCTCGATCCGGCGTTTGCGCCGGGAGTTTCGCATCGTGAGCCTGGGGGGATGTCGGTGCGGGACGTGATTGCGCATCTGCATGCGATCGAGGGTGAGATTGTGGGAGCGGACGTTGTGGAGTACAACCCGGTACAGGATGTTGCGGGCGTAACGGCGATTGTGGCAGCGAAGGTTTTGAAGGAGATTTTGGGGAAGATGATTGCGGGGTGAGGCCGCTTTTCAACCACAGAGGACACAGAGGAAATCCCTTCCGGCGGTTAGGGGGATTCCGCGAGTCTGTGCGGATTTCGCGATACAGTAGTACGAACGACTTTCTGACTTATGGCAAACAACTTTCAGGAATTGACTGCACGGGTCTTGCTGGCGGCAGGTTTGGCGGCGTGTCTGATTGCGATCGGCTGCAGCAGCAAGGCGGCACAGAATCCCCAAGCCGGTGGGTTTCCGGCGATGCCGGTCAAGGTGCTGGAGGCGCAGGCGGTGCCGGTGAGTGATGCGTCGGAGTACGTGGCAACCTTGAAGTCGAGAGATTCGGCCGTGATTATGCCGCAGGTGGAGGGGCAGATCGCGCAGATTTTTGTGCACTCGGGCGACCGGGTGGGGGCGGGAACTCCGCTGATTGAGATCGATCCGCTGAAGCAGCAGGCCACGGTGACGCTTCCCGAGTACCTGACCGTGACCAACACCTACTGGGTTGACCCGGTCACCGGTTCCGTCCTCGACACCACCGAGGACCAGCGGGTCGCGCTGGAGGACAGCGCCGGCGCCACCAAGCTCGTGCTG
>PMUM01000037.1 GCA_003166855.1 Acidobacteriaceae bacterium | reverse complement strand
CCTCCGCCCGCACCACGTTTTTTTTGCTCCGTCGGTAAGTTGGCAGGCTCCGAGGGGCTTAAACATGGCAACCCGAGTCTCAGTCGCTGTGGATAGCCTGACACTGCTCTTCATGAAATCTGTGGCCAGTCTCCTTTGTCTTCTAACTATCGCAGGATGGTGTGTCTCTGGCCGGGCTCAGGCTGGCACTTTGAAGTCCGATGCTCTCGGGCGTTCGACACAGATGATCCTCGTTACTACTTCGGACTGGAATTCGGTTGAAGGGCGGTTACAGCGATACGAGCGCCACTGGTGATGAAAAATGGCGTCCCGTGGGAGGCTCAATTTCGATTGTCGTCGGCAGGAATGGCTTAGGGTGGGGTATCGGTGTCATTCCGCTCGATGATGCCCAAGTCCGCTCAGCAGGCGATCCGGTCAAAAGTAAAGGAGACGGCAAGTCTCCCTCCGGCGTGTTCGCTCTGGGCACCGCCTTCGGCTATGCTTCCGAGCCACTCCAGGGACTCAAGATGGCCTATCTGAACTTGACCCCGTCGATCGAATGCGTCGACGATCCTGGCTCGAAGCACTATAACCGCATCGTGGACCGCTCTGTCGTTGCTCTCGATTGGGACAGTTCAGAGCACATGCGGGATGCCGGCGAGTCGTATCGCTGGGGAGTTGTCGTAGATCACAACGGTACCGTTGCGGACGATGCTAACCCGCCCAAGCCGGGCGGCGGCTCATGCGTTTTCCTTCACATTTGGCATAGCCATGACCAGGGCACAGCTGGATGCACTGCCATGTCACAAGCTAACCTGGCAACTTTGATCACCTGGCTCAATCCGGCAAGCAAGCCTTTGCTGATACAACTACCGCAGCCGGCATATGAGCGGTTGATCAATCGCTGGATGCTGCCGAAATTGACGAACGCCTCTCAGCGTTGAGCGGTGGCAACACGTTTACTGTCCGAGATCTTCACTTTCCAAGATCTTCGAACTTCACATTGAGGATTGGATACCGTTTCCAGTCCTTATAGTCGAAGTGCCACCACTCCTTGGGATTAACCTCGAAGCCCTGCTTTTCCATGACTTGGCGCAGAAGAGCACGGCGAGCGTTCTCCTCGGGCGTGCCGCCGGCATAGTCGGCAAAGGCGCGATCGGTCATCTCGTCGTAGCCGCTGGGCATCCTCACTTCCTTGCCCGTTTTCAAATCGTATAAGGACAAGTCCACGGCACATCCGCGGTTATGCTTGGAGCCCGCTGCCGGATCAGCGACAAAGATCTTTTTGTCGTCGGGTGTGGCATCCCAGAAGATTTTCGTGACGTACCACGGGCGGTAGCCATCGTGGATGATCAAACCGTATCCCTGAGCGTGGAGTTCGCGATGAGCGCGAAGCAACGCTTCCGCTGCTGGCCGCTGAAGAAATGCTCGTGCTTGGGTGTAGACGGGCGTGCCCAGAAAATTGTTCGTGGTGGCGTAGCGGATGTCGAGCTTGATCGTTGGATCGAGTTTGACCAACTCCACAAGATCGGGGGTGAAGAAGGTTCCGGGCTCGTGCGGCGGTTGCGCCTTGAGCGCGTCTGCGCGCAACTCCTCGACCGGACGAAGAGGCGTGATGCGGAAACTGACCTCTTGCGCGAACCCGAGTTGCAGCAGAACAAGAAGGAGACCACCAAGACGAAAATGGGATTTTCGGAAGAAATTCATAGGCTTCATTCCCACCTCGAGCTATCGTACTGCACGCGCGGTGCAGTTTTAGCCTTCGTCTACGGGCGGAGCTTTCGGCACCGCCGGCAAAGGCTCGCCCGCCAGCCGCTTCCTGACCAGCCCGGCGAGAAAGTCCGCGAAGGGCGCAATATCCTCGCCGACACTCGCTTTTTCGAGAGNNGCGGCCGTTGCCGTCCATATAAGGATGGATATAGACGAAAATGAAATGCCCGAGCACCACGCGGACGGCCGGGTGCGGCTCTTCCCGCAGCAGGTCGAAGAACGCCGGCATGGCGTCCCTCACAGCGTCCCGGTTCAGCGGCACATGCATCGACTTGCGGATATAGACCTGGCCGTTGCGGTAGCCCGCGAGATCGGCGGGCTTCAGCAGGCCGACGGCGACGCTCGGCGCGAACAGCTCTCGATACCACGTGCCGTGGTCTGCGTCCGCGACCTCTCCCGGATTTTTCCCATTCAGAATTTTGCCGAGGCTTTTCTGCACGGACTGAAAGGCCTGCCAGTAGCCCCGCGCCGCCATGGCGTTTCGCTGTTCGCGGTCGCCCTCGTCGGCTTCCGGATTCCAGGTGCCAGTGCGGACGCGCTCGATGAGAGCGGGCGTGACGCGGTAGCCCTCGATCGACAACGAATGATAGGCGTCTGTGACGTAGGCGTCGTTGACGCGCTTGAGGTACGCCTCGATGTTGCGCGGCGGGCCCGGCGCTTTTGGGAAGCGTTCGATGACCGGCTCGCGCATCTTCTGCCACAGCAACCGCAGCCTGTTTACGTAAGGAGCGGTTTCGCGGGCCCCGATGACCAGGGAGGGCTTGTCCGTGAAGGGATCGTTTTCCCGCACGGCGTAGTCGGCCGCCGTCATCGTTTTCATGATATCGTCCGCGATGCGGTCG
>PMUM01000035.1 GCA_003166855.1 Acidobacteriaceae bacterium | reverse complement strand
TCATGCGGTTGACCGCGTTGCCACCACCACCGCCTACGCCGATGACTTTGATCTTGGCGTTGTTGCGGGCCTCTTCGTTGAAGCTGATGCGAATGCTTGGATTGTTTGTCATGAATTCTCCACCTTTAAAAATGTTTCAAACTTTCAAGGTTTCAAAGTTGCAAAGGTCCCTGATCCTTGTCTCTGAAACCTTGAAACGTTGAAACCTTGCCCTTACGCTCCCTTGCCTACCAACATCGCTTTCAACCTCGATCCGAAACCGCTTTCCTGGAGGCCGCGAGCGGTGCGGGCACGCTGGCCGTAGTTCACCATGCCGAGGACCGTCGCGAACTCAGGCTCCGATAAGGTTGAAGGCATCTTGGCCAGCGGTGCGGGCCAGGACAGGCGCACACTCCGGCGTAATACGGACTCGGCTACATCGAAAATTCCGGGGAGCCGCGACGCGCCTCCCGTGAGCACAATGCCGGCGAGGCAAACGTCGAACATGCCGCTGTGCCGGAGACTTTCACGCATCATCTCGAACAGTTCGCGCGCGCGAGGCTCGAGAATTTCTGCCACGCGACGCTGCGGCATCAGGCGCGAAGGACGGTCGCCCACCGAAGGAACTTCCACTTCATTGCCTTCGGGAATCAGCGTCACGATCGCGTTGCCGTAAATTTTCTTGATCTTCTCCGCCTCGGCAAGGGGCGTGCAAAGCCCTACCGACAGATCGCTGGTGAAGTGATCGCCACCTACCGGAATCACTCCGGTGTAGGCCACCGCGCCCTGCTGGAAAACGATCAGTTCGGTCGAGCCCGCGCCGATGTCGGCGAGGCACACGCCGAGTTCGCGCTCGTCGTTGCGGAGCACAGAATCGGCGGCGGCGAGAGGCTCGAACACAGTGTCGTCGACGTGCACGCCAGCGCGGTTGACCGCCGTGATCACGTTTTGCGTTGCGCTAGTGGCGGCGGTCACCATGTGGACGCGCACTTCCAGGCGGGCTGCCATCATGCCGAGCGGATCGTGCACTCCCGCCTGATCGTCGAGAATAAATTCCTGCGGCAATAAGTGGAGAATCTCGCGATCGGCGGGCAACGGGATGGCGCGAGCCCGGTCGACGGCCTGCTTGATCTCGTCGCGTCCAATTTCGCGCGGACGCGTGCCCAGGCTGATGCCGCCGTGGCTGTTGATGCCGCGCACGTGCGCTCCGCCGATACCCACGATGGCGTGCTCGACTGCCGCACCGGCGATGTCTTCGGCGGCTTCGACGGCTTTCTGAATCGCCGCCACTGCCTTGTCGAGTTCCACGATCACGCCCTTGCGCGAGCCGCGCGATTCCGCCTCGCCGTGCCCGCGATAGCGCAGGCCAGTGTCGGTCACCTCCGCCATCAGCGCGCAGGTCTTGGCGCTGCCCACATCGATCGCGGTAAGAAAACTTCCCTGCTGGTTCCCCATTGCTTATGAATTCCTCGACGTCGTTAATAGTTCATCAATCGTTAGTCTGAACTCGTGTTGGCTTGCTGTTTTGCAATCGCTGCACTGGGTTTCGGAATCGCAGGATGCACCGGCGCAGACGGCGCAGATTTTTTCGCTTCCGCCTTCTGCGGCGCCCTGTGCGTGGCGGCGGCTACGGCTTTCGAACTCGCTGCCGGGGCTTTGGGCGCGACCTTCTTCGGAGCAGGCGCTTTGGCCTTCGCAACCGTCTTCTTCGCCTTAGGCTTGGCCGCTGGCTTTTTAGCAGCCGCCGCTTTCGGATCCAGTTTCTTCTCGGTCAACTCAAACGCAGGCTTGGGCAGAGACTTGTCATGCGGATTGAGGCGCGTAATCAGCGCCGCGGGCTTCACACCCGCAGCGGCAGCTGCCCTCGCGGCCGAAGCGGCCAGCGCAGGCTGCTTAGGTCGGCCTTCCATATCCGGATTGACGATCACCTGATTGTCATAGCGCAGGTTGACCGATTCGAGTTTCTGGAATTGCTGCCGCCACTCCTGCACATGGCTTACGTAGGTTTTGTAGCGCTTCAGATAATCCGACGAACCGAGTTCGACCAGCACGTCGCCGGCGGGATCATTCACTCGGACCTTCAAGTTCTCGAGATCGGAGAGATCCACTTCGCTCAGGTCCTGCGAGTAACGGGCGCCGCTGGAATCGAGTTCCTGCACCAGTTCGTTGTAGGCCTTCATGCGCGGGGCGCGCGTGGAAAGCGGCTCACCAGGATTCATCCCAAGAATGACGGGGAAGGAATATTTGTGCTTCTGCGGCAACTCCATCAGCGTGCCGCCGGCATCGATTAGGGAAATGCGCGGGCCGACGCGGGCGAACGCCACCGGAGTGCGCTCGTGGATTTCAACCTTCAGGCGGTTGGGCACGAAGCGCATCACGCTGGCCGATTCGACCCAGGGAATCTGTTCGAGTTGCGCTTTCTGCTGGGCCAGCGGGATAAAGAAAATATTGCGGCCAATGTCGGCGCCCATCACTTCCATGATTTGTGCCTTGGTCACGTTCTGCATGCCGGTGACGTCGATGTTGTCGCTGGAATCGACGCGAAAGCGCCACGAGCGCTCGCCGTATTCGTAGAGACCGGCGGCGGCGATGGCGGCGGCGCACAGGATCACGGCGGCAATCGATGCCCACAACAGGCGGCTGGCAGTTTTCTTGGGAAGCGAGCTGCGGCGGGCGGAGACACGCTTTTGCCCGCGCAGGAAGGGAGATTCCTCGTCTACATCCATGTCCACCAGCCGCGCATCGTCTAACTCCTCGCGCGCCGGCTCGGGGCTGGGTGGGTACAACTCTTCCTGCAAGATGGTGCCGCTAGGTTTCCGCGCCATCAGTTCAGGTCAGTTGTCGTGAGGAATCGCTGAGCTTTTTCAATATAACTTCATTTCTCGAAATGAGATAGACAAAAAGTTAAAGGATTTGCACAGGTGGGAACCGGATTGGGTACGGAGGGCTAAACCCGACGGCCGAGGCGGCCGCCGCCACATGAAAAAAGGGGGCGCGGCTGGTATTCCGCGCCCCGCTTTGCCGGGGAGGCAAAGTTCCAGGAGGAACTACTGAATCTTGGTGGTTAAACCGGCCCGGCGGAGGCGGTTTCGATATGAATGACCGGCACGACCGGTATCTTGATCATCGGCATCCGCGGAACGTTCACCCGAACCCGGGGGCAAACCACCGGAGCCGGCATCGCTTTTACAGCAATCGGTGCAAAAGCCGCGGTCGCAATCCTGATGTGCGCAGTCTGTCTGGCGATCTGGGCTTCCATTCGCGCTCGATTCGCCTCCAACCGCGCCAGTTGGCGCTCTTCGCGGGCCGACATAACATCGAAACGTTCAACGCTTGTTTCGGAGGAGCGTGCAATCCTGGTCTGAACTTGAGTCAACGTCGTGGCGAACGGGCAGGACGCGGTCTCGGTCCGCGCCGTCAGCAGCCGCGCCTCGGTCAGAAACTGGCCGGCGTGTCCCGAGGCCTGCGCCAGTACGGCCGCCGAGCCCTGCTCGACGCGGTCCGCGATCTGGTGCGCCCACTCTAGGCCGCCATTGTGGTAGCTCGCGTTCAATCCGGCCGCCAGGACTGCCGCGACCAGCCATCCCCATGCTTGTGTCATTTTCATTGCTTTAACCCTTTATGGCTGATAGACGAAGGACTGCAAAATCCGTTAGCAAGAGAAGATACGGAGAGGCGCGGCAAAAGTTCCGGACTAAGGGCAGAATTCCATTCCACGGGGTGGAAAAAGTATGCTTTCCGCCTTCTTCCCCCCGTACCACGATCGCCAAGATTGGCCCGGAGTTCAGTTCTGTAGCGCCGAGGGGCGAATACGAACTGCGCGAGTTCGAAGTGACGGCGAACGGCCGGTCTTTATCTTACCCGCCCTGCCCTTCCCGCTCTTTCAGTTTGTCGAGAATCATCGGCCCGAACTGCGAGACGCTGCCAGCGCCCAGGGTCAGGATCATGTCGCCGTCTTGCGCGACTGCGGTGGCGGCATCCACGGCTTCGGCGGGGGAACTTACGTAGCGGCCGTTCTTTGCGTTTCTCTCGCGGATGCGCTGCGCCAGGGTCTCGCCCGTAATGCCTTCGATGGGCTTCTCGCTGGCGGCGTAGATGTCGAGTACGAAGAGCGAATCGGCGTCGTCAAAGGCGGTGGTGAATTCCTCGATCAGGTCGCGGGTGCGGGTGTAGCGGTGGGGCTGGAA
>PMUM01000056.1 GCA_003166855.1 Acidobacteriaceae bacterium | reverse complement strand
TAGGAGATTTCTTTGGGAACGGAGTCGCCGTTTCGCCGACTAAGATCGCAATCGGCTCTGCAACTACTTTCACCACCGGCACCGCCTACGCCTACACCGAGCCTGCCACAGGCTGGAAAAGTATGCTTGCAACTTCAGCAGCAACTGTGACAGGGGGGGGAATACGGCTGCCCGGTTGCGATTAGCGGTTCAGTTTTGGCAGCCGGAGCGCCCGCCAACGGCGTCGCGTATGTTTTTGGACCGTAGAGGACCATTCCTGCTTTCGCACGAAAACTTCCATCCAGCACGACGAAAGGATTCCCGATGACGAGGCTAAAAAGTTTTGGACCGTTCACTCCTGCCCGCAGAACACAATGTAGCCGCACCGAGAACTCTGGCTTTGCAAAGATGGCCTGCCTCGTTCTCATGTTTTGTGCTGCGACAGCGCTAACTTCTTCTGCCCAGACATTTACGACGCTGGCAAGTTTCGACTCGACCAATGGTGCGGTCCCTAGTCAATCGCTCGTCCAAGGTCTTGACGGGAATTTCTACGGGACAGTGCCTCAGGGTGGAGCGAACAACGCTGGCACGATCTTTAAGCTGACTCCGGCCGGTGCGCTAACCACGTTCTACAACTTTTGCTCCCAGCCCAATTGCGCAGACGGAAAAGGCCCGTTAGGAGCGTTAGTACTAGCCAACGACGGAAATTTTTACGGCACCACCCTGCAAGGCGGGGCCGGAGGGGCCAACGGATACGGCACAGTCTTCAGAATCGACGCCGGCGGCGTCTTGACCACCCTCTACAGCTTTTGCCGTCAAACCAGCTGCCTCGACGGCTACTTCCCGGAGGCGGGGCTGATTCAGGGCGTCAACGGCAACTTCTACGGGACGACGAACGGGGGCGGCACGAAAGGCTTTGGCACGGTGTTCGAAATCACGCCCCTCGGCAAACTGGCCACTCTCTACAGCTTCTGCAACCTGGACAACTGCGGCCAATTCCCCGAGTCCGCGCTCATTGAAGCCAACAACGGGAGCTTCTATGGCTTGACCCCGACGGGCGGATTTAATGGCTGGGGTACCGTCTTCGAAATCACTCCGCAGGGCAAGGAGACCACCCTTTATAGCTTTCACAATGGGTTGGACGGTGGGAATCCGCGAACCGGGCTGATGCAAGCCGCCAACGGAAGCTTGTACGGCACGACCCTGATTGGCGGAGCCAATATGAAAGACTGCGAGGGCGGTTGTGGAGCAATCTTCGGAATCATAGCGGGCCACGTCACCGAGCTCTACAGCTTTTGCTCCCAGGTTGGCTGCACCGATGGGACCGCTCCATACGGAGGGCTGGTGCAGGCCACCGACGGGAATTTCTTCGGGTCAACTACGGCCGGTGGTGCCGACGAAACCGATTGTTCCGGCGGCTGCGGCACCCTGTTCGAGATCACTCCAGCGGGCCAGCTCACTACGCTCTACAGCTTTTGCTCCCAAGCCAACTGCGCTGACGGGGATGGCCCGTATGCGGGGCTGCTGCAAGCCACGAATGGCAACTTCTACGGAACAGCTTTGTTTGGCGGTACGAGTAGTGCCTGTTCGGGCGGCTGCGGCACGGTCTTCCGCTTGTCAGTTGGACTCGGCCCATTCGTTCAACCTGTTTCCACCTCAGGCAAAGTGGGCGCGAGCGTGATCATCCTGGGAAACAATCTTACCGGCACAACCAGCGTCAGCTTCAACGGCACCGCGGCGACATTCACGGTAGTTTCGGAGACTGAGATCACAGCGAGTATTCCCGCTGGGGCAACGACCGGCAGGATCGAGGTGACTACTGCCAGCCGCAAGCTGAGCAGCAACGTGGCTTTCCAGGTGGTGCCTTAGCTATCAGCGGAACCTCTTCCCTCAGCGGCTGAAGCCGGAAGTCTGCTGGCGAAGCAATGATAACGCCGATCCGATAACTAATGTTAACAGGCCATTTCACTCAAAACCCCACCGCGAAGGATTGATGAGTGTAATGGGGATATTTCGCCAGCCATCGTCGCGACTTGTCTCTAGGTGCCGGACCCCGATCTCATTTCACGCGATCCCTCACCCATACGCGCTCCATCTTTTTCCTAGCTTTGTCCAGGTATAGCCAAAATGTCATTTCCTGACCATCCGGGGATACTTCATGCGTCCAGTAGAACGTCGATTGGGTAGAGGAAGGAGCAACTGTGACGCCTTCGATACGGTTTGCAGCTAGGTACGTGCAGGACATCTGCCGGGGCGGTTCCACCGGATGGAGCACCCCATCGCAACGCATCCTGTCACGATGATCGCCGTCAAACATTCGATAGGAGGAGATGAGGTAGTCTCCGTCCCGAGACAACGTTTGCAAGCCGTCCGAGCCTGGTGCATCGTTATACAGCGGTTGAGACGTGTGTGCGTTTGCTTTATACAGCGCCCGAGACTTGTCTGCGTTCGCCTTCCACTTACCCACGAATGGGTCTTTGGCTGGTTCTGGAATGGATGGCAACGCCTGCGCGAGCGATTGGCTTGTTAAAGCAGTGAGCAGCAGCAAGAACTCGACGATTAAACCTCTCATGGTCAAACAGTCTACACGTTCCACTAAGAAACTCCCGTTAACTGTTGTAAGCAGGCCATAGCGCTCAAATTTCGACTTCTTTCGATTCAGCCCACATCTGAAACGTTCGAAACAGGTCGGAAGATGAGCGTAATCGGGATATTACGCCAGCTACGGA
>PMUM01000270.1:7397-7567 GCA_003166855.1 Acidobacteriaceae bacterium | reverse complement strand
GTACTTCCACAGGTCGTTGAGGTAACTGTTGTTCCCGACCGAGTCGTAACCGAGCCCGCCAAAGAGCCAGAAGTTTCCGGCTGCATCGGTCCAACTGACATGAAACAATCGCGCCCCAGGGACGTTACTCGGGGCAGGCGTCCCCTGGGTCCCGTACGTCCCCGGTTGGT
>PMUM01000270.1:0-7272 GCA_003166855.1 Acidobacteriaceae bacterium | reverse complement strand
TTCCACAGGTCGTTGAGGAATTCGGACGTCCCGGCGGAGTCCAAACCATATCCACCGAACAGCCAGACATCTCCAGTCGCGTCTGTCCAATTAACGCCACCGAATCGTGCCCCGGGAACATTACCTGGTGCGGCAGTCCCTAGAGTCCCGTACGTCCCCGGTTGGTTGATGACATTAGCGCCATTCTCCCACGTCCATTCGTTGTGCCCGCAATCGACGGCGACGTTTGTGGTATTGGCTGTTGCAGTCCCAGTGCCGAGCGTCACGCCACAAGTCTGCGCCGGTGAGGAAGGTTGCGTGAGAACCGTGACCTTATAAGTGCCGCCACTGTCGATGGGAGTGGCGAACGTGAAGTTTCCATTTGCGTTGACCGGCAGATTGTCGCCGCCATTGTCCTGCAACACCAGTCCGCCACCGGTGCCAGCAAGGTTTGTCACGGTGCCACCGATTGTGTAGGTGGTTGGAGGTGGGGTCGTCGAGTTCCCGCCGCTGCTGCACGCCGAAAAGGAGAACAACGCCGTTACTATCACCAACAACAGGAATAACTGTAGTTTCGTTTCGCCCTTCATAAATCCCCTTCTCTCGACCCCTCGCAAGAGCGAGAGGCATGTGGGCTATACCATCGAGAATCGTACACCTCCGTGTCAAAGAGCCTTTGAGGTCAATTGACGTAAAATCTCTATTACGCTCACAACCCTAGTTCGGACCGAGATCGCGTAAACGGCATTCTGTCCGATTTGTCCGCCTCGGCAACAGAATTTGACAAAGTGACTCCTTGTGATCAGGCGTATACTTTAGCTATGCGCCGCCTGATGGCCATTTCGGCGTTCGCGCTTTTCCTGGCCGTGCCCCTGTGGGCGCAGCATGGCGGAGGTCACGCCGGCGGCGGACATGGTGGAGGCTTTGGCGGTCACGCAGGTTTTAGCGGAGGCCACGGTGGCGGAGGCTTCAGCGGCGGTGGCGGCCACGTCTCCAGCGGGATGCGATCCGGCCCGGCTGCTTCTCGCGGTTTTGCACACGGTCCTTCCTATTCCCAACGCGGCTTCTCGCATCAGCCGTATCTCCACAATGGATTCCACGGTCCCCGCATTCGCACCTACGGGTTCCGCAACAACTGCTACGGCTATGCGTGTCGAGGGTATCGCAACGGCTATGGATATCCGTGGGCGTATAGCGGATATTACGATCCCTGGTGGTGGGATTCCGGTTCTTCTTACGACGAAGATTACACGAGCGACCGAGCCACCGCCAACGAGATGAACCAGCAGAGTCTCGAAGAGCAGCGCATGCGGCAACAGGAAGAGGCCGACGGCGATCAGGATATCTACGCGCGTTCCGATCCCGCCCCACGTCCGCCGCAGCGCGAGGCGGAAGGTGCGCCAGTCCTGCCGGACACGGTTCTGGTCTTCCGCGACCAGCACAAACAGGAAATCAAGAACTACGCGATCGTCGGCCAGACTCTTTGGAACTTCGCTCCGCAGCACACCCAAAAGATTCCGTTGTCAGACTTAGACCTTCCCGCCACTACGAAAGCGAACGACGATCGAGGCCTGACTTTCCGCGTTCCAGCCTCCGGCGAAGCCCAATAACTGCTCCGCATCAAACCATAGTTACTCCCGCTTAGCGCACCGTTTCCCCTTTCACTGCATCCAACTGCTCATTCACCCTATCGACATTCCTTTTTCGTCGCTGGGCTAGTACATTGGAATCAAGCGCTTAGGTCATGTACCAGGGGTTAAACGGGAACCTGCAGAAACACGGGGTCAATCCCGGAATATCCCTGTCTGAATGCTAAAATTAAAGAATACCCACTATGCCTCTAAAAACACTTTTTCTGAATCCCCCATCGTTTGAAAACTTCGACGGAGGCGCCGGCTCCCGTTGGCCCGCCACCCGCGAAATTGAAAGTTTCTGGTATCCGGTTTGGCTGGCTTATCCGGCGGGGATGCTGGAGGGGGCGCGGTTGCTGGATGCGCCGTCGCACCACGTGTCGGGCGAGGAGACCATCAACATCGCCAAGGAGTATGAGTTCCTGGTGCTGTTCACGTCGACGCCGGGATTCCCGGGGGACATCCTGCTGGCGCGGGCGATCAAAAAGGCGAATCCGAAGATCAAGATTGCCTTTGTGGGACCGCACGTGACTGTGCTGCCGGAAAAGTCTCTGCGCGATTGCCCGGAGATCGATTTCATTTGCCGCAAGGAATTTGACTACTCGGTGACAGATTACGCCAAGGGCAAGCCGCTGGCCGATATTCCGGGTGTGTCGTATCTGAAAGACGAGAAGATCGTGCACACTCCTGACGCTCCGCAGATTCAGAATCTGGACGAACTGCCGCACGTCACGGAAGTGTACAAGCGCGATCTCGATGTGAAGAATTACAACGTGCCGTTTTTGCTGAACCCGTACGTGTCGCTTTACACCACGCGTGGATGCCCGGCGCAGTGCACGTTCTGTTTGTGGCCGCAGACGCTGAGCGGACATCCGTGGCGGAAACGCTCCGCCGACGATGTTGCCCGCGAGATGGCGAAGGCCAAAGAGATGTGGCCGGAAGTGAAGGAATTTTTCTTCGACGACGACACGTTCAACATTCAGAAGGCGCGCACGATCGAACTGTGCGCCAAGCTGAAGCCGCTGGGGCTGACCTGGTCGTGCACGTCGCGCGTGACCACCGACTTCGAAACTCTGAAGGCGATGAAGGACGTGGGATGCCGGCTGCTGATTGTGGGTTACGAGTCGGGAGACCCGCAGATTCTGAAGAACATCAAAAAAGGCGCGACCATTGAACGGGCGCGTCAGTTCACCAAGGACTGCCACAAACTGGGGCTTGTCATCCACGGCGACTTCATCATGGGCTTGCCGGGCGAGACGCACGAAACAATTAACAACACCATCGCGTTTGCCAAGGAACTCGATGTTGAGACCATTCAGGTTTCGGTCGCGCATGCGTATCCGGGTACGGAGTTGTACGACTATGCGGTGAGCAACGGATTCATGGTCGGCGACAACAAGATGGTGGACGAAGGCGGACATCAACTTGCCCAGATTCAATATCCGGGGCTGCCGGCGGATGACATCATGTCGGCGGTCCACCGGTTCTATGACGAATATTATTTCCGTCCAAAAGCCGTGTACCGCATCTTGAGAAGAGCGGTGTTTGACAGCAACGATCGCAAGCGGCTGTACAAAGAGGCGAAGAGCTTCTTGAAGCTACGGTCGGCGCGCAACAAGATGGTGAAGAAGCATCATCAAGAGGCAGCCGCGGCCGAGCCGGTGAAAGCGTAGCAACGGCAGGTTTCAAAGTTTCACGTTTCAAGGTTTCAAGGTGTTCTTGAATCCATTGGCGTCTTTGAAACCCTGAAACTTTGAAACCTTGAAACCCGAGTCTCAGTGACCTTTCGCAAGTATCTGGTGCTGGCTGGAGTCACCGTCTTTGCAGCGGCTGGTGATTCCATGCTTTCGCACGGGATGAAGCAGACCGGCAACATTTCCCTCCGTCATCTGCAAGGCGTCATTTTCGCGGTGCGGAATCCGTTTGTCGCGGTGGGTATTCTTCTTCTGCTGGCGTTCTTTGCTTCATACATGAATTCGCTCTCCTGGGCTGACCTTACCTATGTACTGCCGGCCACTTCGCTGGGATACGTTCTGTTGGCGCTGGTGGCGAAGTTCGCGCTGCATGAGAATGTGAGCCCGATGCGCTGGCTGGGAATCGCGCTGATCTCGGGAGGTGTTGGATTTGTGGCGGGCGGACCGGCGCTGACGGCACACGATCACGAGCATCCAGAATCCCCATCCTTCGAATCCGCTCAGGACAAGCTTCTCGCCGCAAAAGACGCGGCGAGAAATGGGGCACCCGCTGAGGATGACACACAGGTGGTTTCTGGTGGGGTGCAGCGATGAAGAGTGCTTACACCTGGGGCGGAATTCTGGTCATCGTGTTCGCGTCGGTGGTGGGCGACGTTCTGCTGGCGCGGGCGATGAAGCAAGTAGGCGATGTGCACGCGCTGTGGCGCCGTGCTGGACTGTGGACGGTGGTTTCACGCATCCTGGGCAATTCGAACTTTTTTCTGGGCCTGATGGCGATGGCGGTCGCGTTCTTTAGCCTGCTGTTTTCACTGTCGTGGGGAGATGTGAGTCTGGTGGCTCCCGCCGCCGCGTCTCTTACGTTTATCGGGAACGCCTTCGCGGCGAAGGTTTTTCTGCATGAAAAAGTGGACCAGCGGAGATGGATCGCTGCCATGCTAGTGGCGGCGGGAGTGGCGCTGCTGGCTGGGTAAGTGCCCGATCTTTCGCGCACTTTCGTGCGATTATTCACGTTCGCTAGCCGCCTGTCTTCGTCTCTCCCGGTGTTTCTAAAGCATTCGAGGTCGGCAGCATCGCCCGCCCACCCCTTCGGCTTCGCCAGGGCAGGGTCTTGCAAAGAACGCAAGGATGGGGCACCCTCAGATGAAATGGTGTATACGGAACACCGCTCGAAAGGTGGGCCACCGGCGGTGGTATTGGCTCCGGAATCGATCAGGTTTACTTTCCTCCCGCACTAAACTCTTTGTAGAGCTTGTGTGCCAGAAGTGTTTCTCACTAGCTCCACCACGCTTTCCTCGGCGTTGGAAGGTCTTGCAAAAGTGCTGCAAATGCCTCGGATTCATCGCGAGCTTGCTCAATTTCACGATAGAGGTGCTGAAATTTTGCACGGACTAGCGGCGAAAGTTTAGGATCGTTCATCAGATCGTCGCATTCCTTATGCCACACTGGCTCTGGCACTTGATGCGAACGCAGCACAGCTTTCAAAGCCATATTTTCAGAAAACAAGCACTCAACGGTTTGTAAAAACCTTAGCATCCGCTTCTGCTCGGCATCGGTCATGAAGGCTCCCTCGCATTCTGGTTCCCCGCCGTGGCCGACGGTACACCCACAGCTTCCGTTTTGGTATCCCCTCGCAATGATTAGGACATTCTCGGCGGCAGCGAGTCTGTGCGGAATTGCTCACTGCGTGAAGATGTACGTTCCTCGCTCAAAGAGAATCGAATCATTCGTCGCGACAGTCGAACAGCAGTGGCTGCGCGCGCAGAAAACCGAAGCTTCCCTCCTCTACTGCATTTAGACTCTGTTGTTCTGCGCTGTAGACACTGAAAGGATTTCATGACTGTTCTGGAGTTTAGCCTGCTGGTATGCGGTTGTTCGCTCATCGCTGGCCTGGTAGGTGCATTGACCGGATTGGGCGGAGGCGGCGTCCTCGTTCCTCTGCTCAGCCTGTTCTTTAAGGTGGACATCCGTTACGCCATCGGTGCCTCGTTGGTATCGGTGATCGCAACCTCTTCGGGGGCCGCGGCAGCTTACGTGAAAGAAGGCTTCTCGAATATCCGGATTGGGATGTTCCTCGAGATTGCGACAACCATAGGGGCGCTGCTCGGCGCAACTCTGGCGACCCGAGTGTCTACGCATGCGATCGCTATTGTTTTTGGAGTGGTGCTGCTGTTTTCCGCCTATTTTTCCCGGAAGCCTCGATCACTGGCCGAACGTGCCGTCCCACCCGAACCGCTGGCTACTCGCTTGCGCTAGAACAGTAGTTTCCCTGATGTCGATGGCGAGAGAACTTACAACGTGCAGCATGTCCCCGCAGGATGGAGCCTCATGTTTGGTGCTGGCGCTCTGTCGGGCCTGCTGGGCATCGGTTCCGGCGCTATGAAGGTTCTTGCCATGGACCAAGCCATGAGGATCCCCTTCAAAGTCTCTACCACCACCAGCAATTTTATGATCGGCGTCACCGCCGCCGCGAGCGCTGGCGTTTATCTGAGCCGCGGTTACATTGATCCCGGACTTGCCATGCCAGTAATGCTCGGGGTTCTCGCTGGTTCCTTGTTGGGAGCCAGAATTTTGGTCAGGGTGCATACCAAGTGGCTGCGCCTGGGGTTCAGCCTGGTGATTGTGCTTCTGGCGATTGAGATGCTCTACAACGGCCTCGCGGGGAGGATCTAAGTGTTTCCGGAACGAAGCTGGACCGATCAGAGAATTGAAAATGTTCTTGGGAACCTGCTGCGGGCAGGGGTACTTCTGTCTGCGCTCGTGGTCTCGATTGGCGGCGCTATTTATCTCTTGCGGCATGGTCACTCGCCCGTGGACTTCCGCGTGTTCCGTGGCGAGCCTGCGGACCTTCGAGACGTCCGCGGAATCATCGGCGACACAGTGGCAATGCATGGTCGCGGGATCATCCAGTTAGGACTCTTACTGCTGATCGCAACTCCCGTAGCACGAGTCGCTTTTTCGATCTTTGGGTTTGCGCAAGAGCGCGACCGCATGTACGTTGTGTTCACCGTGATCGTCTTCTCGATCTTGCTCTACAGTCTCCTCGGGTCTACCTAACCCTGCGCAGTAAATTCCAGCTTGGCAGACGACGCCGTTGCAGGATCACTGAGACCAGACGATAGGAAGTGCTGCAGCTGTTGAAATCGCGCCTTAGCATCAGCTTGCGCCGCCTGTTCGCCCGTCAGCTGGGGTTTTGAGCGTAATCGCGATTTAACGCCAACTGACCCGGCTACAGATCGCCAGCTACCCTTTCTGACTTGCCCTGCGGCTAAGGCTTGTTTGCGCTCTCTGATGACGAGATTAGGCCCTGCAAGTCACTTACGATTCTCACCAAGGTCTGATCGAAATTCTTGTCACGGTTTGCTTGAAGGACGGCCCATTGAGCGCGCTCGGTAAACGTCCACAATAAGGCATTCGTCTTCGGGTCGCGAATCACCAATCGAAGCTGTGGATCATAGGGCCGGCCGGCAAGGCTGTCGCCGCCTTGATTTCCTGCGGCCACCGAGGGAGGGCAAATAAACTGTATTTCGAACAGCAGATCGGCGTCGGCTGGAGCGCCTACGAGTTCGTATCGGCCCCACGACTTCAACGCGGCGTAAAGCTGGTTGTAGGCGCGATCCGGCCCTCCGCTGAATTGCGCACCGTCGTACCAAGGCTGTTCGCCGCCTGCGTTGGCCACAAACGCTCTTTTCGCGGCAAGAATCTGCGTCGGAATCGGAGCTGCCGGCGCCGGCTTCGCCTGTTCCGCGGCGAGAACTGAAACCTGCAACAGAAGAAACAGCAGACTGATACCGGCAACAGCTTTGATGTAGGTAGCCATAATTTCGCGCTCGCTTTCTGTGCAACAGGAATCGTACGCCGCAGTGCTCCTTCGCTCAACTGGCGAAGACAGGCCGTTACGCTCAAATTTCGACCTCTTTCGATTCCATTCACATCAGTCCGTTCGGAAGATGAGTTCTATAAAAAGGGAT
>PMUM01000242.1 GCA_003166855.1 Acidobacteriaceae bacterium | reverse complement strand
CCACCTTGCCGTCGCCGTTGAAATCCGCTGCCGCTACATCCTGCGGGGTCAGATCGGTGGCGTAATCCAGCTTGCCGAAAGCTGTCGTATACGTCTTCACAATCTCGAAGTGCGCAACGTTCGAAACACCGCCGCCGGGCGCGGGATTGGTCAGCGTTACGTTCGCCGTCCCCGCCGTCGCCACATCCGTTGCCGTGATCGAAGCCGTCACCTTTGAGCTACTCACAAACGTCGTGGTGCGGGCATTGCCGTTCCAGTTCACGGTCGCGCCGGACACAAAACCCGTGCCGTTCACAGTCAACGTGAAGGCCGCTGATCCGGGCGCCTTATCTCCAGGCGACAGCGGAGCGTTAATCAGAGGCAGGGCATTTTGAGCCAAGGCAGCCGAAGCGCCCATGGCCAACACCATCATCGCGATCACGGTTAGAGTCAAAACGCTGTTGCGGCGATGTGAGATGATTCCCTCACGCAGAGTGGTCGCGGCGGGCTGTCGGCACGTATTCACGGGGTATCTCCCTCAAAATTGAGTCGTTTTAGCGCAGGTAAGTCGGAGCCCTCAATTGCACGTTTGATCGCTCGGCAGGCGGGGGATACGGCAAAACCGAGTCGAGAGAGACAGTGTCGCTGCCTTCAACTACAGTGTCAAGATGAAGGAAATTGCATACGGAGTCTTTCGTTTAGAGAAAATTATCGCCGCGATTTTGCGGGGTTTAGACACCTTTTTTGCCCTGTGGGAGCCCGAACAAAGCCCGACCCTGCCGCGCTGAGAGCTTCGCGGATTGCGTCCTGTCCTCGTCCGATTGGCCCTTCTCGCTCTCCCTTTCGGCCAGGGGCCAAACGTGTTAAAACTGTGCAACTTTTCTGCCACACTGGGGTTTACGATTCAATATTCGCTTGGGTAAGCGTCTCACCCCAACCTCGAGGAAAAAAACAGAATGTCTAAGAGCCCATCCCCTGAATCGAGCTCCCACACGTTCCTCAAGTTTCTAGCCCTTGGCTTCCCCCTGCTAGTCCTCGCCGGCCTGATCGCCTGCGGAGGCAGCAGCGTGACCCACCTGAGTACCGGTGGAGGTGGTGGAGGTGGCGGCGGCAGTCGCACCGTTAACGACATGTTATTCGCCGCCGACTTCAACAAGATCGCCAGTAATCCAAAAGGATGGTGTCCGACAGATTCGGCTGGCAATGTGGCCGCCGTTACAACATTGAGAATCTGGGACAGCGGAATGAAGTGGGCGAATATCGAGACCGCCCCCGGTGTCTACGACTGGTCCAAGATGGATCAAACGGTCACCGTGCTCGCCCCGAACACCCCCTGCGCCATGAGCGTGATTTACACGTTTGGGAACACCCCAACATGGGCTTCCGCATGCTCGGGGCAGCCCGATCCGGGTCCTTGTCTGCCTGGACCGACCTCATCTGGCTTTGGGGGTGGGGTGCAATGCGCCCCGGGCGATGGGAGCCTTGATTTTTCATGCACTCCTCCGTCCGATGTGGCCTCGGATGGCACCGGGACTGATCTCCAGTTCCAGACTTTCGTTGCAGCCCTCGCCGACCGTTACGCCGGCAAGATCGCCTATTACGAAGTTTGGAACGAAGCGGACTCACCGAATTTCTGGTGCCCCGACGCCACCCCAACCAATCCATCGCCCGCAACTTGTACGGGAAGCATCCCGCGGATGGTTCGCATGGGATGGGACCTCTACAACATCGTCCATTGCGCCGATCCCAAGGCAAGCGTGCTCAGCCCGTCGTTCCATGGGTTTTCCTCGGCTGCGGGGGGTTGGATGAACCTATATTCCTCACAGACCCCCATTAGCGCGCCTGCGGGCTCGATCACGCTCCCGACGAGCGGGAAGACCTGTACCTGGGCCGCAAACTCAAACGTCATCGGCAAAGATACCTTCGACATCACGAATTTCCACGGCAGAGGATCGCCGACTAAGGATCCCACTGGGTTCGTCGCCGTCTACAACGAAGCAGTGGGAGAAATTCAACGCGACAGCTTGCCCACGAAATTCTTTGACGATGAAAACGGATACATCGGATCGGCCGACGCGCCCACCGTCGACCTGCAGGCAGCTTACGTGTCCATTTCCTATGTGCTCCGGGCCTCGGTGAATAATCCTCCGATTCTGCTTTCCGGCTGGTACGCGTGGGACTCCGGCCAGGGGCAATTGCAGGGAACCGATGCCGGGCTCGCTTATGACGTCACCGCCGGATGGCTGAGTGGCTCGACGTTGGACAGTAGCTGTACGAAGCCTGCAGGCTCGATTTATTCCTGCGCGGGCACGACAGCAGCGGGAAAGCCGTTCACGATCATGTGGGATATGAGCCTGTTGTCAAGCTGCAACACCTCCTGTACCACCGTGAACCAGCCAGTCCCGTCGAACGCCTACACGACTTGGACAGGACTCGACGGCACGCAACACTCGATCTCCGCGGGCGCTGCGCCCGTTGGCTATAAGCCGATTCTTCTGGAGTGATTGAACTCCATGGAGCGCTGCAAAAAAATTAAGAGCGGCCATCACGGCCGCTCTTCTTTTTCCTTTGCACTTTCTTTCTTCACGATCAACTACGACAAATCACAATCCCATCACGGCAGACCATTCGCATTGGTTAAGGTGTAGATATCGGACGAGGGATTCAGCGGATTGGTACTGGTCTCTCCGCCGAATGTGATCATTTCGTTCGACGTCGAATCGTACAGCGAACTGGAGAAGCGCCGTGGTTGTCCCGAAACGTCTTGCGTCCAGGAAGCCGCACCGTTATGTCCGCTGGCGCCGGAGAGAATCCAGACGTCGCTCAGAATGGCGCCCCCGTTGTAACCTCCGAAGATCGTCATACGATCATTGACCGAGTCGTAGATCGCGGAGTGGCCCGATCGCGCCGACGGTCCGTGATTCGAAGGAGTCAACTGCGACCACTTAGGAGTGCCACCCGTGCCATTCGCATTCGACAGCAGCCAGATGTCTCCAAAAGATTGGCTTTGCCCGGTATCGCCTCCGAACAAGATCAGAGTATTCGCCGCCGAATCGTACACCGCGCTGCTGCTTTCCCTGGGGCTCGGGCCTGTGCCCGACGGCGCAAGCTGAGTCCAGGCGGGCGTCCCACTCACATCGTTGGCATTCTTCAAAATCCAGACATCGTTGTAGTACGTGGTCTTGCAGTTATAGCCGCCGAAAATGATGATCGTGTTGGTCACGGAATCGTACACCGACGCATGCAACGCGCGCACTGGCGGCGGAGTGCCCGATGGATTCAACAACAACCACGTCAACGATCCGCCCTGATTATTGGCATGTTCCAGCACGTGGTAGTCGTTGACGCACGGTGACGGGTATCCCGTGGCCCCGCCAAAAACCATCAGCCGGTCGCTTCCACTGTCGTACAAGCCTGTATGACCAAAACGCGCCTTGGGATGACTTCCTCCCGGCGAGAGAATCGTCCACTTCAGATTGGATGAGCCGATGACGTTCGACGCCTGCCAGTAGTCACTGAAGTCCAGGTTCGTCTTGGAGTGCTGCCCGCCGAACACAAACAAACTATTAGTGACGCTGTCGTAGAACGCGGACTGCGAATAGCGCACCGCTGGCCCGCCGAGAATCCATCGATTCCCCGTCTTGGCAACACCATTCGCCCCGAAGAGCGTAAAAGCATGCGAATTTGTTGTCAATTTGTCGGCACTACTGCTCCCCGCAAAGACGTACATATCGTTAGCCGTCGGATCATAGACCGCGCTGTGATACGCCACACTCGGCGCCGTACCTGTGACTGGGATCTCCATCCAGCTCGGGCTTCCGATTCCGTTCGCCGAAGTCAGCACCCAGGAGTCATACAGGGTCGTTGTGCCGTTGATTCCACCGAAGACCGTCATGCGAGTCGTGCCCGGATCGTAAGTGGCAGTTTGCCCGGTTCGCGCGCCGGGAGGAGTTCCGCTCGGTGACAACTTTGTCCACACCGGTGTTCCGCCAGTTCCATTGGCGTGGGAGAGCACCCAGACGTCTCCGTANNGTCCCCGGCATCCCCCCCGTAAATGGTCATAATATTGTTGACGGAATCATAGATAGCGCTGGCGCTCTCCCGCGCCGCCGGCGGCGTGCCTGATGGCGCTAATTGGGTCCATGCCGGCGTTCCCCCTTCTCCGTTCGCGCTGCTCATCACCCAGACATCGTTGAAGTATCCGGTGGAGCAATTGTTGCCCCCGAACACAATCAACGAATCGGTCGTCGGGTCGTAGACACCCGTGTGATATACGCGAGCCGGCGGTAGCGTTCCTGTGGGACTCAGTTCGAACCACGAGGCGGTTCCGCTTCCATTCGCGCCATCCAGAATCCATGCATCGTTGGCGCACGGCGTAGGCGCTCCCAACGCTCCGCCGAAAACCGTCATGCGGTTGGTGTTTGGGTCGTAGGTCGCGACGTGGCCATATCTGCCCTGCGGAAGCGTGCCGGTCGGCAGCAGCTGATTGAAGCGATCGTCCTGTTGGGCGTTGGTCACGCCGAGCCAGACGTCGCTAAGGTCTGTGCTGCTGGAGGTTTCCTGCCCTCCGAAAACAATCATTTGCCCGGTGGCCGGATCAAAGACTGCGCTGTGGGAATGGCGCGATGCCGGACCCGCCAGGGTCCACACTTGAGCACCTACAAACGTAACCGAGCCCAAGAAAATGAGAAGAAGAAAGCTAAGCTGCTTCATGGTTGTCCATTCGCGTTCGTCAAAGAGAACAGGTGATCGTCTGGGAGCGACGGCAGGGTGAACACTCCCCCAAAAATATTCATTTGATTGTGCACCGAGTCGTACACCGCACTCGAGAAGCGCCGCGCCGGAGCGGTCGTCTGTGGGGTAATTTCGGTCCATTGCGGCAGCGTACTCTGCCCGTTGGGATCGGAGAGTACCCAGGTGTCGCTTAACAGATTCGTACCGTCGTACCCTCCGTAAATCGTCATCAGGTCGTTCGTCACGTCGTAGATCGCAGTGTGTCCCGTGCGGGCGCTAGGCCCGCTACCGGAGGGAACAGCCTGCCTCCACTGCGGTGTGCCTCCACTGCCGTTGGCATTGGAAAGAATCCAGATATCGCCAAACGGCGCACCGCCCGCGTCCCCGCCATAGATCGTGAGAGTGTTCGTGGTTGAGTTGTAGATGGCCGAACTGCTCTGCCGCGCGCTCGGAGGCGTGCCGCGGGGCGTCAGTTTGGTCCACGCAGGCGTGGCTGTGACGGCGTTCGCATTGCTGAGAATCCACACGTCGTTGTAATACTTGGAAACACAATCGTAACCACCGAAGATGATCAGCCGGTTCGTGACCGGGTCATAGGCAGAGTTGTGGCGAGTACGAATTCCCGGCAGCGTTCCCGTAGGAACCGTCGCCACCCAAGTCGGCCTACCCCCCAAATTGTTGGCACTTGTCATGACCCAGTAATCGTTGACGCAAGGTGCAGGAAACCCGGTCCCGCCGCCAAACACCATCAAACGGTTGTTGACGCTGTCGTACTGCACACTGTGTCCCCAGCGCGCCTTGGGATGCTTCCCCCCAACGTTGATCGGGATCCAATTGATGTTGGAGGAATCATTGACCCCGGTCGTCTGCCAGTAGTCGTCGATGTTCGTATTGGTCTGCGCGTGCTGACCATCCACGACAAACACACTGTTGGTGACCGAGTCGTAGAACATCCCTTGCGAATACCGAGCAGGCGGTCCCCCGCGCGTCCACGAACTCGTGCCCGTACCATTCGCGCTGCTCAGCGTGAAGGCGTGGTCATCTCCGGCGAGTTTGGCCTGGCTGCTCGATCCCGCGAAAACGTACATATCGTTCACGCTCGAGTCGTACACGGCGCTGTGGAAGCCCACTGCCGGCGCGGTTCCCTTGGTTGCGATCTTCGTCCAGCCCGGAGTCCCGCCGATTCCATTGGCAAACGTCAATACAAAACTGTCGGACAAGGCGTTGGACGAGTGAAACCCGCCAAACACAATCATGCGATCGTTCGTGCTGTCGTACACGGCGGTTTGCCCGGAGCGACTGCTGGGAGCCGTCCCCGTCGGCGACAATTGCGTCCACGTCGGAGTTCCACCCGTACCATTGGCGTGGGAGAGAACCCAGACATCTCCAAAACTCGCGGACCCGGCGTCACCACCATAGACAGTCATCACGTTGTTCGCAGCATCGTAGATGGCGCTGGCACTCTCCCGCGCCGCAGGAGGAGTGCCGCTCGGCGAGAGTTGCTGCCACGCCGGGCTGCCGCTTCCGCCGTTCGCGTCGCTCAAGACCCACACGTCATTGAAATATCCGGTGGAACAATTGTTCCCGCCAAACACAATCAGGGAATTCGTATTCGGGTCGTACACTCCCGTGTGATGCAATCGGGCGGCCGGTGTTGTACCGGAGGCAGAAATCGAAAGCCACGCAGCCGATCCCCCCACACCGTTGGCACCATCGAGAATCCAAACGTCGTTCATGCACGAACCGGGCGTTCCCGTGCCACCGCCGAAAACGGTCATGCGGTTGCTGCTCGGGTCGTAGGTAGCCACGTGCCCGAACCTGCCCGCTGGCACCGAGCCGCTGGGAATCAAACTCGTAGAGGTCACAAACTTCGAAGTGCTGGTACCGACCAGCCACACGTCATTCAGATCTGACTCGGTGGTGCTGTTCTGCCCCCCGAATACAATCATCCTCTTCGACGCCGGATCGAATACCGCCGTATGTGAGAAGCGCGCCGGTGGACCATATTGAGTCCATGTCTGTGCGAACGAAAGCGGGTGGGAGCCGAGGAAAGAAATGCAGAGCGTCAGCGCAAGACTGACCGACGCTAGAGTACCCCGCACCTTCATGATTAGGACGGCTCCTGGACCTGAAAAGCTGAAAACTGTCGCCAGCTGAGAGCACATACTTGAGCCCACCGTCTAGGCACAGCCGCTCCTGGCTCTCAACAAGGCGAACGAGGGCAGTTCAGTCTGTCCGACGATGCTCACACTGTCAAGATGAAGGAATTTGCATCTTGACGCTGCGGGGCCACAGTCCTATGCTGCCTAGGCATACGAGTAGAGCTGCAGTATCCCCCACAACGCCCTACCTGAACATCCCGGAGCCAGCCCATGCTGTGCCCGTTTCGGAGCCTTCACTTGAACCGGTCCAATTCTCTGTACACGGCCCTTCTGTTGGTGTGTTTCAGCATGCTCCTGGCTTCGTCCGCCGCCGCGCAAAAGTGGAACCGCTACGGCCCCGGCACGCGCAGCCAGGCATCTTCGATTTACGACCCCTCCACCAAGCAGATGATCATGTTTGGCGGACAGCATGCGCCCACCAACGTCGACTTCCACGATGTCTGGGCCGTAAAGAACGTCATCGAGTCTTCAGCATCGACCGCCAATAATTTGAACTGGGTCTCCGTTACCACCGCCGGCACGGTTCCGAGTGTTCGCTTCGGACACTCTGCCGCCTACAATCCCACCTCCAATCGAATGATTATTTTTGGCGGCGGTACCGGATTTCCTGGACCCTGCGCGAATGATCTCTGGGTCCTCACGCACCCCAATTCCGTTGGCGGGACGCCCACCTGGACGAAACTCAGTCCAACGGGAACCCTGCCTCCGGTCCGCGAGGGCCACGCGTCGGTGTACGACGCCGCGACCAACACCATGATCGTGTTCGGTGGAACCGATTGCGCTGGAAACTACTACAACGACGTCTGGATCTTAAGCAACGCGGACGGATCGGTGGCCACTCCGAAATGGACTCAATCCAAGTCGGTCGGCACCGCGCCTGCCGCCCGCTCGCAAAGCACCGCGATCTACGACTCAACGAATCGCGTCATGACGCTTTTTGGCGGTGCCGGAGCGGCAAAGGCCGTCTTCAACGATGTCTGGACGCTGGCGAATGTGAACGGAACTCCGACGTGGACGCAACTGGCTCCGACCGGGACCGCGCCGAATCCCCGCAGTGGCCACACCGCCGTCTACGACTCGGCAAATAATCGAATGATCATCCACGGCGGAGTTGCCGGCTCGACTGCGGTACAAAATGACACATGGATTCTCTCTGACGCGAACGGAGTTGGCGCCAGCCCGGCTTGGACGCAATTGTCACCCACGGACTTGGCCCCATATCGCGCCAGTCATACTGCGATCTATGATCCGACCACCAACGAAATGGTGATCTTCGGCGGCGACAGCCAGTTGCCCAAGACCTTTACCGACGATCACGTTTTTGTACTTACAAAAGCCAATGGACTGCAGTCCGGGGCCACGTGGTCCCAGGACGGTCCCGCTCCGCGAACCCACCAGAGCGCCGTTTACGATGAGGTCACCGATCAGTTAATCGTCTTCGGCGGGCAGACATCCGGGACGCCCGCCGCGTTGAACGACGTCTGGTCCGGACCGTCGATCGTCGCTTCCGGTCAGGTTTCGCAAGTCCCCACGAATTGGGTGCAGGTGCTTCCCTCGGGGACCGCTCCAGCCGCGCGCTTTGGACACAGCGGACTGTACGACTCGAGCAGCAACCGCATGATCATTTTCGGCGGCGCCACCAGTTCGACAAGTTGTCTAAACGACCTGTGGATTCTCGACGACGCCAACTCCGCCCACGGCACGCCGGACTGGATTAGCTTGACGGCTGCAGGAACGCTGCCTGCTTCTCGCATGAACCAGGCCGCAGTGTATGACCCGGCGCAGAACACGTTGATTGTGTTCGGCGGCACGAATTGCTCGTCCGGTTATCTTTCAGACGTGTGGGTGCTGAGCAATGCGAACGGGGAAGGTGGCACGCCGGCCTGGACGCAGCTTTCTCCCTCCGGCACGCCGCCGGTTGCACGCGAGAACAGCAGTGCCATTTATGATGCGGTTAATAACGTTCTGACTATCTACGCTGGCGATATCGGCGGAAGCGGATTTACCGACGTCTGGACCCTCTCCAACGCGAACGGACAAAGTGGAACCCCTGCCTGGACACAGCTTGCACCGACCGGGACCGCCCCGAACGGACGAACCGGCCAAAGCACGGTATACGACGCGACTAATAACCGGATGATTATGTATGGCGGCATTAACGCTATCAACGGAACCCGGTTCCTCTATGACTCGTGGGTCCTGACGTTCCCCAACGGCATCGGAGGAACTCCGGCTTGGGCCGCCGAGAAAGTAACCGGAACTGCCCCCGAGCGCTTCTTCCATTCGGCGGTATACAGTTCAACGTTCAACTGTTTAGTCGTGTTCGGCGGGGACAGCCAGATCGAATCTTTGCCCGACGATCATATCTTCATTCTCTCGAAGGCCAACGGACAGAAATAGTTCGGAATCAGCAGCGCCGATTCCCTTTCGCAGGCTTCGCCGGCTCCATGCTGTTGTATGATTTGGAGTCTCGCGAGTGGCCCCTAGTATCGGCTCACGTCGCGAGGCCAGCGTGCTTTGCCCGGGATGACTTCCCTGCCGAATGGCCACTCGTTCACCTGAGAGCAGCACCCGACTCGACAAGGAATCTCGCCACACCGCCGTGCAGCTTTCTGGCTGGCTTCTTGCAGTCGTGGCCATCGCCTACGCCCTGCTGGCGGGCCTGCACACTCTGCAAGACTTCGATCTAGGCTGGCAGCTCGCCACCGGCCGATGGGTCGTGCAGCATCGACACGTGTTCTCCACCGACGTTTTTTCCTACACCGCCGCGGGCCAGCCATGGATCTATCCAGTTCTCTCGGGAGTCGCCTTCTACCTCGTCTACCTCACCGGAGGATACGCTCTGCTTTCCTGGCTCGGCGCCATCGCATGTGCCGGAACCGTCGCACTCCTGCTTTGCCGCCGGAGTCTGATTGGATCTGCCCTCGCTGTCGTCGCCGTGCCTCTGATCGCAAACCGCACTCAACCTCGCGCCGAGATGTTCACCACGATATTATTTGCCGCGTTCCTAAGCCTGTTGTGGCGGCACTGCCGGCGCGGCCGATCACCCCTGTGGCTGCTCCCCATCCTCATGGTGGCGTGGGTTAACCTGCACTTGGGATTTGTCGCCGGCCTCGCAATCTGCGCCGCGTATGTTTTACTGGAGGTTCTCGACCTGCCCTTTCCAACCAAACGGCAGGCCGCCCGCGCTCGACTGCAACGTGCGGGTCCGTGGCTGGCACTAACGGGAGCCGCCACCATCCTGAATCCTTGGGGCCCTTCTCTTTACCTTGCGCTGATCAGGCAACAACGCGCTCAGAGCCTCCACACATCCTGGATTGTCGAATGGGAGAACGTTCGCCTCTCGTCTGCCAGTCTGCATCAGGCGCTCGACTGGCGCGATCCCCAAAGTTGTTTCTGGTGGCTGATGTTTGTCGTCCTCATCGGCGCCATCGTCGCCCTCTGGCGAAAGCACTGGGGAGCGGCCGCATTGCTGATCGCCTCCACATATCTCGCTACCCAGCATGTCCGTCTGCAAGCCTTGTTTGCCTGCGTCGCAGTAGTGGTTGGTGGCGCGATGCTCGACGAACTCCTCGGCCCGAAGCCCGCCATCGAAAATGCAATGCGTGGAGATCGAGATCCTTCCTCGTCAACCCACTCTCAAACACATCTCGTCACCGCCGCCACTCTTCTCCTGACCCTCTCCCTTGCAGCCATGGCCTTCGTCCGTGCCAGCGATCTCATTTCCAATCGCTACTACCTGCGATCCATCCTGCGCGCATCATTCGGGACCGGACTCTCCTGGTGGTTTCCCGAGCGCGCGGTCGACTTCCTGCAACGCGAAAAGCTCCCGGCCAATCTTTTCAACACCTACAACCTCGGCGGCTTTCTCACCTGGCGACTGTTCCCCGAATACCGCGACTACATCGATGGCCGCGCCATCCCGTTCGGCCCGCAACTTTTCTTTCGCGCGTACGACCTGAGCGTCGAGCCCCCAGACTCCCCGGCATGGCAGCAGGAAGCCGAGGCTCGCGGCATCAACACCATCATCGTTCCTTTGGCTCGCTACCAAGGGATGACACTCTTCCCGCAGCTCCACTCCTTTTGCCGAAGCCAGTCCTGGCGCCCCGTGTACTTGGACGAAGTCTCGGCGATCTTCGTGCGGCGCACTCCTGAAACGACCTCGCTTATCGACCGTCTGCAGATTGATTGCGACCATCTCTCGTTCGGCCTGCCCTTTGACCCGAACGCCGCGCGGACCTCAAGAGCGAAAGCCGAACTCTTCAACGCGTGGGCCAACGCCGGCGGAGTTCTCTACAGCCTGGAACGCTACCCGGAAGCGCTCTCTGCTCTCGACCACGCCCAGTCAGTTTTTGCTGACAATGCCAATGTTCACCTGCTACGTGCGCTCGTCCTTCAACAGACGGACCGCGCCACAGAAGCTGAAGCAGAATTCCACACCAGCCTCCGTCTCGAACCGACTGATGAAAGCTGGTTCGATTTCGGCCTGTTCTACATGACGCAAAAGCGTTATGCGGAAGCCGCGGAAGTCTTCCGGCAATCCGCGGAGTCTTCCTCCCGTCCGCATGAAATGTGGATGATGCTCGGTCAGGTCGACCTGCAAATGCACCAGCCGCAGCCCGCGCTGGAGGCACTGGACAAGGCCGTGACCACCAGCCCCTTCACGGCTGAAGGCGAATCCCTCGGAGCCAGCTTCAATTCGCTGATCGCCACAGGCCGCGCCAAAGCGTGGTATCAACTGGGAGACGTTGCACAGGCCGTAAGTTTTCAGGAAGAAGCCGTGAAGCTGGCGCCAGGCGACTCCAAGCTCTGGCTGGGCCTGGCCGACCTATACGAAGCGCAAGGGCGAACCACGAAAGCTGCCGAGGCCAGGCTCCGCGCCACCGCCGCCGGATCTCATTAGCGTCAGTCGCGCGCAAACACCAAACAACAGGCCGCAAGGGGAGGGCGCCGCAACCAGTTTCGATTGCGGCGCCCTGAGTGTTGCAAGTCGCTACTGCTCTGATCGATCCGACTATAACGACCGCAGGAAGTTCACCAGATCCTGCTGGTTCTTCGGACTCAGATTGTTAAAGTTCGTCACGCTCTGATTCGCTTCCGACGCTGGGTACGAACTGTTCCCCAGGCTGTAGTGATCTTCAATCGCCGTGACAATGTTGTTGGTGCGCCCATCGTGCAGGAACCACAGGCGCTGACCAATGCCCCAGAGCGGCGCGGTCCTGAACTCATCTGGCCCCGCACTACCTTGCTGCAGCCCATCCGCCAAGCCCGGCCCCATGTGGTGCACCAGAATATCGGAGTACAGGTTGATCGTGATGTTGCCCAGCGCCGGGCGCGAGGTCGCCGGCGTCGTGAACGACGTCGTATGGCAGTAGACGCAACCCGCGTTGGTGAACTGCGTCTTCCCGTTGGTGGTGGAACTATTCTGCTTTCCAGGCGTGGGCGGCGCCATCCACTGCATAAAGTACTCAGCACGCTCTGCGTCGCCCGGGAACATCTCCGTCAGAATTCCGGGAGTGAAGTTCGAAACCGTCTCCGGCACCGGATTCAGAACGCATCCTGGCGTCTGGTCGATTTCATTCGGGAACGTCTCATTGGTGACGCCCATCTCCACGTTCATCTGGTTGGCCGCCATCAGCAGCGTCGACCGAACCTGCGCCTTCCAACCGAAGCGCTGAATGCTGCCGTCGTTTCCGCTGTTATTGGTATGACCGGTAATGCCCAGCGCCGCCTTCTTGGTGAGGTTCGCATTCATGTTGTTGGTGATGTCGATGTTGCGGACCACTTCGATCAGGCCGTCACCGTAGGTCGGTATCACCTGCCGAAGCGCAAGATTGCCTTGCGAAGCGGCGGTCACAAAGTCGGGCTGCGAAATGTTGCAGCCAGAAGCGTCGCTGCGGCCCGTGATCGTAAACAACTGGTGCACCGTGCCATCCGGAATGGTCGTGCCCGGTTGATTAATAAAGCGCCCTTCGAGGATTGGGCCGCTCGAAGTGATGAACGACGGCATGGTGTTGTTCGCGCCGTTGTAGTTGTACACGGCGAACAACGGATTCGTCGGCGGGCTCGACCCACCTACCGCCGGATACGCGTGGCAACTCGCGCAGGAATTCGAATTGAATCGCGGCCCCAGTCCACCGTCCGTCGGAGAAGTGACGATGACGTCGTGCGTGCGGTTGAATTCCGTCGTGATACTGGGCTCAATCTGCTGCTCGTTGGAACTCAAGGTCCCGAGGAAACTGCCGGCATTCGCGGGCAACGGTCGCGGACCGGGATCGGTCGCCGTCACTGTCGGAGTCAGACCCACGTTGGTCCGCAAAGATGAAGGAGCGGTCGGCTTCGACGCCTTCGCGCCCTTCGGAAAGTACGCGGTCGCCGCAGTGCACACCGCGAGCAGCAGGACCATCGGAAGGACTACGCGGATCCACTTCCCCTTGTCAGCTTGAGCCTGCATCGGATTCGTCTCTTTCGACAATGACATAGAGTTCCCCTTGATCTTGGTCGTGTCCCGAACACTCACAGCGAGCGCAGGAAGTTCACCAGATCCTGCTGATTCTGCTGCGACAGCGCATTGAAATTGTTGATCACCTGATTCGCTTCCGAATTCGGGTACGTGCCATTGCCCAGACTGAAGTGGTCTTCGATCGCCTGAACGATGTCCTTGGTATGACCATCATGCATGAAGTTGATTCTCTGCCCTGCGCCCCACAGCGGCGCCGTGCGGAACTGGTCCCCCGTTGCGTTGCCTTGAGACACGTTATCCGCGAAAGTTGGGCCCATGTCGTGAACCAGCAGGTCCGAATACAAATTCGCCTGCACATTGCTCAAAGCTGCAATGGTCGACTTCGGAGTGGTAAACGAGTTGTTATGGCACATATTGCAGCCGATGGTGCTGAACTGCACCAGCCCATTGGCGGTCGACTGCGTCGGCGGCACCGGCGTTGGTGGCGCCAGGAATCGCATGAACAGCGAGAAGCGCTCCAGATCGCTCGGGAAGTTTACTGGCAACTTCGGAGCTTCGCCGGAATCCATGCGATCGTCGGGAACGCCCTTGGTCTTGTTGGTTCCCGGCGGCACCGGGAACGGCGGCAGGCAACTTGGAATCGACTCGTCATTTTCGCTGGGAAACGCTTCGTCGCTCACGCCTTCTTCCACGGTGTACGCCTCACCCGAGAAGTACAGCAGCGACTTGTTCTGCGCCTTCCAGCCAAACCGAGTGATCGTGCCGTCATCATCGCTGTAGTTCGCATGCCCTGAAATTCCCAGCGACTGTTTCAGCGTAAGGTTCGAATTCATGTTGGCAATGATGGCGCTTTCCTGAATCAGCTCCATCAATCCCGTGCCGAACGTAGGAGTCACCTGGCGGAAGATAATGTCGTTGTTCTGCTGGGCCTGGGTGAAATTCGGCTGCACCATCGTAGTGCACCCCGGAGCGTCGGTGCGATTCGAAATCGTGAACATCTGGTGCACGCCCCCATCGGGCGTCACGCCGTCCGACTTATACGGGAACCGCGCCACGATCACCGGCCCC
>PMUM01000463.1 GCA_003166855.1 Acidobacteriaceae bacterium | reverse complement strand
GGCGAGTTCCTGCCGCAACGGCTCGCTGGCCGGAGCAACAATCGAGGTGTGGAAAGCGTGACTGACCGGCAGTGGAGAGACTTCGTATCCTGCAGTTTGGAGAACCTGCATGGCTTTCTTAACGGCATCGCTGGCGCCTCCGATCACGGCCTGGTGGTCGCTGTTGATGTTGGCGATCACCACGTAGCCGTCGATGGTCTTCAGGATTCGTTCGACTTCTGGCAGGGGCGCAAACACCGCAGCCATCCTGCCGGTGTCGGCCACGGCCAAGCGGGTCATGCCGCGACCACGCGCGCTGACGGCGATCAACGCGTCTTCGAAAGGGAGCGCGCCGGAGGCGACTAACGCTCCGTACTCGCCGAGGCTGTGGCCCATCGTCATGTCGGGCTGGATACCGTAGGCGGCCAGGAGGCGCGTGAGTCCGAGATCGATAGCGAGCACGGCCGGTTGCGTGATGGCAGTCTGGCGCAGATCGACGTCAGCCTTCGCGACGGCGACGGGATCAGTCTGGTCGACGAAGACAAAGTCGGTCAGAGGCTTGCCGAGCAGCGGGGTCATGACGCGATCGGCTTCGGCAAACATCTGGGCGACGATCGGCTCCGAGGTGTAGAGAGGCCTCAGCATGTTCACGTATTGCGAGCCTTGTCCCGTATAAAGAAAGGCCACTTTAGGGGCAGGACCGTAGCCGCGGAAGATGCCTTGTGCGCGCAGAGCTTTCCACATGGCGGGCTGATTCGCGGCAAACGCTTTGAGTGCTTTGGCAGACTTGTCCGCCAGTTCGGCGGCGTCAGCATAATCAATCGCCAGGCGCTGGGGGGCGCGCAGATCGGCTTCGGCGGGAGCTGTGGGCGCGGGAGCGTGGCCGGCCTGGGCATCGGCGATGATGGCGCGAAGACGTTCCGCAAGCCCTGATTCGGAGGCTGCGCCGATCAATAGCGCGCCACGCAACGGGGTCTTACAGGCGGATGGAGAAACAGAGGACACAGCGGGAGAGGAGACTTCCTTCACATTCATAACAACCTCATTGCTCGCAGTTTGTGGAAGAGTGCCGACGGCTACCGATCGCTTTCCATTTCCGGTCAACCGGTGGGGAATATGCTCTTCAAGCACGAGATGGAAATTGGTGCCGCCGAAACCGAAGGCGCTGACGCCGGCGCGGCGCGGAATGTCCGAGGGAACGTTCCAAGGCTTCAGTTCGGTATTGACATAAAGAGGAGAGTGGGCAAAGTCGATGTCGGGACTGGGATGCTCGCAGTGCACGCTGGGCGGCAGGACTTTATCGCGAAGCGCGAGAGCAGTCTTCAGCATTCCGGCTGCACCCGCTGCTCCTTTCAGGTGGCCGATGTTCGATTTGACCGAACCGAGCGCGACCGAATGCGTTGGGAGATGCTGGCTGCTGAGCAGGTCGGTAATGCACTGCGCTTCTACCACATCGCCCACGCGGGTCGAGGTGCCGTGTCCTTCCATCAGAGTTGCGGTTGCGGGCGACAGACCGGCATTCTGCCAGGCGCGCTCCAGGCAAAACTTCTGGCCGACTGGGTTGGGAGCGGTGATGCCTTTGCCTTTGCCGTCGCTCGACGCACCGATGCCGCGGAGCACGGCGTAGATCTTGTCGCCATCGCGCTCGGCATCGGCGAGACGCTTCATCACAAAGATGGCAGAGCCTTCGCCCATGACGAAACCATCGGCACCTTCGGCATACGGACGCGTGCCGGTGGCAGAGAGCGCACCGATCTTGCAGAATTTCACGAAGGTCTGGACGCCCATGTTGCGGTCAATGCCGCCGGTGATGACGGCGTCAAAAGTGTTGGCGACCAATCCCTCAACGGCAGCGCTCATCGCGGCCATGGCGGAGGCGCAGGCTGCGTCGCAAATGAAATTCGGGCCGTGGAAGTTGTAGATATTGGCGATGCGTCCGGCAATGCAGTTGGCCAATTCTCCGGGCATGCTATCTTCGGTAATTTCGGGCAGGTGCTTACCCATTCGCTCATGTAGTTCGCGCGTGATTCCGGTGCGAACTTCCTCAGGAAGGGCAGCGAAGCTGGCGATTTCGGCGAGTTCGTGGGCGTACTCTGGAAAGAACACGCGTAAGGCCGTGAGGTAATGTTTCTCGCCGGCCATGGCATTGCCGAGGATCACAGCGACGCGATCGGGGTTCAGTGGGCGCTGGGGATAGCCGTAATCTTCGAGGGCTTCGCGGGAGGCGGCAATCGCCCACTTCTGGGCCTGGTCCATGGCATCGGTGACGCGAGGAGGAATGGGGAGGTGCCATTTCACGGGATCCCACACCTGGTCGCGGACCCAGCCACCGATCTTTGAGTAGGTCTTGTCAGGAGCGGCGTGATCGGTGTCGTAGTAAAACGCGGGGTCCCAGCGGTCGGGCGTGACTTCGGTGATGCTGTAGCGGCCGCTCTTCACGTTGTTCCAGAAAGCGTTGATGTTGGGCGCATCGGGCAGGACGGCTCCGGCGCCTACGATCGCGATGGCTCGATAGGCGGTGTCTTCTGTCTGCATCTGCATTTGCATGTGGACACTCCTCGGCAGCCGGACTGGGCCGGTTGCGCGCGTGGTCGATAGTCAGGCGTCGAGATAGTCAGGCGGCAATTGCAGGCTTCACCGCACGGGCGTAGAGGACGTCGGCTACAAAATCCATGTCAGAAATCAGACCCGACTGGGCGCGGTGCACAGCGGGCAACTGCAAACTCGCTTCGAAAGCAGGCATCTCGGCGTCGGTGACGCCGCCGGCTCCGCAGACCCAGCGCAAGCCTTCTTCGGCGACCTTGAGCGCGGCTTCGCGGGCGAAGATGCGGCTCACCGCCGCGAGCGCTGGGGCGTCGAAGCGACGGTTTGCCTTTTCGTTCAGCTTGTTTTCGGCCAGCAGTGCGGCGCGACGCGCAAGCGTGCCCGCGCATTCCGCGTAGGCAATCCACTCTCCGATGCGCAGAAGAATGTGCTGGTAACGTGTGAGACGGGCGATGCGGGCCTTCTCTAATAGCTCGGCCAGGGCGTGATGCGCCAACGCGGCGACATCTGCCCCCACATTCGGACGACGAGCATGAAGCGCTTCCAGTTCGCGCGCTTTGTCGTGATAGTGTTGGCCCCGTGTTTTCAGGTGGAGTTGCCAGCGGTCGCGGCTGATCGTCATCTCCATGATCTCGGAAGTGCCTTCGTAGATCGTGGTGATGCGCACGTCGCGGCTGATCTTTTCGACCAGATATTCGTGGGTGTAGCCGTAACCGCCGAGGGCTTGAATGCTGGCGTCGGCAGCCTGGTTCCCTGCTTCGGTGGCCATGTACTTTGCGATCGCGCCTTCGGTGTTGAGACTGCCTTCTCCGGCGTCGATGCGCTCGGCGGTCTGCTCGATGTAGGCGCGGGCGGCTTCGAGTCGAGCCACGTGGGGCACGATCAGTTTGTGGGTATAGCCTTGCTTTTCCGAGAGAGGAGCTCCGGCTTGGATGCGCTTGGTGGAATAAGGAATCGCACGGTCGAGCGCGGCCCATCCGGCACCGAGACCGAAGGCTGCGACCATCAGGCGCGTGTAGCCGAAAACGGCTTGCGCCTGATTCAGGCCCTGGCCTTCGACACCGCCGATCAGACGGTCGGCATCGACATAGACGTCGTTGAATGCGAGCGCCGCAGTGTTGCTGAGGCGAATGCCGTGCTTGTCTTCGGGTTCGTCGTGGGTGAATCCCTTGGCGTCTTTTTCGACGATGAACCAAGTCGGGCCGGATGGCGTGCTGGCCAGGACCGTGTACGCTCCGGCGATGCCGCCGTTGCTGATCCATTGCTTGTTGCCGTTGATCTTGTAGCCGACGATGCGGCCATCTTGCATCACGCGGTCGGCGGTGGTACGAAGAGCGCCGAGATCGCTGCCCGCTTCCGGTTCGGTCGCGCCGTAGGCGAAGAGCAGTCCTTCATCGGCGATGCGGCTCAGCCAGATTTTCTTTTGGTCGTGCGTCGCACCAACCGTGATGGGATCGCTGCCGAGAAAAGTAGCCAGCACCGAGGTTGCGATTCCGAGATCGATGCGCGCCATCTCCTCGCAAATGCAGTAGACGTCGAAGGTGCCGCCGCCCATGCCGCCGAACTCTTCGGGGATGAACAGGAGTTGGATGCCCAGCTTGTCAGGGCTGCACATATCGCGGACGATCTCGATGGGGCACTCGTCGCGCTCATCGAGTTCGATCAGGACTTCATCGGGCAGGCGCTTCTTGGCAAATTCCTTGAGAGACTTCACGCTGAGTTTCAGGGTCTTTTGTGCAAGCATCTGCTCATCCTCACTTGGCGGCAACGCCGTGGAATTCACGGGCTTTGTTGGTTAACTCGGGCAGGAATTCGAGGAGGTCGTCCACGATTCCGACATCGGCCACCTGAAAGATGGGAGCCTTGGGATTCTTGTTGATGGCGATCAGGAACGGACTTCCTTTGATTCCGGCGAGATGCTGGAAGGCGCCGCTGATGCCGCAGGCCAGGTAAACCTTGGGCTTGACGGTTTTTCCGGAGGAACCAACCTGGCGGGACTTTTCCATCCACTTGGCGTCGACTACGGGCCGCGAGCAACTTACTGCGGCGCCGAGCACTTCGGCCAGTTCTTCGGCAAGAGCAATGTTGTCCTTTTCCTGGATGCCGCGGCCGATGGAGACCAGCAGGCTGTGGCGGGTGATATCGACATCGCCGGCTTCGGCGACGATGGTCTCGATGTAACGGCGTCGGGCCACCAGAGTGCCGACTTCCGACGACTTGTCGACGATGACTCCCGAGATAGCGGCGCTGGGCTCGGGTTTGAATGCGCCGGGACGAACGTTGATCACGGCTCCGGAAGAGGCGTCGCAGCGGACGTGGGTGCTGACTTGTCCGCCTAACTCCTGGCGAACGAGCTTAAGGACGTTGCCTTCCACGCCGTCAATGGCCAGAACGTCAGAGGCGAATGCGGCGTTCAGCTTGATGGAGAGACCCGGTGCGAGATCGATTCCGAAGTGATCGTGAGAAATGAGGACGATGCTGTCGGAAGGAACAACACGCACGATCGCCTGCCGAACTAACTCGGCATTTGGGTACGCGAGTGCCTGGTTGGAGATCTTCCAAGTCTCGCCGAAGGACGAACTGACGGACTTGCACGCGAGATCGAAGTCCGGTCCCCAGCCGGTGAGAATGGCGGTGGGAGTCGACGTGGGATCGATGGCTCTAGCCGCCGCGACTAGTTCGGCGGCGGAGTCGTCGGCAACTCCACTCTTGTGGACGATGTAAGCAAAAATGCGAGGCATTAGTTCAGCCCTCCCTTCGCGGCAACCAATTCCAGAATTCTGTTGGCGTTCTCTTCCCTGCTTCCGTGCAGGATTTCGGCGCCCTTGCTCGACGCGGGAACGAAGTAGTCGGTGCGCTTCACTTTTGCAGCCGCTTCCCCAACTGCGCCTTGGTTAATGCCGAGGTCAGACCCCGCCAGCGTGGGAATCGGCACGGATGCCACTTGCCGGATGCCGCGCATCCCGACATAACGTGGCTCGTTGATGCCGGTTTGAATTGAGAGCACGCAGGGGAGATCGATTTCATTGATCTCGTGGTTGCCGCCTGCTATCTCGCGGCTCACTTTCAGCTTTCCGTCTTCCACCACGATGGAATTCACCAGCGAAGCGTAGGGATAATCGAGCATCGCGGCCAGCATTCCGCCCACTTGGGCAGCGCCGTCGTCGGCCTGAACACCGGTCAGGATGAGGTCGTAATGGCCCTTCTCGACAAACGCTTTGAGGATGGTTGCGATGCCTTTGCCATCGGATCCGTTGAAAGCATCGTCGGAAATGAGCTCTGCCTGGTTCGCACCCATGGCGAGCTGACGGCGCAGAATCTCTTCCCCGTCTTCGCTGTCGACTGTGACCACGGTGACGTTGCCGCCGACTCGATCGCGGATCTGGAGGGCTTCCTCGACCGCATAGTTGTCTGCCTCGTTCACCGAGTAGACGAGTTCGTCGCGCTCAATGTCGTTTCCGGCGGAATTGAGTTCGATCTCGTTCTCCGAGGTATCGGGCACTCTTCGCGCACAAACCAGAATTTCCATGTTCAGCCTCCAACAGTTGTAAGTTCCAATTTCTCTGTGGTGACGTTTTTCTCTCCGACCTCGCGAACCATGTGCTGGTCGACTAGTTCGGTAATGTCCATTACCGACATCTTGCCTTCCATGCCCGCTACTTTGATGGCGTCTTCAATGTTGACCATGCAGAAGGGGCAGGCGGTGACGATGACGTTGGCCCCGGCCTCGGCGGCCATGCGCACGCGGACGACGCCCATCCTCTGTTCTTCTTTGGGCTCGTAGAACAGCATGAGTCCGCCGCCACCGCAGCAGAAGGAGCGGTCGCGAGAGCGCTGCATCTCGACTCTTTTCAAGCCAGGAATCGAGTCGAGCACGTCGCGGGGGTCGTCGTAGACCTGATTATGGCGGCCCAGATAGCAGGGGTCGTGATAGGTGTAGACGCGGTCTTTGTTTTCGAGCCATTTTTTAACCGAGTTGAAACGGAGATTGCCGGCCCTCGCTTCGCTGGCCAGCACCTGGCTGATGTGCTCGACGGGCGGGAGATCCTTATAGTCGTGCTTGAGGGCGTTGAAGGCATGCGGGTCGGAAGTAACGATCCGTGTTACGCCGGACTCTTTGATGGCCTCGGTGTTGTGATCGCGAAGGGCCTGGAAGAGCATCTCTTCGCCGAAGCGTCGGACTTCGTGTCCGCTGTCCTTCTCGGCAGCGCCGAGAATGCCGAAATTCCTTCCGAGGCCGCTGAGGATGCGGACTGTGGCGCGTCCGATCGACTGCATGCGATCGTCATAGGAGGTGATGCTGTCGACGAAATATAGAGTGTCGGCGCGGTTGTTGCCGTCGAGCACTTTAACTAGGCCGGTTGGCTGCAACTGGGGAGCTTTGGTCCAGTCGCCCCGTTTCTTCTCCATCTTGCCGTAGGGATTGCCGCGACTCTCCAGAGCTTTCAGAGGCTTCTGCAGGGATTGCGGGACGTTGCCGTCGTCGATCATTCCGCGGCGCAGGTCGACGATCTTGTCGATGTACTCGACCAGGAGGGGGCATTCTTCTTCGCACGCGCCGCAGGTGGTGCAGGACCAGATTTCATCTTCAGAATAAAGATTTCCGATTAAAGGTTTGCCATTATTGGATTTGCCGAAGACTGGATAGTGCTGAAACACATAGTCTCGCGCTTTGATGGTGAGGAAGCGCGGGGCGAGCGGACGACCGACCGTGTTGGAGGGACAGTTGTCGGCGCAGCGTCCGCAGTCGGCGCAGGAATAGAAATCGAGTATATGCTTCCAGGTGAAATCTTCGAACGTCTTCACGCCGAACGATTTCACCTGGTCAAGATGCCCGTCGGGGACATCCCACCGCACGGGCTTCAGCGTGCCGCGATCCAGTTTTGAGAAGTAAACGCTGAACAGCGACGTTTCCACGTGAAACTGGATTCCGAAGGGCCGGTAACACAGCAGGAAGTAGAACGCGCTCGCGTGGACGAGGTAGGCACCCACGTTGAGGGCCCAGAGTGTTGCCAGAGGCATAGAGGCAATCGCGATCTGGAGCATCCACGGGAGAGACAGGAAGGCCAGACTCTCAGCGGATTGGCCTTGCTGTGCGTGACCTGCGAAGCGACTTGCTGAGAACAGGCTGTCGGCCACCATCAGGAGCGCGATGAGCCCTAATAAGAAGACGGCGTCGGCAGTGTGCCCTTTCCCGAACTTTGCGGGGACTGCGTAGCGGGCTGGCTTGAATACCAACCGGCGCACCGCCGCGACCACCATACAGAGGAAGACGACAGTTGCCGCATAATCGGTAAGGGTCTCGTAGATGGGGCCGAATCGTCCGGAAAGGCCGCGCATCACGAAGGTTGGAGAGACTCCGACGATCAGCACCGAGAAGGCGCGGGCAGCTAGAAGAATGAACCCGGCGAAGATCACGATGTGGAGACTTCCGGCGAAGCGATAGCGCGGATGCTTCCATTGTCCGAGCCAGAACTTGAAGACTCTTCCGAGGCGCGTCAGGGGGCGATCAAAGCGCGGATCGGCCTGGGCTCGAACCAGCGGCATCATCCGCTTTGACACGATGTAAATGAAAGAGGCAATTCCGAGGACTTGGAGGGCCAGAAACAGATTCCGGCCGGGCACGAGCCAGTCTGAAACATTCGCGGGTGAATAGGTACCTACCACGGTCCACACCCTGATTTTCTGAAGTTGCCTGCGCGACGATAAGGTGCCGCAGGATTAAAACCGGAAGGGCTGGTTTTCCCTTCTTCTTATCTTCTTTTCTATGCGTAATCGATCGGATTCTTTTCAAACCAACGCTCATCGCGGGTCTCTTGGATTTTTTTCCACGCGCTGGAAGCGACGCTCGCTCCCATCTCCCGGTTCTTCCAGGCCAGACTTGCGCCAAACCCGATCGCTCCACCCAGCAAGCCAAAAGCAACCGCTCTCGAAGTCGATCGTCGCCCGCTGGCCACGCTGCCGCCGAATGCGCCCAGATAGGCCCCAATCAAAGCCGGCAGGAGCGCATGACGCGCTGAGTCCGCGAGTACTGGAGAAAGCGATTCTTCTCTGAGAAAGTCCTCTTCTCCCTCGCGAGCACCTTCGAGCGCGGAATTCACGAGTCTCTGGCCGTAGTCAACGCTGGATTTGGACCATTCCAAGAAATTCATAGCTGCCTCACCATGCAAAGAATCACGCCGCGGTCTTGTTTTCAACCGCGAACTCAGTTGCCCGCTGCAAACATTCCATCCTTGATTCAATCAGTTCGATCAGTTCTTCCAGGCCCATGCCGCGGTCCAGCATGCGGACGAGAGCATCCGCACCAAACCCAACTGCTTCTCCAACCAACACCAGTCTTTCGATCGCGTCGTACACCGAGAGTTCGTGGGATTCGTGCAGGCGGGTCAGGAGAACATCGAGGGTATGGGCGGTCTGGTCTACTGCTGGCACGCGACTCAACCTCGTTCCCAAATTAGAACTTGCTGGTGATTCTGGTCAGCAACCACTGTCACGTCACAACGTGACGGTCATCACACGGTTTTCGATGTAAAAGAATGGTGCGCTACCGTACCGAATCCGAGGAACGGATTCGGAACTTTCCAACGAGATGGCCCTGGGATGGGATGGTGGCCCCGGGCAGAGTCGAACTGCCGACCTTCGGTTTAGGAAACCGCTGCTCTATCCATCTGAGCTACGGGGCCGTGTGAATTTGCCCCATTATCTCATGGCCATTTCCGGAGACAAAGATGGCGCGAGGCCCGTGCTCAGGGCTTTGGGGCCAGTTCGTCCAGAGCGAGGTTGAGTTCCAGTACGTTGACTCGCGGTTCACCGAGGAGTCCCAGGTCGCGCTGGTAGGTGTGCTTCTGGACTAAGTCGCGGATTGTGGATTCCGGGAGGTTGCGCTCACGAGCAACCCGCGCAACTTGAAACTCTGCGGCCGCGGGGGAGATTTCGGGATCCAGGCCTGAGGCGGAGGTGGTGAGGAGATCCACGGGAACGAGCTGCGTGGGATTCTCTTCATGCAGGGTCTTGGCGTCGGCCTGAATGCGGTCCATCAACTTCTGGTTGGTGGGAGCGAGATTGGTACCACCGGAGTTGGCGGCATCGTATCCGTTGCCAGCGGCTGACGGACGCGGGTGAAAATACTTTGCCGAGGTGAAGGGCTGAGCGATGATGCGCGAGCCGATGGCTTCCCCGTTGCGATAGCGGATCTGGCCATTCGCCTTATCTTTGAACAGAACCTGCGCCACGGCAGTAATCACGAGCGGATAGAGCACGCCCAGCAGGATCGTCGTGGTGATGGTCATCAGAAATGCGGTGATGAGATGTTTCTTCATTGAAATCCTCAGGCCAGATGGGCCGCCGTAATGAGCATGTCGATGAGCTTGATGCCTACGAAGGGCGCGATCAATCCGCCAACGCCATAGATAAAGAGGTTGCGGCGCAGGAGGGCCTCGGCATTCATGGCGCGGTATTTCACGCCGCGAAGCGCCAGCGGAATGAGCGCGATGATGATCAGCGCGTTAAAGATGACCGCGGAGAGGATCGCCGACGCTGGCGTTTTGAGATGCATGATATTCAGCGCGTTGAGCACCGGGAACGTGACTGCAAACATGGCCGGGATGATCGCGAAATACTTCGCGACGTCGTTGGCGATAGAGAAGGTGGTGAGGGCGCCGCGCGTCATCAGCAACTGCTTTCCGATTTCAACGACCTCGATGAGCTTGGTGGGATTGGAGTCGAGATCGACCATGTNNCCATGTTGCCGGCTTCTTTGGCGGCCTGCGTGCCCGTGTTCATGGCGACGCCTACATCGGCTTGGGCGAGTGCGGGTGCATCGTTAGTGCCATCGCCGGTCATGGCGACGAGTTTGCCGCCGGCCTGCTCGCTGCGGATGAGTTTCAGCTTGTCCTCGGGCGTGGCTTGGGCAAGAAAGTCGTCCACTCCGGCTTCGCGGGCAATCGCCGCGGCGGTGAGCGGATTGTCGCCTGTGATCATGACTGTACGAATGCCCATGGCACGCAACTGAGCGAAGCGGTCGCGGATCCCACCTTTGACCACATCTTTCAGATGGATGACGCCCATGGCGCGGCGGTTTTCCGAGACGACTAGCGGCGTGCCGCCGGAGGAAGCGATGCGTTCGACGGAGGCGCGGACTTCCGGCGGCATGCTGCCGCCGTTCTGTTCGAGATGACGCGCGATGGATTCGGCGGCGCCTTTGCGGATCTCGCGGCCATCGAGATTGACGCCGGACATTCGAGTCTGGGCGGTGAATGGGATGAATTGTGCCTCATGGGCGGCAAAGTCGCGGCCGCGCAGATTGTACTTCTCTTTGGCCAGCACGACGATGGAGCGGCCTTCTGGAGTCTCGTCGGCCAGCGAGGAGAGTTGCGCGGCGTCGGCCATCTCGGCTTCGGTCACTCCCGAAGCAGGCAGAAATTCTGTTGCTTGGCGGTTGCCGAACGTAATCGTGCCGGTTTTATCGAGCAGGAGGGTGTTTACGTCTCCGGCTGCCTCGACGGCACGCCCCGACATCGCGAGAACGTTGTGCTGAACCAGGCGGTCCATGCCGGCGATGCCGATGGCTGAAAGTAGGCCGCCAATCGTAGTGGGAATCAGGCAGACCAGCAACGACACGAGCACGAAGACGGTCTGCGGCGATCCGGAATAAATGGCAAACGGCTGCAGAGTGACCACGGCGAGCAAGAAGATGATAGTCAGTCCAGCGAGCAGGATGTTCAACGCGATTTCGTTGGGAGTCTTTTGCCGCGAAGCTCCTTCGACCAGTGCGATCATGCGGTCGAGAAAAGTCTCCCCGGGGTTCGAGGTGATCTTTACCTTGATGAAATCGCTGAGAACGCGCGTGCCGCCCGTAACGGCCGAGCGGTCGCCACCTGCTTCGCGAATCACCGGAGCAGATTCGCCCGTGATCGCCGATTCGTCGACTGAGGCGACGCCTTCGATGATCTCTCCGTCGCCGGGGATCAGTTCTCCGGCAGTCACTGATACCAGATCGCCGGCGCGCAGTTTGGCGCTCGGAATCTCCTCAATCTTTCCGTCGGAGGTAAGGCGCTTGGCGATGGTTTCTGACCGCGCCTTCCGCAGCGTTTCCGCCTGCGCCTTGCCGCGGCCCTCCGCCATGGCTTCGGCGAAGTTGGCAAACAGGACCGTGAACCACAGCCATAAGGTGATCTGCAGATTGAAGCGGAAGTCCTGGTGCGGATGGAGAATCAAGAGCGCGCTCGTGATCACGCTGCCGATCTCGACCACAAACATGACAGGGTTTCCCATCATGTTGCGAGGGCTCAGCTTGAGCAGCGAACTCCAAGTCGCGCTGCGAACCAGGTTAACGTCCCAGATAGATTTGTGATGACTTGCCATAATTTTCTAGAAAGTCTTTCCGACGTTCATGAGAAGGTGTTCGAGAATCGGGCCCAGGCTCAGGGCTGGAAAAAACGTGAGCGCCCCCAGAATCAAGATGACGCTGATCAGCAGCAGCGTGAACAACGGCGTCGTGACTGGGAACGTGCCCAGAGACGGCGGCACATACTTCTTCTGCGCCAGGTTTCCGGCGATGGCCAGCATCGGGATGATCATGAGAAAACGACCTACGAGAGTCGTGATTCCTGTCGCTGCGTCGTACCACAGCGTGTTGACCGTCAGGCCTCCGAACGCTGAGCCGTTGTTTCCGGCGGACGAGGTGAACGCATAGAGAATCTGGGTCAGGCCGTGCGGGCCGGGATTCGAGATGCCTCCAGTTCCGAAGCCTTTGACTACGGAGAGTCCCGTAAGCGTGAGAATAATGAGCGGGAAGACCAGCGAAACCAGCATGGCCATCTTGACGTCGTAGGCTTCGATCTTCTTGCCTAAGTACTCCGGCGTGCGGCCGACCATGAGGCCTGCGATAAAGACGGCCAGGACGACGTAGATCAAGATCCCGTACATGCCTGAGCCGACGCCGCCGAAGATCACCTCGCTGAGCATGATGTTCACGAGGGGGACCATGCCGCCCAGTGGCGTAAACGAATCATGCCATCCATTGATGGCGCCGCAACTGGCGTCGGTGGTGACGGTGGCGAAGAGAGCCGAGTTGGCGATGCCGAAGCGCGTTTCCTTGCCTTCCATGTTGCCACCCGGCTGCGAGGCTGAGGAATGTTGCGCGACGGTCGCGGGATACAGCGGATTCCCCTTGGCCTCTGCCCAGTACGCGACGGTGACGCCAGCGAGAAACAGGATTGCCATCGCCGACCAGACTGCCCATCCGTGGGCCGGAGAGCCGGTCATGCGTCCGAGAGCGTAGGTAAGCCCCGCGCCGATCGCGAAGATGCAGAACATTTCAAACAGATTCGTGATGGGCGTGGGATTCTCGAACGGGTGCGCGCTGTTAGCGTTGAAGAAGCCGCCACCGTTGGTGCCCCATTCCTTGATGATTTCCTGCGAGGCGACAGGACCCTGCGCGATCGTTTGCGTGGTCACCGTGTCCATCACGGGTTTGCCGCTGGCGTCGACGACGCCTTTGCCATCAGGGCCCACGCGCTGCACCTGTTGCGGCTCGACCAGTTTCACAGTGTCGTAGGGCTTCAGATTCTGCACGACTCCCTGCGAGACCAGGAACAGCGATCCCACCACGCACATGGGCAACAGAACCCACAGGCAGCAGCGCACGAAGTCGACCCAGAAATTTCCGAGGGTATTCATCTGGCGCCGGGCAATCCCGCGGATGAAAGCGATTCCCAAGACAATGCCCGTCGCCGCCGAGGCGAAATTGTGAAACGCGAGGCCAGCCATTTGGGTGAAATAGCTCATGGTTGTCTCGCCCGAGTAGGCCTGCCAGTTGGTGTTGGTAGTGAACGATGCGGCGGTATTGAAGGCCAGGTGCTCAGGCGTGACTGCCCCGAGATGCTGCGGGTTGAAGGGCAGCATCCCCTGGATCCGCTGGATCAGGTAGAGGACCAGCATCGACACCGCACTGAACACCAGCATGGTGGTGGCGTATTCCGTCCAGCGCATCTCGTGCGATTCATCAACGCCGGTCAGGCGATAGAGCAGGCGCTCAACGGGCCGCAGCACGGGGTCAAGAAACGTCCGCTCACGGGAAAAGACGCGCGTCATGAAAACGCCGAGCGGCTTGGTGACGGCAAAAATGAGTCCCAGGAATACCAGGATCTGCAGCCATCCATTGAGGGTCATTTCAGAATTTCTCCGGGCGTAACAGCGCGTAGAACAGGTATACGGTCACTGCCGCGCTGATGATGAGCATGATGATTGACTGAGTGTCCATGACTTTCTCCTACTTCATGCGATCGCAGAACTGTACGTACGCAATGGATAGCGCGAAAAAGGCGATCGTTACAGCGATCCAAAGAACATCCTGCATAGGTAATTCCCTCGTCTTTGAGTGCGGGTTCCCGCAATCACAGGGCGATCCGCAGGTCGGTTGGCGGTTCGCCTTTTTGCTTCTGAACCTTAGAGCCCATCGTGATGAGCGTCCCTCGCCGCTGCAAGCGAGCGGCCCCGCGCGGTAGGTGCCTCACCTCGCTGAGCAGAGCCACCAGAAAGCGAAGCCAAAACAGCACTGCGACGGAGCACAGAATTGCCAGCGCTATTCGCATAACCACACCGGCTTATCATTCGCCCCAAGGCTTCTGACATTCATTGGACAACTCCGAGCGTAAGAGCGGAGTCAAGAGTTCATAAAGAATTCATAAGGAGATCTCTTGCGAGCGAACGCCGACAGTCCAACCGCGAGTCCGCAGGCGGGGTGCCTTAGCAACCCCATTCCGCCTCGCCCGGCACGGCGTAATACTTGCGGCGGGGTTCCGGTTGCGCGGGTGTCGTCGCCAGTTCAAGGAGCGCCAAACGGGCCGCGGCCACCATCAATTTGCGCTCGTCCTGGGGAGTGCGCTCCCAGGAAGACTTTTCTTGCTTGATTTCGTGACCGTCGCACTTATGTACCAAGGCTTCCTGATAGTGATGGAAAAGTTTCGCCAGTTGTTCCGCGGAGACATCCTGAATCGTTGACATTATATTCCTCAGCCTTTCTGTCGTTCAGCTCACCGCTCCATAGCAGACGGAGGTTTCGATTGACCTCTGGTTACACCTTGTTTCTTGCCCAGTTTGATCAAGAGCCCCAATAGCAGTAGAAGCATGTTCGTGATTTGCGGGATAGGAGAATTCGCCCCTTCCCGCGCTCAGTAGATTTGACGATGAAAGGCGTAAAGATTGAATAAAAGGTTCGTAGATTGTTCGTAAGACGGTGCGTCTACAGATGCGGTTGAATTGTGGGACTTCGCGGCGGCGCCTTGTCCATGGGTGGGTGAGCGAGACGCCCTCGCAGCCGTTGAGCGGGATGCGTGCGAGCGCAAGATGCGCTCGCGACAGCCGGCGGGACGCCGGCGCTACCTACGGCTGGATCTTATTCGCCGGGCTCGAAGCGGTATCCCACCCACGGCTCGGTGACGATGTAGCGCGGGGAGGAGGTGTCGGGCTCCAGTTTCTTGCGCAACTGTCCGACGAAGACGCGGAGATATTCGACCTGCTCCGTACTTTGTCCTCCCCAGATGGCGCCCAGGAGAGTGCGGTGGTTGACGACCTTGCCGGGGCGGCGCGCCAGGAAGACAAGCAGTTCAAATTCCTTCGGAGTGAGCCGTACTTCGCGGCGGCGGACCGTTACCTTATGAGCCGCGGTGTCGATGCGGAAGTCGCCGACCTCGATCACGGGATCTTCCTGGTCGCCATCCATGGGGACGCGGCGGAGATTCGCTCGTACGCGGGCCAGAAGTTCGTTCATCCCGAACGGCTTGGTGACGTAGTCGTCAGCCCCCGCGTCGAGCGCTTCCACCTTCTGCTGCTCCTTGTCGCGCACCGAGAGCACAACGATGGGGACCTGCGAAGTAGCTCGCACCGTGCGGCACAACTGGATGCCGTCAACGGAAGGCATCGACAAATCGGTGATGATCAGATTGGGCGACCAGTCTTTCATGATCTCCAGCGCCATTTCGCCGCTGTTGGCGATGCGGATGTCATAGCCCTGCGCCGAGAGACTGGTGCGCAGCACGCGCGTGATCTGCGGTTCGTCATCGACGACAAGAATGTGCGGGCGGTCGGCCATCAGCGAGCCTCCTGAGTAACGATGTGGACATCGACCGACGGTGAATCGCGCAGAAACCGTTGGATGGCCGACAGGTAAAGATATCGCTGCCAGCCCGTGCGCGCGGAGCGGCCGAAGATCACCTGGGTAATGTGGTGCTCGCGTACGAGCTGAGCGACACCGTCGGCAATGCTCCGACTGGATGCGCGGACCACTTTTGCACCCAGGTTCTCGGCGAAGCGGATGTTTTCCGCCAGGGTCTTCTGATCTTCGGGACGGGTATCGCGGCCGACGTCGATATAGAACACGTAAAACTCACCACCCATGGCCTGTGCCATGCGTGACCCGCGCGCGATCAAGTATTGGGCCGCGGGATTCGAACTGACACAAACGCCAATGCGCTCACGCACGGTGTGCGCGGGCTGCGTTGTATCCTTGTCCAGAAAAGCGTCGAGGCTGCGGTCGACGACTCCCGTTACCTGCCGCAGGGCGAGTTCGCGCAATGCGATCAGGTTGCCCGGGCGGAAGAAGTGTGACAGCGCTCGCTGCGCCCGGTCCACGGGATAGATGTCACCGCGCTCCATGCGCTTCTGCAGGGCCTGGGGCGTGAGGTCGGCCAGAACAATTTCGTCCACGCGCTGCATCACCCAGTCGGGAACCGTCTCTCGAACCTGGACGCCGGTGATTTGCTGCACCGTGGGGCCGACGCTCTCGACGTGCTGCACGTTCATGGTAGAGAGCACGTCGATCTTCGCCTCCAGCAGTTCCATGACGTCTTCGTAGCGCTTGGCGTGCTTGCTGCCTTCGATGTTGGTATGGGCCAACTCATCGACGACAACGACTGCCGGTTTGCGCGCCAGGATGGCATCTACATCCATCTCTTCAAAAGTTGTGCCCTTGTATTCAAGTTTGCGAGGTGGAATGCGGTCGAGCTTCCCGGCTAACTCCGCAGTGGCTTTGCGGCCGTGACTCTCGACCACGCCAATGAGTACGTCTTCCCCGCGGCTGGCGCGGCGAATGGCCTCGCTTAACATGCTGTAGGTCTTGCCCACGCCGGGGGCGTAGCCGAGAAACAGCTTGAAGATTCCCCTCGGCTTTTCCGGTGAAACTTCGTGCAGCCACTCCTCGGGTGTCTTGGTCATCGCAGCTATTGTCTTTCGACACGGCGGAATTGTCACGTCCATCGTACAATGCGGGTGTGAAAATCGGGGCTCGCACGCAGGCCGTACGTTATCTCTTTGTGGTCGCGGCAATTGCGGTCATTACGGCTGTTGATTTTAAGTTGCGCCTTAATCACACCACCGTGGCGCTGATGTTTCTGGTCACGGTGCTGCTGACCTCGGCCTACTGGGGCCTGCGCTACGCGGTTGTGATGGCTGTGGGAGCCACCGCCGCCTTCAATTTCTTTTTCCTGCCTCCGGTCGGAACGTTCACCATCGCCGATCCTCAGAATTGGGTCGCATTGTTTGCCTTCCTGGTAACGGCACTCGTCGCCAGCAACCTGGCAGAACGGGCACGCAGCGAAGCGGAGGGAGCGCAACAACGGCGCCGCGAGGTCGAGCGCCTCTTTGGCCTGAGCCAGCGGTTGCTGGCTTCGGAGAATGTCCTCGAACTGCTGAATGCGTTGCCCAGCTACGTGAAAGAGACCTTTTCGGTGGGGAGCGTGGTTGTGATGGCAGCTGATCACCCTACGGTCTATCGTTCGTCGCTTGATGCGGCATTCGAAGAGAGCGTGCTGCGGTCGACGCTGCTGCGCGGGGAACCCATCACACAGGGAGGCGTTTCGTATGTGCCTCTGCGCCTTGGAATGCGCACGGTGGGGGCCCTAGGCGTCACGGGGGACGAGCTTTCGCGGGAGACGCTCGATGCGCTGGGAAGCCTGGCGGGACTGGCGATCGAGCGAGCGCGCGCCCTCGAGGCACTCAGCAAGAACCGTGCCGAGCAGGAACATGAACGCTTGCGTACCGCGTTGCTTGATTCGGTCACTCACGAGTTCCGCACGCCGCTGACGTCCATCAAGGCCAGTGTCACGACGCTTCTGTCGGGCGGCAGTCTGGACGATCAGGGCAGGCGCGAACTGCTAACCGTCATCGACGAGGAGACTGACCGCCTGAACCGCCTGGTGGGCGAGGCCGCAGAGATGGCTCAGCTCGACTCGGGGATGTTCAAGCTCGATCTGCAGCCGCATGTCATCGAAGATGCCCTCCGCCCCGCGATGGACGACGCCAAAGCGTCGCTCGAAAAACATCCAGTAGAAGTCACGGTAGCGCCCGATTTGCCCAAGGTGCGCATGGACGTGCAGCGGATTCGCGAAGTCCTGATGCACCTGCTGGAGAACGCGGGCAAGTATTCCGATCCAGGAGTGCCTATCAAAGTAACCAGCGAGGCGAAGGGCGACCGCCTCGTGACCAGCGTCGCCGACCGCGGCCCAGGCATCGATTCATTCGAGCAGTCGCTGATTTTTGAGAAGTTCTATCGCGGCCAGCACCAGCGTTACAGTGCGCCCGGCACCGGCATGGGACTGGCGATCGCCAAGGTGATCGTAGAGGCCCACGGCGGGACGATCGGCGTGGTCAGCCAGCTCGGCAGTGGCTCGGTATTCTCGTTCAGCCTGCCATTGGAGAAAGCCCGTTAGTTGGAAACGCTTTGGGTGTGATCGATTTTGGGTGGCGGAGCGCTCGAAGCGCCGCGTTGGATCTTGCCCGCATTGACGGCTTGCAGTTTGCTGAATAACTCGGTCCAAGCGCCTCAGAGGCTAAAGCCTTCACGGAAAAGAAAGACTTTATCGCAGTGCTAAAAGCGCTGCGCCACCCAAGACCGAGTTCTTCGCCAGACTGCTTAGCCGTGAGGACTGTTCACGGCTTCTTGATGTAGTAAGCCGCTTCTTCGGGCCGCACCACCCGCGGAATCCACAACGGCCGCCGTAGCCCACCCGGTCCCGGCGCCGGTCGCGCCAGCGCCTTCCATCTCTGATAAACCGCGAACGAGAGATTCGTATCGACAAAAATGTCGCCGTATTTGTCGTCGGCGCCAGCCCTTTCCACACGCACCATCTGATGCCAGCAGTGCATGCCGCTGACCGGGTCGGGGTGCACAGGGAACGTGATGTCCTGGTGCACGCCGGCGTCGCTCCACCAGACCCGGCTGGTTTCACGATCCGCGCTCTCGTAGGGTGAAACGCTTTCGAGTTGGCGCATCTTCCACTGCCCTTTTCCGACTTCCTTCAGATTAACCCACGCGCTCGACATGCGCTCAACCTGATCCTCTTTATTAATGCGCCAGCGGCCCAGATGGTGAGAGCACGCGACCACGCCGGGCGTGAGACCCTCTGTAACCCAGGCGTGCAGCACGAAGTAGCCAATCTCGGTATGAACTTTCATCAGGTCGCCGGTACGCACGCCACCGAGTTTCCTGGCATCCACGGGATTCACCCATAACGGATTCTTGTGGGAAATCTCGTAGAGGAACTTGGCATTGCCCGAGCGAGTGTGGATCAGATTCGGCAACCGAAAGATCGGCAGCAGCGTGTAGACATCGCCGTGCGCGTCCTTTGGCCACTCGACCACCGGCATGTACTGCGGATCGAAATCCTCTCCCGGCTGTCCCATCGAAGCCGCTTGAGCCGAGCGATGAATGTGGCTGCGATA
>PMUM01000154.1 GCA_003166855.1 Acidobacteriaceae bacterium | reverse complement strand
ATATTGCGTGTAATGGGGATTTAACGCCAACTTGGACGGGTGACTTTCGTTACGAAAGGCTCGCGCAGGAACCACCGTAGAATCTCAACTATGAAGCGAGCACTCCTTCAACTTCTTTCCACGAGCGTAGACCGACCATGCACCATACTCTTCTATGTCTTCATGGCCGCGACATCCGTGAGCCGAGCCGCAGCGCAGGTTGTAAGTCCTCCTGTGCTCGGCTCGCGGGTCTCAGAGCAGGTTATAGCAGCAAGAAGCGGAGATCAGCAGTGCCTGACCGACATCGACCATCATGACCCATGCACTTCGATCAAGATCAAGAATGTTCTTTTTACGATTGCTTGGGATGCCGACACGAGGACCGTCTCATACTTGTTCACTGAAGACCATCATTTCGTCACGGACAGCGAACTGGGAATTGGAGGATCATGCAATGTTGCACCGAAAGTCGGCGATCCGGTCGCCTTGTTCCCTTATCTCGATTGGCTAGTCACACCTAAATGGGCCGACACTCGGCGGGACTTGTCTGGCGACGCACTATGGTATGCAGCATTGCAGAAGGATGCTACCCATCCTAGATACGCCCGAATAACGGGATTCGTACAGAGTCGATTTCTGAGGACCGACGCTAAAGAGCAGCATTGACCGCAACATGCGAATCGTTGACGTTATCAGGCCATAGCACAAGCTTGCGCCGTTTGTTCGCCTTTTTGCGGGGAAGATGAGTGTAATGGGGATTTTGCAACAGTAACGCCCTCTTCTGGCCCGAGTGTATAGTTCTATGTCGTGAATCTCCCTGTGACTGCGTCGCTTATGATGAGCTGCAGAACTGCCATATCGTTGCGGACTAGATGTAACTTGCTCGCTGTCATTGTCTCCGTGCTAGCGTTAAGCGGTTGCAAGACAGGTTCCTCGATTGACCGCGTAGCAGCACAAAAAGTGAGCGATTCATTCATGGAGCACTTGGTTGCGGACCGGGTGAGCGATGCAGTGGGCGAAATGGAGCCGGAGATGTTTCACTGGGCCACGCACCAGCAAGCTGAAGCAGGGATACGCAAGCTGTTCGATTACTGCGGTCGTCCCCTTGATAGCGAACTCAAGCACGACGAAGTTGGATTTAAGGTATATCTGAGCGGGCACAAGAACCCCACGCGAAAGTTCTACTACGCTGCTAGGACGACGCAATATCCCAAGGGGGTGTGCTTTTTCTCAGTCGAGGTGGCCCCTATCCCGAACGGAATTGGCGTAACGACGTTCGGCCCGTTGAAGCTACAATCCGGGGAACTTCCTCAGTGGGCTCGATAGAATATCGTTCTCGGGACAGTTCCGCTTGCGGCACTCTGACTGGCGAAACCAGGCCATATCGCTCAAATTTCGACTTCTTTCGATTCAGCTCACATTTGGGGTGTTCGAAACTGGTCGGAAGATGAGCGTAATGGCGATCTTTCACCAGCAACCGTCCTGTTGCAGTTTTCTGCACATTTAATTAGCTCGGCGACCTGTCGTAAAATCTTTGCCGCCGCAACGCCGGAATGTAGGCGAACATTGCAGTTGTTAGAGGTTCAAAGTAAAGATTACTGGTCAGCGGAGGTTTTCGTGAATATTCAAAAACTGCTACTCACGTTTGCGGGTGTGGGACTCCTGGGAAGTCTTGTTGTGCGGCCTGCACAAACCCAGACGCTTACCGTGGTCTACCCCTTCCAAGGGGCCGGGTCTTCCGACGGAGCTACGCCGGGCGGGCCACTGATTCACGACCAATCCGGGAACGTCTACGGCACGACGGCCTATGGTGGGGATCCAGTATGCAACTGTGGAACTGTTTTCAAGGTGGATGTCACCGGCCACGAAACGGTGCTCCACAGATTCACTGGAGGCATAGACGGGTCAGGTCCTGTCGGTCTAGTCAGTGACTCTAGGGGCAATCTGTACGGCACGGCTGCTAACGGAGGTGATCTCGCTTGTAATTGCGGAATTGTCTTCAAGCTGGATGCTTCTTCAGGCAACTTGGTCGTGCTACACAGGTTCGGCAGAGGAGTCGATGGTCAACGTCCTGGGGGAGGTGTCATACGAGACTCGCGGGGCAACCTCTACGGCACTACCTACACCGGCGGTGTTTCAATCAACTGCTCCGGGATCGGCTGTGGCACTGTTTTCCGAGTGGATTCCAACGGCCACGAAAGTGTGCTGTACAACTTTACAGGCGGCGCGGACGGCGCGTTTCCCGAATCTGCCCTCGTGCAAGATGCAAGCGGCAACCTTTATGGCACTACTCTATACGGGGGCAACAGTTGCTCCGATCCCCTGGGCTGCGGAACTGTGTTCGCCGTAGACCTGTTTGGCCACGAGACTGTGTTGCATCGCTTCACTGGCGGCGCAGACGGAATATACCCCTATGCTGGCCTAGTTCGCGACAGCAACGGCGATCTTTATGGCACCGCAAGTGGTGGTGGTACTACCGGAAACGGAACGATCTTCATGCTGGATGCCGACAGAAAGCTGAATGTACTGTACACGTTCGAAGGAGGTGCAGATGGCCAATATCCCTACGGGGAGTTGCTACGTGACTCAACTGGGAATCTTTACGGGACTACCGCGAACGGCGGGGTCGGCAATTACAGCTATGGGACGGTGTTCAAATTCAACGGCGAGCACACGGTCTTACACAGCTTCACGGGTGCAGATGGGGCACATCCCAATGGACGTCTCACGACGGACCCAGCGGGCAAGGTGTTCGGCACCGCCGCCTCAGGGGGAGCTTTCGGATACGGAACCCTGTTTCTACTGACTCCTTAGTACCTCCCGAAACCAGAAAAAAAGAACCAATTGTTGTAACCAGATGGGATGAGAAGGTCGAT
>PMUM01000252.1 GCA_003166855.1 Acidobacteriaceae bacterium | reverse complement strand
CGCGTTCGTCGGTCAGGTGGACCTCTACCCGCGTGATGTGATCGCTCATCCCGCTCAGAGCGCTCTCCACTACGCCCCTGATCTGAGCGGCCAGCGCCTCGTGACCTTCGATTGTATGGTCCGTATTGACTTGGATCTGCATGCTTATCTCCTGCCTAATTGTTTGATCAAGGATGTTTCTTACGCTCACACATTGCCGCTAAAGGCGTTGCACCATGAGCGCTTGCGCGTCTACGGCGCAGTTGCCAAGCTCAAGCGTCTCGCTTACGAGTTCATGGAACTCGGCTACCAGCCGACATTTGCTTGTGGCGGCCAGCAGGCACCATCGACAAGTCGTTGGTTCCGCCGTAGAAACCCGATGGCAACGAGCACAACTACAAGGCCGAACTAGAATCGCCAATCATGATACGCGCTTCCACAGATGAGGTGCCCTTCCCTCGATTTTGTCAGAATGACAATCCCCACCACTGTTCACTTTTGCTCACACAGCGAATGGTGAATAAACATCCACCGCCTGCCACTTCGTTGGATGTGTACGAAAAGGGACCGCCCGACTGCGCGGATATCAAAGGCATGGTGCGTGCCAACGATATCGGGGTTTGACGACACCTGGGAGAACCTTCGCACTGCGACCGACAACCTTGACCGGCTACGCACAGGCTGAAGCAGCCACCCAGGAGCTTCATCTGACCCGAGCAACCAAGGACCGAAAAGTAGGGCGGCGCAGGCAACCTCAAAGATCCCAAGCTGCGTCACGTGCACTCCTGGGCGCCGGCGGCCGGTCAATATTGATTATTCAAGGATGAGCAGATCCCAATCATCCTCTTACGGCATCGCCTTAGTTGAGAGTCGGCTTTACAGTTCCTCCTGGTCTCTGGCGAAAAGTGAGCACTTGTGAACAGTCTCACCATGGACGCCAGCCGTATGATTCCACGGCAGTAAGGATTTTAATCATCACGTTCGGGCGCTTTCTGCAGCATTGCCCTGTTCCAGTATCGTCGCCGGCTGGTTGTCCTCGTCTTCGCTTGGGGCCGCGCATCTTCTAGAGGCCAGTAGCCGCCATAGGAGGGCGTCACAATCGTGAATTGACCTATATATCGTCTTGCCTCTACGATTTAGCGATTCTGAATACAGGAGATTCCGTTTGACGGTTGACACGAATGAGCATCCTCTCATCGGGCGTGATCACCAACTCGAGGCTCACAATTCGAAATCTCACCGGCCTAAAGTGTTGTGGATCGTCGTAGCGATTGTCTTGTTGCTCGTCCTTGTGCTGACGGTTGCGTTAGTATGGCGCCACCTTGATGCCGCGAAGAAAGTCGCGCCCGCGCCGCCGAAGATCGCGATTACGGCCGCGACCGCCAAGAAAGGTGACATCGGCGTTTACCTTGAAGCAATCGGGACGGTCATTCCGGTCTACACCGCTTCGATCACCAGCCAAGTGAATGGCCTGGTCGTCGCTGTGCACTTTAAGGAAGGTCAGCAGATACGCAAGGGCGATCCGCTGATTGACATCGACTCGCGTACCTACCTGGCAAACCTCTTACAGGCGCAAGGGTCGCTCGAACGGGACGAGAATCTGCTCGCTCAGGCAAAGATGGACCTGGAACGCTACCGGGCGGCGTTGGCACGCAACGCGATTGCGAAGCAAATCGTGGATGACCAGGAAAAGCTTGTTCTGCAGGACGAGGGTTCCGTAAAGAACGATCAGGGCGTCGTGCAATTTGACCAGGTTCAGGTCGAGTACTGCCATATCACCGCCCCTATCACCGGCCGCGTCGGCCTACGGCTGGTGGATCCGGGAAACGTGGTGCAATCTTCGGGAACCGCAACTCTGGCCGTCATCACGCAGCTGACGCCGATCACGGTGATTTTCACCATACCGGAAGACAGTCTGGGCCCGGTTGCAGTTCAGCTGCGCAAAAAGGCCAAGCTCGCCGTCGATGTTTTTGATCGTACTGCGCAAACGAAAATCGCCAGCGGGAAGTTACTGACGCTCGACAACCAGATTGACACCACGACCGGGACAGTTAAAGCACGGGCCATCTTCGACAATAAAACTGATGTGCTCTTCCCCAACCAGTTCATCAACACGCGGCTGCTGGTGAATACGTTGCAGGGGGTAACGCTGGTTCCCGCATCAGCCATCCAACAGAATGGCCAGGCCTCGTTCGTGTATCTGATTCAAAGCAATGTCGCGCATTTACGCGGTGTAACTCCCGGAGTTACAGACGGCGGGCTAACCCAGGTTGACGGCATCAATCCTGGAGACGTCGTAGCCACGAGCAGCTTCGACAAGCTGCAGGACAACACAGCGGTCGCAATCCCGAGCCAGACTCCAAACCAGACTCCGGGCCAGACTCCGAATAAGGGCGAGACCAAGCCTGCCGCTGCCAACCCAAGCGGGAGCAGCACCCCGTGAGTCCATCCCGCCCGTTTATCTTGCGGCCAGTTGCGACCTCTTTGCTGATGGCTGCCATTCTGCTGGTCGGCATTGTTGGCTATACCCAACTACCAGTCTCCGCCTTGCCGGAGGTCGACTACCCGACCATTCAGGTGCTCACGTTTTATCCCGGAGCCAGCCCGACTGTAATGTCGACGACCGTGACGGCGCCTCTGGAACGCCAATTCGGTCAACTGCAAGGTTTGAGCCAGATGACCTCAACCAGCTCCGGAGGCGCTTCCGTAATTGTTCTGCAGTTCAACCTCAGCTTGAACATAGATGTCGCTGAGGAGGAGGTGCAGTCTGCCATCAACGCGTCGCAGAGCCTGTTGCCGTCGATCCTTCCCTCGCCGCCTATCTACAGCAAAACCAATCCAGCCGACGCCCCTGTGCTCACGTTGGCCATCACCTCGAGTTCCCTGCCGCTGTCTCAGGTCGAAGACCTCGTCGACACGCGCCTTGCGCCAAAGATCTCGCAGCTCAGCGGAGTCGGTCTAGTCACCATCAGCGGCGGCCAAAAGCCCGCCGTCCGCATTCAAGCCAACCCTACGGCTCTGTCATCCTACGGCATAAACATGGAGGATCTGCGCACGGCGCTTACCAACGCCAGTGTGAACGCCGCCAAGGGAAACTTCGACGGGCCGCGCCAGGATTACCAGATCGACGCCAACGATCAACTGATCACCAGCGACGACTATCGGAAGGTCGTCGTCGCCTACCGTAACGGTGCGCCCGTGATGCTGACCGACGTGGCCAACGTCGTGAATGGCGTGGAAAACAACAATCAGGCCGCGTGGATGAATCAGACGCCCGCGGTCATTCTGAATGTGCAACGCCAGCCGGGGGCCAACACCATCAGCGTCGTCAAGGGCATCAAGCAGCTCCTGCCGCAGCTCCAGGCTAACTTGCCAACGGGCATTCAGGTCACCACGCTCACCGATCTTACAACCGCTATCGAGTCATCGGTTTCCGACGTTGAGTTTGAATTACTGCTGACTGTCGGACTTGTCGTGCTGGTCATCTTTCTCTTCTTGCGGAGTCTCTATGCCACGATTATCCCGAGCGTGGCGGTGCCCCTTTCGCTGATCGGTACCTTCGCCGCGATGTATATCCTCGGTTACAGCCTGGATAACTTATCGCTGATGGCCCTGACGATCTCCACCGGTTTCGTGGTGGACGATGCCATCGTGATGATCGAAAACATCGCGCGCTACATCGAAGCAGGCGACCCACCCATGGAAGCGGCGCTCAAGGGCGCGGAGCAAATTGGCTTCACCATCCTATCGCTGACCGTGTCGCTCATCGCCGTGCTGATTCCGCTGTTGTTTATGGGCGATGTTGTGGGACGCCTGTTCCGCGAGTTTGCCGTGACGCTGGCGGTCACCATCGTCGTTTCGGCAGTGGTCTCCCTTACGCTCACGCCCATGATGAGTGCTCGTATCTTGCGGCACCAGCCGAAAGAAAATCAGGGGCGCATCTATCAAGCTTCGGAGCGCGCCTTCGAAGGAATGATCGCGTTCTATGGCCGGACCCTGAAATTCGTCCTTCGATTCCAGACGATTACCCTGTTCGTTGCGCTGGCCACACTGCTGCTGACGGTTTTCCTTTACATCATTATTCCTAAAGGATTTTTCCCGGTGCAGGACACTGGCGTCATCCAGGGCATATCGCAGGCGCCGCAGACGATTGGCTCAGTCGCCATGGCCGCGAAGCAGCAGGAACTGGCAAAGGTAATCCTACAGGACTCGGCCGTCGAAAGCCTCTCATCGTTCATCGGTGCGGATGGTACGAACACGACGACCAACAGCGGCAGGATATCGATCAATCTGAAGCCACTGGATCAGCGCAAGATGAGTGCGTCAGACGTCATCCGCCGGCTCAAGTCGAAACTCGATCAGGTTCAGGGAATCGAACTGTTCATGCAGCCGGTGCAAAACATTTCGGTGGACGATCGAGTGAGTCGCACGCAATACCAGTACACGCTTGAAGACCCCAACGCGGGTGAACTGAATGACTGGACCAACCGTTTCGTCGCCCGGCTGAAGCAGTTGCCAGAACTGGAAGATGTCGCCACCGATCAACAAACCGGGGGACTGGCGGTATCGCTGGTGATTGACCGGGTCACCGCTTCACGATTTGGCATCGCACCGACAACCATCGATAACACTCTATACGACGCCTTCGGTCAGCGGCAGATCAGCACGATGTATACCCAGGTCAATCAGTACCATGTTGTGCTCGAAAGTGAACCGCAATTTCAAAAAGACCCGAACAAGCTGAACCATCTCTACATCCAGTCCAATGCATCGGCGGGCGCAACCGGCGCGGGCGCATCTTCCTCCTTCGCCTCCTCCGGATCATCCTCGGCAGGGTCGAATGCTGTGACCACCTCAGCCCTATACACTCCGGCGGCCAACACCCTGGCGCCTCCGGGGAATGTGCTTTCGTCGGGCAGGGGAGCAACCTCCATCGGCGCCACTAGTTCGGCCACGAGCAGTGCCGTGCCGCTGAGCGCTTTCTCCCATTTTGAGAAGACAACCGAGGCGCTCTCCATTAACCATCAGGGTCAATTTCCCGCAATTACTGTGTCGTTCAATCTCGCGCCGAACGCCGCGCTCGGCGAGGCTATAACGGCTGTCGACAAAGTGGAAAAAGATATGCACATGCCTCCCAGCCTGCAGGCAGGTTTCCAGGGTACGGCGGCATCATTCACGGCTTCACTGGCCAACGAGCCGTTGCTCATTCTGGCTGCGCTGGTCACGGTGTACATCGTGCTTGGAGTTTTATATGAGAGCTTTATCCACCCGATTACGATTTTGTCCACGCTACCGTCAGCGGGCGTTGGCGCTTTCCTCGCGCTGCTTATCTTTCGCCAGGATTTGAGCGTGGTGGCCATCATCGGCATCGTGTTGCTGATCGGGATCGTGAAAAAGAACGGCATCATGATGGTCGACTTCGCGCTCGAAGGTGAGCGCGAGCACGGGAAGAACGCGACCGATGCGATTTACGACGCGTGCCTGCTTCGCTTCCGCCCCATCATGATGACNNGATGACCACCATGGCCGCGCTGCTGGCGGGACTGCCTCTGGCGCTCGGAACGGGTTTCGGTTCCGAGTTGCGCCGGCCGCTGGGCATCGCCATGGTGGGCGGACTGTTGCTGAGCCAGGTGCTCACGCTGTACACCACACCCGTCATCTACATCTTCTTTGACAATCTAGCGCAGCGCTTTTCACACAAAGCGAAGCGCTCCGAAGGCGGAGGCGCGGAACTGGCGGGGCCCGCATGATCATCTCCGCACCCTTCATTCACCGGCCAGTGGCTACCACGCTGCTCACGGTCGCGATTGCCCTCGCCGGGGCGATTGCGTTTGAGGTGCTGCCGGTGGCGCCCCTGCCGGAGGTCGATTTTCCGACAATTTCAGTCAGCTCCGGCTTGCCGGGAGCGAGCGCCGACATTATGGCTTCGTCCGTCGCTACTCCCCTGGAGCGGCAGCTCGGTCATATCGCTGGGGTCACGGAGATGACCTCTTCCAGCACGCTGGGCAGCACATCGATCACCATCCAGTTTGACCTCAGCCGGGACATTGATGGCGCGGCACGCGATGTAGAGGCCGCCATCAACGCGGCGCGATCCTATCTGCCCGCGAACCTGCCGGGCAATCCGACCTACCGCAAGGTCAATCCCGCCGATTCGCCGATCATGATCCTGGGCCTTACCTCCGACAAATATGGCCCGGATAAAATGTACGACTCCGCCTCCACCGTCCTTGCGCAAAAACTGTCGCAGATACAGGGAGTAGGGCAGGTCACTGTCGGAGGCGGCGCATTGCCGTCTGTGCGAGTAGACGCGAATCCCACACAGCTGGCCGGCTATGGACTCACCATTGCGAATTTGCAGTCTGTGCTAAGCCTGCAGAACTCCGACCTGGCCAAAGGTCAAATCTCCGATGGCATCGTTAGCTCAGACATCCTTGCCAACGATCAACTCTCCCTGGCAAACGACTACAAGCCTCTCATCGTGGGCTACAGCAACGGCGCAGCGGTCCGCCTGTCCGATGTCGCTCAGGTGACAGACTCGGTGCAGAACGTCCGTGCTGCAGGCTATTTGAACGGTAAGCGCTCGGTGACGGTCATTATTTTCCGCCAGCCCGGCGCCAACATCATTGATACGGTCGACCGCATCCGAGACCAACTCCCTTTTATCAAGGCAACCATTCCCTTCGGCATCGATACCACCATCGTTCTGGATCGCACCACTACCATTCGCGCCTCGGTCAGTGACGTGGAGCGGACGCTGCTGATTTCGGTCGGCCTCGTCATCCTCGTGGTGTTTGTCTTCTTGCGCAATGGCCGCGCCACGCTTATTCCCGCGGTCGCGGTGCCGGTCTCGCTAGTCGGCACCTTCGCCGTGATGTATCTGTTCGGATACACGCTGGACAATCTCTCGCTGATGGCCATGACCATTTCTACGGGATTTGTGGTCGATGATGCCATCGTGGTGATGGAGAATATTTCGCGACATCTGGAAGGCGGCATGAAGCCCTTTGCCGCGGCGCTGAAGGGTGCAGAGGAAATCGGATTCACCGTCTTCACCATCAGCATCTCGCTCATCGCGGTCTTTATCCCTCTTCTGTTGATGGGCGGAATCGTTGGCCGTCTCTTCCGCGAATTCGCCGTCACCCTCTCGACGGCGGTGTTCGTGTCCATGATCATCTCGTTGACCACGACGCCGATGATGTGCGCCTACCTATTGAAGGACGAGCACGCTGAAAAGCATGGCCGCATCTACGCAGCCAGCGAGAAGTTTTTCGACTGGGTGCTGTCGTTGTATCGCGGCAGCCTGCATTGGGTGCTCGACCATCCGACCCTCACGCTCGTTGTGCTCTTCATCACCATAGGGCTCAATGTGCTGTTGATTGTCAAAATACCCAAGGGCTTTTTCCCGACCGTGGACACGGGATCGATCAGCGGTTCCGTGCGCGGGCCGCAGGATTCATCCTTCCCGGCGATGAACGATTCCATTCAGCAGATCGGCCGCGTGATCAAGAATGATCCCGCAGTCGAGAATGTGATTGCCTTCACAGGCGGCGGGGGGGCCACGAATAACGGCTCCCTCTATATTGCGCTCAAACCGCTGGCCGAGCGCAAAGTCAGCGCCTCTCAGATCATCGATCGCCTGCGTCCGCAATTGAACCGTCTGCCAGTGGCTTCCGCGTTCCTCCAACCAGTGCAGGATCTGCGCATCGGCGGCCGGTCCAGCAATGCGATGTATCAGTACACTCTCCAATCCGACACGGTGCAGGATCTTTCGAAATGGGGACCGATCATGCTGGAGCAGATGAAGCACCTGCCGGGCCTACAGGACGTCAACTCCGACCAGCAGAATGGCGGTCTTGAGGAGTTGATGACCTATGATCGTGTCACTGCGGCAAAGCTCGGCCTCACCGTGAAGTCCCTGGACTCGGCGTTATACGGCGCATTCGGCCAGTCGGAAGTGTCCATCATTTACACGCAGCTCAATCAGTACTATGTGGTGCTGGAAGTTGCTCCCCAGTATTGGCAAAGCCCCGAAGGACTGAAAGACATCTACTTTCAGAGTTCCAGCAATGGAAGCACCCCGCTGCTCACGGTGTCCAAGAGCCAGGCCAACACAACCCCGCTGAGCATCAACCATACCGGCTTATTCCCTTCAGTCACCCTGTCCTTTAACCTCGCGCCGAACGTATCTTTGAGCGATGCCACCTTGAGCATCGGCCAGATGCAAAAGCGGCTTGGCACTCCATCCTCGCTGCAAGGTTTTTTTGCCGGCACGCTGCTGGCTTACCAACAATCTCTGAGCACCGAGCCCTTACTGGTTCTGACAGCGCTGCTGGCGGTGTACATCGTCCTCGGAATTTTGTATGAAAGCCTGATTCATCCGGTAACCATCATCTCCACGCTGCCCTCGGCGAGCGTAGGAGCAATGTTCGCGTTGATGCTCTTTAAACAGGATCTGAACATCATTTCCATCATCGGCATTGTGCTGCTGATTGGAATCGTGAAGAAGAACGCGATCATGATGATCGACTTCGCACTTCAGGCAGAGCGCAATGAGGGGAAGAACACATACGATTCGATTTTTGAAGCGTGCATGTTGCGCTTCCGTCCGATCTTGATGACGACGATGGCTGCGTTGTTGGGCGCTTTGCCATTGGCGCTGGGGACGGGCACGGGCTTCGAACTCCGCCGGCCCCTTGGCATTTCAATTGTGGGAGGGCTGATCTTGAGTCAGATGCTCACGCTCTATACCACGCCGGTCGTGTATTTGGCCTTCGACCGCCTGCGGCTACGGATGCTGGGGAAACAACGCGATATCGTCCCACAAGGGGCCGGACCAGCCCCTAGTGCCGCCAACTAATTCGACAGAGAGGTAAGCAATGACCGAGATGAATGAAACGACTACGAAGTGGAACGGGGCGATTCACCGGTCCTCATTCTGTCGCACCTTGAAGTTCGCGGTCTTATTGGGAGCTTTGATGTTTTGCAGTGGATGCGATTTGAGTCATCGATATCAGCGAGCATCGGTGGAGACTCCCCCTGCCTACAAAGAAATGGAGGGCTGGAAGACGGCACAGCCTCAGGACGATACGCTCCGTGGCAAATGGTGGGAGCGCTTCAACGATCCGCAGTTGAATGCGCTGGAAGAGAAGGTGAATGTTTCGAACCAAAACATCGCAGCTGCTGCGGCAAGTTTTCTGGCAGCGCGCGCCCTGGTCAAAGAAGCTCGATCACAACTTTTTCCTACCGTGTCGACCAATCCGTCCATTACTGTGCAAAGGCCGTCGTCTTCCTCGGGGTCGGGCTCAGGAACTGGCTCTACCTCTTCCTCTAAGGGTACATTTACGGACTACACGCTCCCCTTTGATGCCACGTGGCAGCCGGACCTGTTCGGTCGTATCCGGAACACAGTAAGATCCGCTGCCTATGGAGCGCAGGCCAGCGCGGCTGACCTCGAAAACACCCGCCTCACAGTTCAAGCCGAAGTTGCCTCCGACTACCTTCAACTTCGCGGCCAGGATGCGCTCAAGGAATTATTGGATTCCACCGTGGTCGCATATCAAGAGTCCCTCAATCTGACGACAGCTCTGTACGACACGGGCATCGACTCGGAGGAAGCCGTAGCGCAAGCGGAAACTCAACTCGAAGCCACGAAAGCGCAGGATGACAATCTTGGCATCCAACGGGCTGAATTCGAACATGCTATCGCTATGCTGACCGGTCAGCCGGCATCGACGTTTTCAATTCCAATCCAGGCACTCAATGCAAATCCTCCAGCGATTCCCTTCGGCGTTCCGTCTCAGCTTCTTGAACGACGTCCCGACATCGCCGCCGCAGAGCGCTTGGTGGCTCAGGCCAACGCACAGATTGGCATCGCCAGGGCAGCATACTTTCCGACCGTTACGCTAAGCGCCACGGCAGGACTCGAAAGCACATCCATCGCGAGTTGGTTCACATGGCCGAGCCGTTTTTTCTCGCTCGGCCCAGCGGCCGCGGAAACGCTGTTTGACGCGGGGCTGCGCCGGGCCACGGTCATGCAATTCAGGGCGCAGTACGATGGGACAGTAGCCAACTATCGCCAAGCCGTCCTTACGGCTTTTCAACAGGTGGAAGACAACCTCGCGTCGCTGCGAATACTGTCGGTGGAGATTCAGCATCAGGACGCGGCTGTCAAATCTGCGGAAAGAAACCTCGCGCTGGCCACAGATCGCTACAAATTAGGGATCGATCCTTACTTGAACGTTCTTACCGCGCAAACTTCGTTGCTATCCAACCAGGAAACTGCCGTCACTCTCCGAATCCAACAGATGACGGCCACCACAGGGTTGATCGAGGCGCTCGGTGGAGGTTGGGACACTTCGCAACTCCCCTCGTCAGCGCAACTGGCCAGTAAGGCGCCATAGGACGCAAAGACGAGTCCCGGCGCTCATTCGTTGGCAAGCACTCAGACCACATTGAACACATCAACCGAGAGCGCCGATTAATGATTTCCTGAAGAGACTCGCTGCGGGGGGGATTCCCGAGCACGCGGGCCTCCTGCACGCACTAGACCCCGAAGTCGGCTTTCGTGTTAGTTCGACGTTCACCTTCGCGGATCACATCCAGGCTGCACAGCCTGTCTCACCTCTGCGATAGCGGGCTGACGTCTTCCTGAGTTCCTTCGGTGCGCTGTTTCTCATCAAGAACGACCGACGACAGTTCCTCGTCAAACTACTCGATAACCGGGTCGGCATGCAATACGACCTGCTTTGCCTTCGTGAGGTTCCCGGTAGAGACATCGGCTATTTCTGCAATCTCGGACCGCACATCTACTTTTTGAGCTTCCGTCAAATTTGACTTGCTCTGGCCACCGGTTCATTGGTTTGAGCGTGCTGTTTCTTGGAGAGACAGTTCGAGATCCAGAGCGAGGAGCGATCGGCAATAGCCGTTGAAGCCCTCGGCGCGAACCTTTTGTTTCGTCCGCACGCCTGCGAATTGACGCACGGACCCAAGCGCTGGTGGCATTGTTACGGCACAGTCTGCGCCAGAAGATCGCGGACCCCCTGGAGGCAGAGAGCTTATCGTTGACTCTCGTACGAAGGGCTCTGGGCCCACGCACCACTCACGCTCCGGGCGCCACTCTCGGACGGCAGCGGCTGGTGGACCGAGTGAAGCTTGTGTTGGCGAGCGATCTGGCGCGGCGTTGGACGTTGGCAGAAATTGCCGCTGAGGTGCGCGGATCTCCGGTCTATCTCACACAAGTCTTCCAACAAGTGGAAGGGCTGCCCCTATACCGCTATCAGTTGCGCCTGCGGCTTGCACGGGCGCTGGACCTTCTCGCCCACTATGACGACCTGACGGATCTGAGCCAGGAGGTGGGCTTTTCCAGTCATAGCCATTTCAGCGCTGCATTCCGCGAGGCTTATGGCCGCTCTCCTTCCGAATTCAGGCGGTCGGCATTGAGTCGCTGACGCGCTTTGCTGCAAACCACGCAAAGGCAGATCACTCAACAACCCAAGAAGCCTCATAAGGCACCAGGCCACGTTTACCATGGTGCGGTACGGTTCCGGCAAAAGGTCAGGAACTGCGAAATACTGTTCTGCACCCAAAATAATCGGTTTCCTCGGGCGCCGGCTTGACGGACCCCGAAGCGGCTCATTCCCCTCAGATGTCGAATGCAGAAAGCAAGAGAAATTGACCAGACCTTGGAGGACTTCGAATATGGGCAGAATTGAAGTCATCTTTTGAATTCCTGGGATATGCGATTCACGCGGCGTGGGATGACGACTCTGAATCTCGATGAAGGAGTCGCGATCATTTGAGTGGGTCCGTCGAAATCTTAGCGCGGATTTGTTGTCATCGAGGCGCGATGCCCGGTTGTCGTCTCCCAGTAGTCGATCCATCGCTGTCGAATTTGATTCGCGCGCTCGACAAGATCGTGGCTTGGACTTTGCCCGTGTTCGACCACGATGACAAACCCGGTATTGAACTTCCTCTGCGAGTGATCAACATCCGGTAAGCGCGGGCCTTCAGCCGCAATCACGTCTTGAATCGTCACCTTCGTTCGATCCGCCTTGAAGATGGGGCGTCCGTGCGCGTCTTTACCGGCCGGCACAAGGTTTTTCAGGATAAAGAAGTCTGGCACCTCTGCGGCAGAGATCAAGCCCATCAGGTACAAGTCGAGATAGGAATAACCGGTGGCAGGCACGTAATAGTCATCATCGAGCTGCGTGTAGGTTCCATCGAAGTTGTCCTGCCAGACTCCACCTCCCATGGCGGATGCCTCGGTAGGCCGCTGGTAGGGGAATGCAACCGGCGCCTGCAGCCCTCGCGCCCAATGGACAGGGCCCAACGGGATTGTTTCACCACTTACTTTCGCAGAGACAAATGCGGCCCATCGGTGGCCCATCTCATGCCCAAGCTGCGACATCGCGTAGTTGTATGGGAGCATCTTTCTCTCCGGTGAACTTTCTGCCAGTTGGCGCGAGTAAGCAGTGATGTCGTGATCGCTTCCCACCGGAGCTCCCTCGGGCGGTCGTTCCTGCATTTGGTTCGAGCCAACATATACCGGCTGTACATATCCCCACTGAAACCGCCCTTGGGTGCAGTAGCTCGCAAGATCGTGTTGGGGCGCGCCGATCCCGCTCACATTCCCGGCTACAGGACCGTCGCTGGGAGTACCCGCTTCCTGGTTATCGATGCGGAAATCGGAGTAGTAAGCCAGAAAGTCGAATTTGTCGCCAAGTTCCTTGATCACTGTGCAGGAGAGATCCTGTGGTTTGGGCAAAGCAAGAAAGTGGAACGATTCGTATACGCACGGAAATGGACCGTTCTTGCGGGTCAAGGACGAAAGGTGAACCTCGGGATCGCGAATTCCCGACAACCGAACCACATGAGGAGGTATCCGCCCAATCGCCCCATGATTCCCAGGCGCAACGACGTCAGCGAATACGGCAACTTGATCCACTCCGCGAAACTCTGCCGGTAGTATCCCCTGCATGGTGATTGTATTTCCGGTCGCCTTCACCTTTCGCAATACGCCAGGTCCGAATGCAATGTACTTCGTCGATGCACGCCGGCGCAGCGCAATTCCTTGAACGGTCCAAACCAACGCTGACCGGGCTGCATCGGCGCTGGTGGAAAGCCGTTGGCGCGCATCAAAAAAGATGCGGTACACAATGCCATCCACTCCTGGATCACCCTCCGGCACCACCGGTCCGCGCGTCTCGAACGTCACCTTCAGGACGACACCATCAACGACTGAGAGCTTGAGATTCCGGACATCCAAGTGCGCGGCTACCTCCGGATGCGGCTCGGCACCGAGGGACGCCAAAGGCTTTTCCGCGCCCGAAAGTGCAGGGTAGACGCCAACAATGGCATCTTTCGCGGCAAGTTCCTTATATGACGTCTCGATCGATCCATTGCGATAGAGCACCGCCTGAAACCGGTTGATCATCTTGAACCATGTAAAATCCTGGATATTTCCAAACGGCTCCGTGAGATCCCAGGTGATGACCACACGATCCGCTAGTTCTTTGACGTAATGAGGTCCTGACATCCGAGGCTTAAAAAACACGCAGATCGCTGGGGCGCTATCGATCAGTGTTCCGGCCGCCTCGGCCAACGGCTCAAATCGACCAATCGACACTCCTCCTTCGCTCCGCTCTCCGCGCTCAGAATCCTGATCCTTTTCTCGTTTGCCAAAGCTGATCGAACCTGTTCTGCCCACGAGAAACGAATTCCATTGCTGACCGGAGAATGGAAACTCAAACTGATGGAGAGTCACTTCGGCACCGGCGGTTTCTGGGCCGAAGTCCGAATCCCAGTGCAGAGGCCCATTCTCGACGCGATAGCCCGAACGCTCTGGATTGAAGCGCAGCGTGCGACCGACGAGATCGAACTGGTTCGGTTTCCCCAGTGCGCCTTCATCCAATTCCATGACGATTAGGTCGCCACTCGTCGAGACTTTGCCGATCGCGTGCCCTAGTTCAACCTCTTCCTCTTGTGTGTATGTCCACACCGAACACAGAAAAAGGCCACAGAAGAATAGAATTCCGCTTCGCAGTAAACACCTGGGGCGCTTGTGCATGTGACCTCGGCTTGATCGCAAAAAAATCGAGGATGCCTTTGCGGCGTCTTATATGTTATATACAATATCCTCCCGGTGAAAGCACAGGTCATTAAGATTCACTGAGCTCTTTTGGAAAATGTATGCTCTCTAAACTCGCCTTCATAGGCGAGCTGTTTACGAGCGCGATCGGGTTTGCGCAATCTCTTCCCTCAGCGCCACACCGCCGCGTTGTGACTGTTTCGACGACCGAAACTCGAGGTAACGAACCCTCGATCGCCGTAAATTTCAACAACGCTAATCAAGTGGTTCGACAACGCCTCGAGAGGGTGGCGTCTGTTCAATGCGAGTCGCGTGCCACGTGCGACCCGCTCCCTCCCACGAGGAAATCGAGATCGGCGCCTTTGTTCGCCTGCTGGACGTGTTCGACATAAAGCCTGAGCCATCCACGCTCTGGGAGCGGTGGAGGCGTCCAGTTCGCACGGCGAGCGGCGAGAGTATTGTCATCGACATCCAACCCAACTAACCTCTTGGGAACATCGAGCGTGATTATGTCCCCCGATTGCACCAGAGCGAGCGGTCCCCCGGCGGCAGCTTCGGGGCAAGCGTGCAGTACGACGGTCCCGTACGCTGTGCCGCTCATCCGCGCGTCGGAGAGGCGCACCATATCATTCACACCCATACGAAGGATCTTAGGCGGAAGCAACATGTTGCCGACCTCCGCCATGCCTGGATAACCCCGGGGGCCACAATTCTTTAGAACCATGACACAGTTCTCGTCGATGTCCAGATTCCCGTCGTTAACCCTCGCGTGACATTCTTCAATGCTTTCGAACACGACGGCTCGCCCGCGGTGCTGCAACAAGTGCGGACTCGCGGCTGAAGGCTTGATCACCGCGCCGTCGGGCGCGAGATTGCCGCGCAGGACAGCGATCCCAGCGTTCGCTTTAAATGGTTCTTTGAATGTGCGAATCACTTCGCGATTCCAACAGGACGCGGAGGCCACATTCTTCCCGATCGGCTGCCCGTTCACCGTCAACGCTTCTGCTTTCAGGACGCCAGCCTCGGCCAGTTCGCGGAGCACGACCGGGAGCCCGCCCGCGTAGAAAAAATCTTCCATCAGATGCTTGCCCGAAGGCTGAATGTCAACCAGGCAAGGTAGAGAGGATCCCAGCCGATCGAAGTCGTCGAGACACAGCGGCACGCCGACACGCCCCGCAATTGCGAGCAGATGGATCACCGCATTCGTGGAGCCGCCGATGGCCGCATTGGCGCAAATGGCGTTCTCGAAAGCCTCGCGGGTGAGGATCCGTGATATGCAGAGATCTTCGCGCACCATCTGGACAATGCGCCGCCCCGTCATCTGGGCGAGAGTGTTGCGACGCGCATCGACCGCGGGAATGGCCGCGTTGCCTGGCAGGCTCATTCCCAGTGCTTCCACCATGCTCGCCATGGTTGAAGCGGTGCCCATGGTCATGCAATGTCCCTTGGAGCGATGCATACAGCTCTCCGCTTCAAAGAACACTTCGACCTTCATTCCCCCTGTGCGGACCAGATCGGTCATCTGCCACAGCCCTGTTCCAGATCCCAACTCCCGGCCTTGGAATTTTCCAGAAAGCATGGGGCCGCCGGAAAGGCCGATCGTAGGCAGGTCGCAGGAAGCGGCTCCCATCAACAAAGAAGGCGTGGTCTTGTCGCAACCCATGAGCAGAACAACTCCATCGATGGGGTTGCCACGAATCGACTCTTCGACATCCATGCTGGCAAGGTTCCGAAACAGCATGGCGGTCGGGCGCAGTTGCGTCTCACCCAACGACATGACCGGAAATTCCAGCGGAAAGCCACCTGCCTCCCACACTCCGCGTTTCACAAATTCAGCGAGTTCGCGAAAGTGGGCGTTGCAAGGTGTCAGCTCCGACCACGTGTTGCAAATGCCAATCACCGGGCGGCCATCGAACAGGTCATGGGGCCAGCCCTGGTTCTTCATCCAACTTCGGTAAAGAAAACCATCACGGCCCTCTCGTCCGAACCATGCCTGGCTGCGCATTTTCTTCATAGCTCCGTCCTTAGGTCTGACTGAGACTCCAACCGACTGTGCTACGACGTGCAGCGATAATAGCGCAAACTCTCGGGGTAAACGTAATCTCGGATCAATGTTTTCCTTGAGTATCCACCGGCGGGGCGGAGGAAATCGATTGCGGTGGCCGAATTGCCATCCTGATCAGTGCAGGTCTCAACTAAAAGGAATTTCTCTGCAAACTGCAGCCGCGGCCTTAGCCGTGTTCCAGCAGGCGATTGCTGAAGGCTATGGCGACGAAGACTTTTCAGCCGTCTCCAAATCATCGAAGAGACTGCCGCACTAAGATTGTGACGGAGCACCGAAGGCTCGGGCCGAAACCTGGCTGGCCTAAAAGATTGGACGCCGATTCGCAGCAACGATTTTCGGGTCGGTTTTGCCTCAGACGTATGGAAAACGTTTGCTATAATGCGCGCTGGAGTGCCTGAGTACCGCCCGTTCCTGAAAAGCCCGATGGATATCCGCGAAATCGCCCGCAGAGCGAAGGTTTCCACCGCCACCGTATCCAGGGCAATCAATCGTGTCCCAACCGTCGATCCTCAACTGGCGAAACGGGTGTGGAGGGTGGTGGACGAACTAGGCTACTACCCCAACATCCAAGCCCGCGCCTTGGTCTCAGGAAGAAGTCGCATTTTTGGCCTGATCGTCTCAGAATTCACCAATCCATTCTTCCCAGAGATCGTCCAAACCTTTGAAAATCTCGCGGTTGAAAATAACTACGAGATCTTGATCACCTCGACCGTGAACGACCCAAAACGGATGGAATTGTCGGTTCGGCGCATGATCGAACGGCGCGTGGATGGGGTGGCGATCTTGACGTTTGGCATGGAAGAAGGACTGCTCGAACACCTTCGCTACCGCAAGGTTCCTCTGGTTTTCGTAGATGTAGGGCCGGATGTAAGAGGAGTAGCCAACATCCGGATCAACTATCAGAACGGAATCCGGCAGGCTGTACAGCATCTAGCGGCCCTCCGGCACACGCGCATCGCGTTTGTCGCGGGCCCGCCGCACTTGAAGTCCGCCATGGCCAGGCGAGAGGCCTTCAAGACGTCCATGACGGAGATCGGACTTCCTCCCGACTTGATCATAGTCGGAGATCACCGCATGGAGGGAGGGATGCGTGCCCTGATTGAGCTCAGTCGTTTACAAGTTCGGCCGACTGCCGTGCTGTGCTCCAATGATATGACCGCGATCGGAGTCATGCGGCAAGCTTATGATCAGAACATCAGAGTACCCGAAGGCCTTTCCGTGGTCGGGTTCGACGACATCCGTTTGGCCGAGTTCACAACGCCTCCGTTGACGACGGTCCAAATGTCCCAAAAGGAACTGGCCAGGATTGCTTTTCAGGCTCTGTTGAACGAGATCGAATGCGATCCTTCCTCGCACGAACGCCACGAATACGAACTGACCACCAGTTTGGTGCTCAGGCGTTCTACGGCGTTGGCCCCGGCGGAACGGTCCGCAACGGCCGCAAAGAGAGCGGGGAGCAGTCGATCCCGAAACTCCTCAGCCATGCCCCATCACTAGATCGGGACCGTGTTTCTCTCTCTCAACCGCCTTCCGGGAGAAGAGCTTCCGCGAAACTTCTAGAGAGCGCTTGCCAAACTTTCCAGCCCCGGAATAATCTAGGTTGCGTCCTTTTTGAGTAAACGATTACCGTAATAAGAGTCCGGGTCCCGGGAGCATAGGACAAAAGGGCGATGCTGCAGCGCTTGCAAGAACAGGCGCGGCCTTGTTCAGAAGGCGGTCCGTTTCAACTTGCGCGCCAACGTCGGTGGGGCGCTGCGTAATCGACGCCTCTTATTGTTTTCGGTTTGCGCCCGCCCGCACCATGAAATATTTTGCAGTCGAAACGGGGAGCTATATGGCCAAGAAGAAGATGACGATGGGCGTGATTGTAGGCAACCGCGGATTTTTCCCCGATCATCTGGCCAAAAGTGGCCGCGAGGAGATGCTGCGCACTCTGGAAGCGGACGGCATCGAGGTGGTGTCTCTCACCCCAGACGAAAGCAAGTACGGTGCGGTCGAAACCCGGGAAGAATCCCGCCGCTGCGCCGACCTGTTCAAGCGCAATCGCGAGAGGATCGACGGCATCATCGTCACGCTGCCGAACTTTGGCGAAGAGCGCGCGATTGCCGACACGTTGCGTCTGGCCGATCTTCGAGTACCGGTCCTCATTCAAGCTACGCCCGACGATCCCAAGAAAATGACCATTGTCTCGCGCCGGGACAGCTTCTGCGGCAAAATGTCGGCCTGTAACAACCTTCGGCAGTATGGCATTCCTTATTCCGTCACAACATTGCACACCGAGAGTCCAAACTCACCCGAGTTCGCCAAGGACCTGGAGTGGTTCTCTGGAGTTTGCCGAGTGGTGAAGGGGTTTCGAAACTTGCGTGTCGGCGCCATTGGCGCTCGTCCGGCAGCATTCAACACGGTGCGTTATAGCGAGAAAATCCTGGAATCGCAGGGCATCTCGATCGAAACTCTGGATCTTTCCGAAGTTCTGGGACGCATCGAGCGCATGAGAGACAATGATGACGGTGCGCAGGCCAAACTTGCCGCCATCAAGAAATATGTCGATGCCGGCAACGTGCCCGCACCCGCCTTATTGAAGATGGCGAAGCTGGGCGCAGTTATCGATCAGTGGATGGCGACGACCGAGGTTACCATCAGCGCGGTGCAGTGCTGGACCTCGATTGAAGAAAACCTGGGCGTAGTTCCCTGCACTATTATGAGCATGATGAGCAACGAACTCCTGTCGAGCGCTTGCGAGGTGGACATTTGTGGTGTACTGGGCATGCATGCCTTGCAACTCGCCTCAGGCAGTCCGTCGGCGCTTCTCGATTGGAATAACAACTATGGATCGGACCCGAACAAAGCCGTCTGTTTCCACTGCTCGAACCTGCCGAAACATTTCTTCCGCTCAGTGAAGATGGACTTTCAAGAGATCATCGCCGGCACCGTGGGCAAAGAGAACACGTTCGGGACCTGCGTTGGGCTGATCAAACCAGAGGAAATGAGTTTTGCCCGGTTCTCCACCGACGACACTTCGGGCAAGATGCGCGGGTATGTGGGGGAAGGGCGATTCACTGATGACCCGCTGAACACCTTTGGCGGGGCAGGCGTGGTTGAGATACCGGAGCTTCAGAAACTGTTGCATTTCATTTGCGAAAGAGGTTTTGAGCATCACGTGGCCGCGAACCTCGCGACGGTCGCAGCCGCCGTGTACGAAGCCAGCACGCGATATCTGGGCTGGGACATGTACTATCACGGTTGCAAGAACGGAGCCTGCTGATGGCCATCGTGGCTGGAGTGGATTTCGGAACGCTGAGCGTTCGCGTTTCTCTGGTCGATAGCGAACGAGGCCTGCTCGAATCCGCGATCGCCGAGTACCCGCTGCACCGCAAGCGCGAAGATCCCGAATACGCTACCCAATCTCATGACGACCATATGTGGGCGCTTACCTCCGCGACGCGCGCAGCCCTAAAGAAGGCGGGTGTTCCAGGCGATCGGGTGCAGGCCATCGCGCTCGATACCACCGGTTCGTCCGTGATTCCGGTTGGCAAAGATCTTCAGCCAATCGGTGAGTATTACTTGTGGTGCGATCACCGCGCTAAGGGCGAAGCTGCGGAGATCACTGAAGTGGCTCACCGGGAAGGACTGGAGGCCATCCAATGGTGCGGCGGAGTCTATTCTTCGGAGTGGGGGTTTTCCAAGCTGCTGCACTGGCTTCGACACAATCCTGAGAAGCGATCGGACTTCGTCTCCGCCTTTGAGCATTGCGACATGGTCGCGGCTACGCTGTGCGGAATCACTCAGCCCAAGCATGTAAGGCGCAGTATCTGCGCCATGGGACACAAGTGGTTGTGGAACGCACAACTGGGCGGACTTCCGCCGGAAAACTTTCTGGTAAAAGTAGACCCTTTGTTGAAGGGAGTTCGCGACCAACTGGATGGCGAGTATGCCACTTCCGATCGAATCGCCGGCACACTCTCGTCGCATTGGGCGGAAAAACTGGGGCTCAAAGCAGGTATTCCAATCCCGGTTGGCGCCTTCGACGCGCATTGGGATGCGATCGGCGCAGGGTGCCGAACCGATGATATGGTGAACGTCATCGGCACCTCGACTTGCATCATCGGAATCACTCCATCGGTGAACTTAGTGCCAGGAGTTTGCGGCGTTGTGCAAGGCAGTGTGCATCCTCTGCGCACCGGAATCGAGGCCGGACTGTCTGCGGTGGGCGACATCTTCAGTGCGATTGCTTCTCGTGCAGGCACTGACGTAAAGACACTGAGCACTGGCCTGGAAAACTACCGTGCCGGCCAGACTGGATTACTGCGCATGACCTGGGACAACGGGGACCGCACCGTGCTGGTTAACCCCAACCTGCGCGGCGTCACGCTGGGATGGAATCTGCAGAGCACGGCGCAGGACGAACTGTTCGCCGCGATCGAAGGAACTGCGTTTCATACCAGAGTGATCCTGGATCGCATGGCTGAGCATGGAGTAGATATCAAACGCGTGATCAATGCCGGAGGCATTCCCCAGAAGAATGACGTCCTGAACCAGGTCTATGCCAATGTTCTGGGGCGCCCGGTATTGGTTCCAAGCAAGAGCGTGGTCAGTCTCGGATCTGCGATCTTTGCATTTCTGGCTGCCGGTACTTTCAAGACGATCGAGGAAGCACAGGACAAGATTTGTCCTTCGCACCGCACCTTCCTTCCGGATGATTCGACGCAACGCACTTACGACACTCTGTACTCCTTGTACAGCAAGTTGTATTTCGCCTTGGGACAACGTAGCGACAGGATGGGAGACGTCCTGCCGACATTAATCGCGATCGCAGAGTCTGCAGTAGGGGGAGCCTAACAGCCCGGGGTGCAAGT
>PMUM01000066.1 GCA_003166855.1 Acidobacteriaceae bacterium | reverse complement strand
GTCAGAAGTCAGGAGTCAGAATGGCGCTGGCGTATGCGTTCAGCATGCGGCTGACTTCTTCCAGAATGTTGTTGAGGCCGGCGGTCTCGCCGTAGCCAAGATCCTTGGCGAGAATCAAGTAGAGCGGCATTCTTCGAGGGAGCCTTCAGCCATATTCATGAAGCGGGCCTTGTCGGCTTTCCCTCGGCGGCGAAACCCCTCGGCAATATTGGCGGGAATCGAGACGGCCGCTCGACGCATTTGCACCGCCAAGCCGTAGGTTTCTGGCTTGGGGAAATCCTTTGTGAACTTGTAGACTGCCAGCACGAACTCATGCGCCTTGCGCCATACCAGCAGGTCGGAAAACGTTCGTGCAGCGGGTCGAGGCATGGATCTAGCCAGAAAGGCGCTCACGGGAGTATGCTCCAGGTATCTGACCACACTGGAGGTCCCATGAACGCCTTTACCGAGCATCACAAGGATAGCATCAAGTTCACTTACGGTTGTTTCGACCGCCTGCTGTTGAACGGCTGTATTCAGTCCTTCCTGGACGGAGCCAGAGTGAAAGGGTTTTTCTGGGTTTATCGAGACACTTATCCCGTCACTCGAAAGGTCTTGCGGGACGTTGCGAGCGACTATCACAACTGGGTCGCCAGCAGCGCACAGAAGTGGGGCGTGGAGATAGTGGGCGCGCCGGAAGGCCGCCGCGACGACTTCGTTGACCCATACTTTCAAGACGCGAAACCGGACCAAGTCGTGGCGATCATCAAAGCGCGCGAACCAGCCGGTATCATGACGTCGGTTGGAGCAGGGGACAAGTGGCATCTGGAAACCAAGTATCGCTGGGTGGATCAATACAACTTCTATTTACAGGATGCCGAATGGGGACCGATGTTCGTTCGAGTATGCCCTTACTTTCCCTTCTCCACGCGGATTTGCCTGAATCAACACCACTGGCTGGCCCACAAAATGAAGCAGGCCGGTATCCGCTTTGAACAAAGCAAAAACGCCTTCCGTCAATGCAGCGATCCGGCGGCCCTGCAGAAGATGGCCGATTCCCTAACGTCGGACGATCTCACCAGGTGTGGGCACAAATGGATCAACCGGTTGATTCCTGTTTTTCAGGCCAAAGAACGGCGGGAGGCAGGCTGTTGGCACCAGTTGTTCTTTGCCCAAGTAGAGTACTGCGAGAACCTGATCTTCCGTGAGCGCGCAGCGCTAGATGAACTGGGGGAACGACTGCTCGACGCCAACCGCAATATCGGCAGACCCGACAAGCTGACCGTGATCTTTGGCCGACGGATCAACAAGCGATACGATGGCAAACTGCAAACCGAAATCGAAGACCTGCACCTGGGAAATCCGGTGATGAGGAGCTACTACAAAAATGGCTTCGCCAAACACTATGTGCGGGACCACGACGTGCTTCGCATCGAAGCCGCGACCAACAATGTCAAAGAGGACTACAAGATCAACAAGGCAGTGGAAAATCTGAGCCCCCTCCGCGAGAAACTGCAAGGCATTACCACGCGCTATCAAGAGGTACAGCAAGATATCCTTGAGACGTTCCTCGATCGTGGTGAACTGCGACGCCTCGCCGAGCCAACCGTGCTTGCCAATGGCAAGCGGACTCCCGGGCTCAAACTGGATCATCCCCGACAACGGGCCGTGATGAGTTCCCTGGTACGCTTCTCCCACGTCGCCGCGGGGGACACTTTCAACACCACGGAATTACAGGCTGGTGTCGCCGAAGCCCTCGGCATCCCGGTCGAGAAGTGCCCGCTCGGTTCAGTACGTTATGAATTGTCAAAACTCCGCGCCAAAGGTCTGGTCGAAAAGCTCCCACATTCTCGCCGCTATCACCTTCTGCCGAACGGGTACCGGATCTGTCTGGTGTTCCTCAAACTGTTCGACAAGATCTATGCGCCCCTCACCGCCGGCCTCCTCCATCCGTATCGCGGAGATCGAATCATGTCGCAAGACCGGCTGACTCAACTCGACAAACTCTACCAATCTGTCACTGCCGCCCTGCATCAACTGGTCGCCGNNCAGGAGTCAGAATAGCGGTGGTACGCGCATTGTGCAGGTTGCCGACGTTTGTCAATGCGCCGGCGACATTTGCAGGCTGTCTAATCTAACGAGAACAAAGTTCTCGTTGGGGCCCCAATAACGGTCTACGCTTTTTCGCGGACTGCTGCCGCGAAAAAGTGGCCCCTTCGGGGCAACTTACTGGCAGGTGTTTCAGTGGTTGCGAGGCTTTGACATTGTCTTTGCGTCCTTGGCGTCTTTGCGAGAGTCATTCCTGGAGGCGGTTTACGATACGCGTGATGCCGTTCTTGATCAGGACAACATTGAAGTTGATAAGCAGCCCCAAGCGTTTGTCGGCCAGTTTCAGATAGCTGAGGAGTTGCTTCTTGTGCACGGGTGCGACGGTCTCCACGGACTTGATCTCCACGATCACTTTGTCCTCCACTACCAAGTCGGCGTGAAAGCCGGTATCGATACGTATCGCCTCATAGACTACCGGTATGGCTTGCTGGCGCGTGACGCGTAGTCCCCGCTTTTCCAGTTCATACGCCAGAGCCGCCTGGTAGACCGATTCCAGCAAACCGGGGCCCAGAATGGTGTGCACGCGAAGCGCTGCGTCGACGATCTGTTGCGCAATCTCATTCTCATGCATTGCGACCCCAGTATAAATCTCTCGCCAAGACGCGAAGGCCGCAAAGAAACGCAAAGGAAGACTCGGCTCTGCCTTATACTCAAGTCGCTATGTCGGATGGGCTGAGCACTTTATATCAGGATTTGCTGACTGGCAGCTATGATTGCGTGGACCGGATCGTCTTGAACGCCTATTTTCGAATGGGACACAGTGGCGGCGGGTTTCGCATATGGTGGCGGGCTTTGACCGGGTCGGAGAACACCTTGGACAACGCGCACTTGATGCGACTGGCTGGCCGCTTCAGCCGGCGTATTCGTGGTTATGCTAAAGTGCACAACATTCCTGTCGTCGATTGTTCGGTTGGGGAGCGCAAGCACGACCTCGCGGAGGAATATCTGGCGAACACCAAGGTCACCAAAGGACTGTTCCTCGTCCTGGTGGGTCGAGCACAGGCACCGGTCTGGGACATCAGCGCCAACCATCACATCGAACGGAAGAAGCCGATGCCCTACGTGAATCATTACTCCTTCCATATCCTCGACCCGGACTGGGGCCACGTCACCTTCAAAATGAGCGGCCACCCTCCTTTTCCAGTGCAGGTCATCCTGAACGGTCACGAGTACGTCGCCTGTCAGGCACAGAAAGCCGGCATCCGCTTTACAAAAGAAGGAAACTGTTTTACTCAAATCTCTGACGCCGCAGGCCTGGCCAAGATAGCAGAGACCTTGTCCGAACAACGGGCTGTAGGGCTACTGGACCAAGTCTGTCAGCGATGGCTTTACACCAGTTGCTTGTGTTTTGTGCTCGACTCGGAGGAAGTGGAACGGAGCGGCTTCCATTACCAGTACTCGAACTATCAAATCGAGTACAGCCGTAACCTGATTTTCGAGGTCGGCGGGCATATGGATCAGGTTTTCCAGGCGCTGATTGACCGGAGCCGTGCGCCGTTGGATCTACAGGCGGTCAAAACCATCCTTGGCTATAAACACCGACCGAGATGCCGAAAGACAAAGAAGAAATCGCCCGAATGGGAAGTGACGGTCGAGAGACCTACGTATGATCTGACGATCTTCAAGCTGCACTGCGGCAAGTTGACCCTGAAGATTTATACCAAAGGCGAGCGTGTACTTCGCATCGAGGCCATTGCCCACAATACCGAAGCACTGGATTGCGGCCGATCGCTGGTCAAGTTTCCGGAGATCGTCTCGCTTTTGAAAGGCATCCTGGAGAGATTCATGGATACCTTGTCGTGCGTCGACCAGTGTTTTATCGCCGACCAGACCCTGGAACAACTTCCGGCGCCTTCGCAGGTCGGCAAGAGCAAGGTGGGCGGAATCGACTTCAATAAACCACGGATACGCCAGGTTGCACATGCCATTCTTGCACTCAGTGCTGCTCCTGGATGGTTCACCGCAGCCGCGTTGGCCAACCAAGTCAGGACAGTCGGAAAGCTTAAAGACTACAACGTCCGGCAAGCAGGCTACGATCTCAAGAAGTTCCGGGGAAAACAGTTCGTCTGCCGGATCGGCAAAACACGGAAATACGAGACGACTCCCGACGGGCTCAAGGCCATGGCCGCGATGCTGGTGCTCCGTGACAAGATCATCAAACCCCTTCTGGCAGCGGCCACTCAAAAGAAACGTTCTCGTCGCGCACAGAACCCCACCGCCATTGACCGCCATTATGAGGTCATCCGCACCGAGATGAAGGGACTCTTCAAGGAGCTTGGATTGGCTGCTTAGATAGCAACAAATCTTTTTGTCGAACTTCGCCCTAAGCGCC
>PMUM01000271.1 GCA_003166855.1 Acidobacteriaceae bacterium | reverse complement strand
ACAGCCGAACATGGCGTCGCGACCAAGTAAATCGCGCCTCTCGGCCCGATACTCTCGGTAAGGAATCTTCCTCGGAGAGCGACTGGTCGGCAAATGTGACTCGGACACCGCTACACGGAGGGCGTCTTATTTAGACGGCCACGAGATGCCGTTGTACTGGCGGACGCGCACACATGTTTTCCTAAGTCTGCGTCCAAGTGCCTGCCGATGAAGCAGATGAGGCTGTCGCTGTCTGCTTAATAGCGCCTCTGAAACGGCGGCTCCACATCCGCGAAGCGATTTGCTTAACGAAAGTTGATGTGACGAATCGATCTGGTGCTGTCTGATATTCCCAGCAGGAATATCACGTGGACGAGAAGTTGTTGGACACGGCGGCGGGAATGAATCAAATTGGCTCACATCGCCGGTTCCGTGCGGACTCGAACAGCCAAACGGACCGCAGAGGTGGAACGAGGGTTCTATGTCAACCCAGCCTAATCGGATCACTCCACGCGAGCGCTCACATTCGGTTCGAGAGGCGCCCGTGAGCCAGAAATACGCTGCTCGCTTTCTCAACATGCACCCGAAAACTGTACTGCGCAAAGCTCGTGAAGGGACACTGCCCGCTCACCCGGTGGGTACAGAACGTAAGCGCTGGCACTTTTATGTGTCGGAACTAGATGATTGGCTCCGGTCTCAGTTCGTCTGATCCAATCCCGCCGGCGATTCGCAGAGGTGCGGTTTTGATCCATTCATAGCGGTGGCGCGATTGTTTTGCTGCCGCAAGGCCGATCGCCATTGAATCGCGAAGTTGATTGTTGGCTCTTCGTAGCGACAGTGGACATGGGGACGTGCAGTCGGGTAGATTCAACCCACCACCTGCGCTCTCGCAAGGAGGAATCCATTGAAGAGAGCGCGTTATCAAGAAGGTTGTTTAACACGATCCAAACGAAAATCTGGTGCAGTTTGGGAGTATCGCTACAGAGAACGGCAGCCGGACGGCAGCAAGAGGATGCGGTGCATTGTCGTGGGAACTGTTGCCGCAACTAAGACAAGGGCAGCAGCACTTCAGCACATCGAGGTCCTTCGAGCTAATGTGAACCGAGAGATCATTGAGACGGGCAGTCCCACGATTACGACTTTCAAGTCGCTGATTGAACACTACCGCGACAGAGAGATGCGGATGGACAACCACGATAAGAAGGCGTACTCGACCAAGAACCGGAACGAAAGCTACTTACGCAAGTGGATAGTTCCTCGCTGGGGTGAATATCGCCCGAGCGACATCAAGTCGGTAGCAGTGGAGGAGTGGCTGGACAGCCTTGTCCTCGATGCCGGCAACAAGAAAGGAAAACCACTAGCAGGGGGCACCAAAGTCAAGATCCGCAACATCATGAGCGCGATCTTTCGCCACGGTATGCGACATGAACTTCTTCCGCGAGTCGAAGCAACCAATCCGATGAAGTACGTTCGGCAGAGCGGAAAGAGGCAAAGCATTCCTGTGGTGTTGGAAGTCGAACAATTTCAAAGCTTGTTCGGAGCTCTCCAGCAAAGAGAACGGACCATGGTGTTAGTGGATTGTGGCAGCGGCTTGCGTTGCGGCGAACTGATCGGGCTACAGTGGCGGGACATCGATTTCGCCCGCAAACAGATGAGCGTCACTCGGTCGGTTGTTGAGATGGTCACCGGGAAGGTGAAAACGGAGGCATCGCAGAAAACGGTGCCCTTGGATGACTTCATGATCGAAGAATTGTTGGCGTGGTACAGAATCACGCCATATCAGAAACCAGAGGACTGGGTATTTGCCAGCGATTCACCCCGTGCCGGGGCGAGACGCGGCAAGCAGCCCTACTGGCCGATGACGATCATGCGGATGTTCATCAAACCGGTGGCGAAAAGGCTGGGCATCGGCAATATCAGCTGGCACACCTTTCGCCATACCTACTCATGCCTTTTGCACGCCAATGGGGAAGACCCCAAGGTCGTGCAAGAGCTACTGCGTCACTCTTCCATCAAGGTCACGATGGACATCTACACGCAAGCGGTGACTTCTGCGAAACGGAAGGCACAATCGAGGGTAGTGCAGATGATCGTTCCCAAACCCACGCTGAGGGCAGGAGATGCGCAGCACCTGTCTTAACGTTACATACCGTTACATGGAGAAGGGCGCCAACTCCCATGCAAGTTGTTGATTAGATTTGGCGTCCCCGACGGGATTTGAACCCGTGTTACCGCCGTGAAAGGGCGATGTCCTAGGCCAGGCTAGACGACGGGGACGACTCTCAGGCTGGAGTGCTGGCGAACTTATGATGTTAGCAGCCGCATTGCACAGTGTCAAAAACAGGGCGTCGGAACTGCTCCGGCGTCGATTGCAGAAACCCTCACGATTTTCCGCATCAACGAAAGAGATCCTTCGCTCTTCCGCCTATGCTTTGCCCGCGGATTTCCTGCTCCTCCGCGCCTCTCACTGGATCGGTTCTGGAGGACGAGGAATGTTGGCGTAGGCTTCGCTGGAATCCGTGAAGGGTTGAAAGAACTCGGCGGCGCGCTCGAAATCGAATCGAACTTGGATGGCACACTGCTGCGCGCCACCATTCCTGCCTGCGCCATCGACGGTTTTAAAGCCGCGGACGGCGACGCGTTCATGGACACGGGGGCAACAGTCCTCCGCTGCCGATCGACGAACCGCTCCCGAGCGGGACTTCAGGAAGACATCGCATTTACAATATGAGTCGAGGCGGTTGCCTCTCCTCGTCTATGTCCGATCCGTTATACATGAGTCTGTGGTTTCCCGATTTCTCCGGACCGGCGATGCTGCCGCACATGTTCGCCGTCCTGCAGCAGTTCCCTTTTTCGGCGCTGCGTCCTGGCGTCACTTACGCTTCCGTGCAACCTGTTTCGTGGAACGAGGCTAGCGTGCTTGAGCGCCGATTCTCGCCCGGAATCAGCCCGGAAGAGGCAGTCGTGGTTACCGCTGACCTTATTCATGACGACTACGCCTACGTCTTCGACGCTTATTGGGATCTGTGGACGCCCGACGAGACTGGACACCAGTGGTCGCTCCTCCCCAGCCTGGTGAAGCTCATCGTGCAAGGCGAAGAATTTGATGACGGAACGTACCAGGAGACCGGCCACATTGAAATCGACTTCGGCCTCGACTCACTGTTTGTGCAGGAGGGTGTCGAACTCACCGAGGAAACTCAGGTGAAGATTCGCGACAACGTGGCCAAGTTGGTTGAGTTCACGAAGAAAGCGGAAACGAATACGCGGGCTACTTCGCGCCGGCTGTGGTCTGAGTCGGAAGAAAGCCTTCCGCAGAAACTAATCGCGCGCCTGCAGAAAGTACAATAAAACACAGAGGACACGGAGGACACAGCGCCTTGAAATTGCTCTGTGACCTCTGCGTCCTCTGTGGTTAACCGCTCTTATTTTGTTCGTCCGCCTTCGACCTTCAGTGTTTCACTTGCGGCAGCCTGCGCCGCCGCCAAACGCGCGGTCAATACACGGAACGGCGAGCACGAGACGTAGTTCAAGCCGGTCTTGTAACAGAACTCCACGGACGACGGCTCACCGCCGTGTTCTCCGCAGATCCCGACCTTGAGCGTGGGACGAGTTTTGCGCCCGCGCTCGGTGGCCATCTTCACCAGTTGTCCTACACCTTCCTGATCGAGGGCCGCGAACGGATCCTGCTTCAGGATCCCCTCGGCGAGGTACGTTGGCAGCACCTTGTTGACGTCGTCACGCGAGAAGCCGAACGTGGTCTGCGTCAGATCGTTGGTGCCGAACGAGAAGAAGTCGGCNNTGCCGAACGAGAAGAACTCCGCCTCTTTGGCGATCTCGTCCGCGACCAGAGCTGCGCGCGGCAACTCGATCATCGTGCCAACCATGTACTCGACCTTCATTCCCTTCTCTTTGAACACTTCCTCGGCAACGCGCCGCACGATTGCGCCCTGGTTCGCCATCTCCTTCAGCGTGGCGACCAGCGGAATCATGACCTCCGGCAACACCTTGATTCCCTTCTTCGTGCAGTCGACAGCTGCTTCGAAAATGGCGCGAGCCTGCATCTCGGTGATCTCGGGGTAGGTGATGCCGAGACGGCAGCCGCGATGGCCGAGCATGGGGTTGAACTCGTGTAACTGTTCGACGCGTGCGAGCAGGGTGGGCAGCAGCTTCTTCAGATCGCCCACACCCTTTGCACCGTAATCGGCATATCGCTTCACCAGTTCCTTCTTCTGTTTTGCATCCGCGTAGGGAAGCGTAGCAATTTCCACCATCAGGTCTTCGCGACGTGGCAGGAACTCGTGGAGCGGTGGATCCAGCGTGCGGATCGTAACCGGCAGTCCGTCCATGGCTTCGAAGACTCCCGCGAAGTCCTTTCGCTGCAATGGCAACAACTCCTTGAGCGCAGCAAGACGAGCAAGTTTCTGCGCCTGCTCTTTGACTTCGGATTCGGCTGCCGGCTCGAGTTCTTTCAACGAGACCCGAGTCCCCTTCTCCTTGTTGTATTTTGAGAGTGCCGCAGGAATATACTTCTCCTCGCGAGCAAGAATCATGTCGCGCATGTGCTTGATCTTCTTTTCCCCAAAGAACATATGCTCGGTCCGGCAGAGCCCAATTCCCTCCGCTCCAAAGGCACGCGCTTGAACGGCATCCCGCGGGACGTCTGCATTTGCGCGAACCTTCATCTTGCGGAACGGCTCGGACCAACCCATGAACTGCAGCAGTTCCGGATCGTCTGCCTTTGGAGGAATCGTGTTCAGTTTTCCCTTAATCACGCGCCCGGTTGTACCATCGAGCGAGATCCAGTCACCTTCCCTAAAGGTTTGCCCCGCCACACGCATCTCGCGTGCTTTTTCGTCGACCGCAATTTTCTCGGCGCCCGCCACGCAGCACTTGCCCATGCCACGGGTGACGACTGCGGCGTGACTGGTCATGCCGCCGCGCGAAGTAAGAATGCCCTTCGCGACTTCCATGCCGTGAATGTCTTCCGGAGTCGTTTCGGCGCGGACCAGAATCACTGGCTTCTTCGTCGTGTCATGTCCGGCCATCTTGACTGCTTCATCCGCGGTGAACACGATTTGACCCACGGCCGCTCCCGGCGAGGCCGGCAGTCCGGTCGCGAGAACTTCCACCTTCGTGCTCTTCTCATCGAGGCGCGGAACGAGAAAGTCATAGAGCTGGTTCGGCTCGACGCGGAAGATGGCTTCTTCCTTCGTAATCAGTCCTTCCTCCACCATCTGAATCGCCACCCGCACCGCGGCCAGCCCCGTACGCTTGCCGTTGCGGGTTTGCAGCATGTAGAGCTTGCCGTCCTGGATGGTGAACTCGAAGTCCTGCATATCTTTGTAATGTTTCTCCAGCCGCGTGGTGATTTCGCGAAGCTGGTCGTAGACATTCGGCATGATCTTCTTCAGTTCGAGGATCGGCACCGGAGTGCGCACGCCCGAAACCACGTCCTCACCCTGCGCGTTCATCAGAAATTCGCCGTAGAATTCCTTGGTTCCCGTCGCTGGATTGCGCGTGAAGCCCACACCCGTGCCGCTGGTGTCGCCGAGGTTGCCATATACCATGGCCTGCACATTGACCGCTGTGCCGAGCATGTCATCGATGTTATTGATACGGCGATAGTGCTTCGCACGGTCGTTCTGCCAGGACCGGAACACGGCGTCTCGGGCCATGACCAGCTGTTCGCGCGGATCCTGCGGGAAGTCGCGCTTGGCGTGCTTCTTCACGACCTTTTTGTATTCAACGATTACTTCCTGAAGATCTTTGGCGGTGAGGTCGGTGTCGAGTTTCGTCTTACGCTGCTTCTTCTTGGCGTCAAATACTTCGTCGAATGCCGCCTTCTCAATGTCGAGCACGACGTTGCCGAACATCTGGATCAGCCGCCGGTAGGAGTCAGCCGCGAACCGCGGATTATTGCTCCGCTTGGCTAGCGCTTCGACGCTCTTGTCGTTCAGGCCGAGGTTCAGGATCGTGTCCATCATGCCGGGCATGGAGAACTTCGCACCCGAGCGCACGCTCACCAGCAGGGGATTCTCGCCGGTGCCGAGTTTCTGCCCCTGCAGCGTTTCAAGCTTCGCCAGGGCTTCGTCCATCTGCCGCTCGACCTCTTTCGAGGTCGCGTTCGTCCGCATGTACTCGCGACAGGCCTCGGTCTGAATGGTGAATCCCGGAGGCACGGGCAGCGCGGCATTAGTCATCTCGGCCAGTCCGGCGCCTTTTCCGCCGAGCACATCCTTCATCTTGCCGTTGCCGTCGGCCTTGCCGCCGCCGAAAAAGTAAACGTACTTGGTGGTGGACTTCTTGGATTCCTTTACTTCAGTTTCGGGGAGAGTCATCGTCGCCATATATGAGTCCTTTGTGTAGATTCAGATTCCATCCAGAAAACTTGTTACGCTTTGCCTTCGGTCACAATCTCCGAAAAGTCGGCGATCGTGGAAAACTCTTTGAGCAATGTCCGCAGCAGCGCCAGACGGTTCGCCCGCAACTTGGCATCCTCGACCATCACCATTACTTTGTCGAAAAATGCATCTACCGGCTCGCGAGCGGTCGAGAGCAACGTCAGCGCTTCGCCGTACTCTTTCTTTTTACGAAGCGCCTCGACCTTCGGACCATTCACTTCGACATAGGCTGCGAGGTTCTTCTCTTCTTGCGGAGAATTCGGCAGATCCTCGAATGACGCAGCCGGCGCGATACCCTTCTCCGCTGCCTGCTTCAGAATGTTCCGCATGCGCTTGCAGGCCGCGCCAATCGCCTGAAACTCGGGCAGGTGCAGAACCTGCTTGACCGCCTCGGCTCGCTGCAGCGCATCAACTACGTCTTCCGCGTCTGCTCCTAGAACCGCCTTCACTACATCGTACGCGTATCCGCACACATCCTTGAGATAAAACTCCAGTCGTTCTCGGAAGAACGTTGCCACTGATTCGTTGAACTTCGCATTGTCAACAAATTTCTTCTCCGCTTCTGACCGCTGGTACCCCGACCGCGCATCGCGCATCAAGTCGCCCAGACGCAACGGCAACTTCTTTTCCGCGATGACCTTCACAATCGCATTTGCCTGCCGGCGCAGCGCGAACGGATCCTTCGACCCGCTCGGCACCAGCCCGAGCGCGAACATGCCGGCGATCGTGTCGGCCTTATCGCCGATCGAAAGCACCGCACCCTCCGTCGAGCGCGGAACATCGTCGTCGGTGGATTCGGGCTTGTAGTGATCGTAAATCGCATCGGCGATGGCAAAGCGCGTCGCTTCGGGCAAACTCTCGTCCAGTTGCTGCGCCCGCGCGTACAACCCGCCGACGATTCCCTGCAGTTCGGTAAATTCTTTCACCAGTTCGGTGGTCAAGTCGGCCTTAGCAAGGCACACCGCTTTGTGAATCACTCCGGGCCGCACTGTAACGCCGCTCTGCTTGAGGATCTCGCTCAGCCAACTGCACAACCGCTGCACGCGCTGCGTCTTGTCGAAGTAGCTGCCCAGGTCTTTCTGGAAGGTCACATGCTTCAGCGATTCCAAGCGCTCGAGCAGAGACTTCTTCTGATCGGTCTCCCAGAAGAAGCGCGCATCGTTGAAGCGCGCCCGCAACACGCGCTCGTTGCCGTGACGGATCAGCCCTTGCGGATCGCTATCGGTATTCAGCACGGCCAGAAAATGTGGCGCGAGTTTGCCGGCGGCATCTTCCACCGCGAAATATTTCTGGTGATCGCGCATCACCGTGACCAGAACTTCCTCCGGCAGCGCAAGGAACTGCGGATCGAAACTGCCCAGAATGGCCGACGGATATTCCGTAAGATTCACGACGGTATCGAGCAGAGCTTTATCTTCGCGCCAGCGGGCGCCGGGAATGGTGCGCGTGGCGGCATCGAGGGCCTTGCGAATCTGGTGCTCGCGCTCACCGCGGCCCAGCACTTTCGCAGTTCGCAAGCTCTCAAAATATAACGGACCTGCATGCGAAATCGTCACCGCGCCATCACTCAGGATGCGATGTCCGCGCGAAGTCTTCCCTGCCCGAATGCCGTCAAACTCCAGCGGAATCGTTTCCCCATCGAGCATCGCGACCAGCCAGCGCACCGGACGCACAAAGCGCTCGTTCGGCTTCTGCCAGTACATGTTCTTAGGCCAGTAAATGGTGGAGAGCTCTTTGGGAAGGCCCTCGGCAAGAATCGCGGCCGCGCTGCGTCCTTTTTTCGTGACCTTCGCGGCGATGTACTCGCCCTTGGGAGTAGTGATCTTCTCCAGTTGAGCAACATCCACGCCCGCCTTCTTGGCAAAAGCAACGGCTGCAGGAGTGGGTTGACCATCCTTATAGGCGACGTTAACCGAAGGCCCTGTGACTTGCTCGACGATGTCGGCCTGCGAAGCGGCAATGCCGGCCGCCATTACGGCCAGACGTCGCGGGGTATCGAAATGCGTGACTTCGCCGCCCGACAACCGCTCGCGGGTCAGCAGCGCCGTGACGCGCTCGCGCAATTCCTCGGACGCGGCGGCAATCATTCGCGCCGGAATCTCTTCGCATCCGATCTCTAATAAGAAGTCTGGCATGCCTTCAAACCATCCAGTGTTTCAAAAGGTCGTTCTTGCCGAATGTGATGGAAATCACGACTTGCCTGTCGCAGACCCAAAGCGGGACGTCGCTCCCGCTAACCCACGGGAGATAACGCCTCTTTTTTCGTCTTCGGCGTCTTCTCGGCCGCAGGCGCAGGCTCGTCGGATTTCTCTGAAGCTGACTCGGCCTTTTGCTGATCGACCCAAGCCTTCGCGATCCCCACGGCTAACGCCCTTACGCGTGCGATGACGCCCACACGTTCGGTTACCGAAATCGCTCCGCGCGCATCGAGAATGTTGAACAGATGGGAGCACTTCAGGCAAAGATCGTAAGCGCCCAACAGCGGAAAGCGGGCTTTATCCCGCACGATCTCATCACCAACGGTTTTGTCTTTTGTGAGTGCCGCGTACCCATCCAGCAGTTCCTTGCACTCGGCCTCGCACAACTCAAAATGCTTCCAGGCCTTGTCGACGTCGGCTAACTCGAAGTTGTAAACAGAAAACTGCAGCTCATCCGCCAGTCGGACGTCACCGTATTTCACCAAGCTTCCTGTGTCCGGATCGCGCGCCCACACGATGTCATAGATCGAATCCACATCCTGCAGAAACGTGCCAATGCGCTCGAGTCCGTAGGTTAACTCGGCCGAAATCGGAAACAGATCGACGCCGCCGCACTGCTGGAAGTAGGTGAACTGCGTAATCTCGAGGCCATCGAGCATGACCTGCCAGCCCACGCCCCACGCGCTCAGCGTCGGCGCTTCCCAGTTATCTTCCTCGAACTTGATGTCATGCTGGCGGAGGTCGATGCCAATCGCTGCCAGCGATTCGAGGTACAACTCCTGCACATTCTCCGGCGGAGGCTTCAGGATTACCTGCAACTGCATATGCTTGAACAGCCGGTTGGGATTCTCGCCATAGCGTCCATCTGCCGGACGCCGCGAGGGCTGGACGTAAGCGACCTTATAAGGCTTCGGCCCCAGCACGCGCAGAAACGTTTCCGGCGCCATGGTGCCCGCTCCGACTTCAACATCGTAGGGCTGCTGCAAGACGCATCCGCGCTCGGCCCAGAATGCCTGCAAGCGCAGGATGAGTTCCTGGAACGTGAGCGAATTGGAGGAGGACAGAGTCACAGATTCAGCCCTTGGCTCTTAAGCTTTTGGCTCTTAGCTTGAAACCCCAGGATCCGAGTGGTCGCTCGAACTCCTACAGCGCAGCCGGAGATCAGAAGGTTAATCCTTGATTGTAATGGATGGGGGAGCTAGCCGTCAGCAGGGACAGCCGAAAACATTCCTTCAAGAACACTCCCGCTCACTCCGCAAACGCTGATCCCGGATGCTCTCGAATAAGCACAGGCGCTGCTATCGCTATGCAATGCGCTGCCGTTGCGGTAGACTCACTCCCTCAAAGGAGGAGCAGTGCCCGGGAGTCCCCCATCCTATTCGGACGACGTGTACGCAGCGGCCGACCGTCTCGATTCCTGGAAGGAGATCGCCTCCTATCTCAAGCGGGACGTCCGCACCGTTCAGCGCTGGGAGAAAACGGAAAAACTGCCGGTGCGCCGGCATCTTCACGAGAAGCAAGGAACGGTTTACGCGTTCAAGTCGGAGATCGATGCGTGGAGCCAGGGTCGTCAATTGCAGGACGATGACTTGGGCAACGACGCCAAAGCAGATATCGCCGAAGCGGAAGACGACCCGCAGGATCTGGCATATTTCGAAGAAGAATTTATTCCGCTGCCTCCCGGACCGGTCCGACGATTTCTTTCATCGCGAGTGAAGATCTCTCTGGCTATTGTGGGAGTTGCCGTAGCCGCCGCCGTTGGGGCACATCTCCTCTGGCCACCCAGTCAGAACGTAGTACTCGCGGTGCTCCCCTTCAAGAACCTCGGAGGATTCGACCAGGAAGCTTTGGTCGATGGGTTCACTGCCGAGACCAAGGCGAGGTTGGAGCAAGTTCAACCCGAAAAGATGGGCGTCTTACTGCTCACCAAGAGGTATGCGGAACTTCCGGTAGAAAAGGTCGCGGCTGAATTTAACTCGGCGTACGTGTTGCAAGGCGCCGCGAAGATGGTCGGTCAGAAGGTGTCGATTACGGCTCGGCTCAGTCGAGTGGGTGCACGTGGCATGACTTCCGTGTGGAACGATCAGTACGAAGGAGACTTGCGCGATATTCAGCACATTCAGAGTGAGGTCTCGTCTGCGATTGCCAAGGCTGTTCTGAGGCAGATTCCGGATGCGCAACCGACCGAGCAACTCAATACCGAGGCCTATGAGGCATATCAATGGGGAGCGTATTTCCTGAACAAACGAACCACACACGACTTGTTGAAGGCTTTGGATTACTTTCAAAAGGCTATCCAGATAGATTCGCGTTACGCACCTGCGTATGCAGGTCTAGCGGCATGCTATTCCCTTCTTGGCTCAGCGCCTTACACTCAACTTCCGCCGAAGGAAAGCTATTCCAAAGCAGAATCTGCAGCGCGAAAAGCACTCGAACTGGACGAGTCTCTAGCCGAAGCCCACATTTCGCTGGGTTACTCGCTGCTCGTCTACGAACGCAATTATGACAAGGCGAGGCAAGAGTTTGAGCGCGCGATCAAGCTGCGTCCCGGATATGCCACGGCTCACGACTACTATGCGTACTACCTGACTGCCATGGGGGAGATGAACCGGGCAATCGCGGAGCGGGAAACTGCACGCAAACTAGACCCGGTTTCACCGTTGTTAACCACCGCGTTGGGAGAGGCTTACTATCAAAACCGCCAGTTCGATTTGGCGATCCAGATGGCCCAGAAGGCGCTCGAACTGGACTCCACTTACCCGGTTAGCATGATCAATCTGGCGCGCTCCTACGAGCAAGCGGGAATGCACCCGCAGGCGCGCGCTATCTATCAGAAAATGCTCGGATTTGCCCCCGACGATCCTGGCGTGTTGTCTTTGATGGCGCATGAGTATGCTGTGTCCGGTGACGCGACGTCAGCCCGCAAGATCGAGGCTCAGCTGGAAAAAATGCGCGGCCAGCGGTATGTCGCCGCGCTCTACATAGCGCTGATTTGGACTGGCCTGGGCGACCGGGACCGCGCTTTCCAATGGCTGGATCAGGCTTACGACGAAGACTGCGAATACCTGGTGTATTTGTCCACCGAACCCGCGGCTGATCCACTGCGCAGCGACCCTCGCTTCCCCCAATTGCTTCAAAAGCTGGGACTTCACTCTCACCACTGACGGATATCCTGGGGTTCACAGACATATACGGATCGTCCGCAAAGCCTCTCTACGCCTGCAGAATTGGTAGCGCAAGCATGTCGTAGTGCGACATTGCCCGGTGCCGCGCTTTGCCGCTTGCGCGCGATTGCCCCTGCGGCTAGTTTCCAGCGCATGACGAAAGCGATTGCAGTCGCAGTCTGGGCCGTATCGGCAGTTTTAGCCTCCGAGCTGCTGGGTTACCTGTTGCATCGCTTGCTCCACAGCGGCTGGATCCCGTTCCTGAGCACGAATCATATGAAGCACCATCTGCTTTTCTACGGTCCTCTACAAAAGCAGCGACCCGGCGAAGAGTACATAGATGCGACCACGGGCCAGATCGCCATCGGCAATATCGGACTCGAATGGATCATCCCAGCCGGAATACTGCTGGTCACCTTGGGTGGTCTTTTCTGGTTCCTCAGGATCAGCCCGGCTTACCAGATTCTGTTTTTCGGGATCGTTCTCGGCTGGAGCTTCTGGGTCTTCAGCTATTTGCACGACCGCATGCATATCAAAGGTTTCTGGATGGAGCGCGTGCCGGTTGTGAGGGGCTGGTTCCGCTGGGCGCGCAACCTTCACGATATCCATCACCGGGTGCTCAACGACCAGGGGCTCATGGACAAGAACTTCGGCATCGGTCTCGCCTTCTTCGACTGGCTCTTCGGCACCATGGCGTCCGTGCAGCCCCCCATTAATCATGCAGGATTTGCAGCGGCCAAGAGAAGGTTTGACTTCGTCATGCGGAGATCGTGTGACCTCCGTACGGCGACTGAGGAACAGAACTAGTGAATCCCCGACTCAAACTACTGACGGGCAAACAACCCCGAGGGGAAGGCAACGACCCATGCGGTTATGAATTCTCAACACCGGAAAATACAAGGAGAAACTCTATGAAGATCGAGCATCTGGCTGCTCTTATCTGCGCATTGAGCGCGGTCTCGGTGGCCCAAACGTCAACCCCCAGCCCAACTCAAAACTCCATCCCCACATCTGCGATCACGGGCAGCGGCAAGAGAGGATACCTGCCGAAGTTCGCAGGCCCTGCTCAGATCAATGACTCCGCGATTCTACAATCCGCTAATGGCAATGTCGGCATTGGCACGACCACGCCACTCTTCCCGTTGCATATATTCAGCGCGAACACCACGCCTCCACCCGGACAATACCCCACGGCGCTCGACGTGGAGACCCCCGTATCGGTGGATGGCACCAATACCGTAGCGATACAGGGTCTCGCAAGTTCCAACAGTGGATCGGTGTTTGGAGTCCTGGGAACAACTTACAGTCCAGGAGGGATCGCCGTGCTGGGCAACAACACGGGTACCACTGGAGGAGGAGGTGGGGGAGTGGAAGGATTAACCTCGTCAGCGGATTTTGGCTTCTCGTGGGGGATCCGTGGAGACGCAGTTGCATCCACCGGCTCGGCGGTCGCGCTGTTTGCCCAGACCTACAGCTCCGATGGCACCGCGGGCTACTTTCTGAACCGCGCCTCAGGCAACATCATCGTCGGACATGTTGGCCAGAACGACGATCAGAGCGTCTTCCGCGTCGACGGCACTGGTCGAGTTTTTGCCGATGGTGGCTTTCAGCCCAACGGGGCTGATTTCGCGGAGTCCATGGCGGTATCGGGTAAGCGTGGCGGCTACGCAGCCGGCGATCTGCTGGTGATTGATCCAGCTGCAAAGCGTCATCTGGTCTTGTCACAGAAGCCCTACTCCACTCTCGTCGCTGGAGTTTATTCCACCAAGCCAGGAATGCTAGGAAGCACGCGCCAAATAGACGCGCCCAGTGCGAACGATGAGATCCCGCTCGCAGTGGTTGGCATCGTACCTTGCAAAGTCAGCACTGAGAACGGACCCATTCGGGCGGGGGATCTTCTGGTCACTTCCTCAACACCCGGTCACGCCATGAGAGGAACTGATCGCGGCAGGATGCTGGGCGCGGTTGTTGGAAAGGCCCTCGAACCACTGTCGGCAGGAATGGGTGTGATTCAAGTACTCGTTACGCTGCAATAGCGATTCCTGAGTTCGCGAACTCGGGACACCCGGTCACACGGGTGCCCCGGCCCACCTCAACATTATTAAGGAGATTCAGTGAACCTAATCTGCAAAGTCGCACTCGCAATAGTGTTGCTTTTGGCCATTACGATCCCTGCGCCAGCCCAGGCTAAGATTGATTTGGGGCACATCGGCCCTTCGAACGCTGAGATCGTCGGTGCCGCGGTCGGACTGGCCGCGGTCAGCGGGGTGGTTCTATACCTGACCCTGCACAAGACCACCATCACCGGATGCTTGAGATCCGTGGAAGGCACGAACATTCTCACCAACGAAGCTGACAATCTGACTTACCAACTTGTTGATGGCCCCAGACTCAATCCAGGAGAACGAGTGAAGATTCAGGGGAAGAAGAAAAAGGACAAAACCGGTAATTTCTCCTTCCGAGTGAAAAAACTCAAGCGGGACTTTGGTCGATGCACCACATGAAGCGTTGGACACAACCGGATTCAGAACCCTCCCTTTTCCAGCATGCCCGCCGTTACCAACTTCTTTTCGAGATGCCGTTGCAGAATCTGAATCAGGAATTTCCGCAAGTCCGCGCCCTGCGCTTTCGGCCACGGCTTTTCTGCGAAAGTCTCCACCGGGGCGCGAAACATTTGCGCAGCCAGCGCCCGCGAGTCGCTTGAAATCTCCGACGACGCCAGTCGCTTGTCGTCGGGGCACATCAAGCCGTCCGCCAGCGCATGGAAGTAGGCGCGGCTGCCGTTCAGGCTGCGGCCGCAGACGGTGCACTCCGTCAACTCGGGCAGGAAGCCGACCAGGCGGGTCAGCCACAATTCGAAATACGTGACCGGCATCCACACTTCAGGGCCCGTCAGGACGTGCAGCACGGACAATGTCAGGCGGAAGATAGCGTCGTTGGCCTCGCGGTCGGGCAGCAGTTCGTCGAGCAATTCGGCAATGTGCCCCAAAGCAACCGCCCGCGCATAGCTGACCTCCGTAGCCATAGGAGATTCCAGCACTTCGCAAGAATCGAGCCGGGCCAACTCCTGGCGCTCGCGGACGTCATAAAACGCGCGCACGTAGGTCAGGGGCTCGAGCGCCCCGCCGAAGCGCCGCTTCGACTTCTTGGCCGACCGCGCCACGCCCCGGACTTTGCCCTCCGCGCGGGTGAACAGCGTGACCAGCAGATCAGCCTCACGCAGCGGATAACTGCGGAGCACGATCGCTTCCGACTCTCTGAGGGCCATGGGAACTCGACGGGTGAAGGGTTGATTCTAGTGGAAGCAGCTTTCAGCCGTCAGCTGTCAGCTATCAGCAAAAACCCGGGGCTCGATTGAGTCGCCAGCTTCCCGCTTCGATATACTTCTAAGATTGTGAAAAGAATTGTCTCGATCCTTCTCTTGATTCCGCTTGCCGCTGCTCTTGGCTTCGCCGACGAGACCTCGTTCAGCCACGTCAGGGTGCCCACCCTGAAGGGCAAACACGTCAAAGCTGTATTGACTTTTAGCGATAAAGACAAGGCTGTCGAAGTGCGCCCCGCCAAAGGCGATCCTGTGACAATTCCCTACGGCCAGATCGACAAGTGCGCTTACGAATACTCCATCGGTCTCATGGATGAGAAGGCCTACTGGCTGGAGATTCACTACCACGACCAGGACAAACCGAAGGTCTTTGTCCTGCTCATGGACAGCCACAATTACCTGCGAATTCTGGAATCTCTGAAGGCACACACGGGGATTGACGCCGAAATCCTGGGAAATGCCAAAAAGCGATAGCCCAACTTGGGTCGTTCGCCAGAAATAACAAGGCGCGCGCCCATAAAGGACGCGCGCCTTTGATCCCAAACAAGTCAACGAGCTAACGGCTTCGAGCCAAAAGCCATCCTACCGCCCGAAGTACTTGGCGTTGCGCTCGGTGAAGGCGTTCCACTTCTCCGGCAGGTCGTCGAGGGCGAAAATGGCCGAGACCGGGCACACCGGGACGCAGGCGCCGCAGTCAATACATTCCACCGGATCGATATACAGCAACTCCTCGGTCGCGTACGCGGGCTCGTCTTTTTTGGGATGAATGCAATCCACCGGACACGCATCCACACATGCGGTGTCTTTGGTGCCAATGCACGGCTCAGCAATCACGTAGGCCATAAAGGTATCAGTCTCCTGAGAGTCTCTTGTCTATTTTACTACTGCGGCGTTTTTGTGACCGGACATTCTAGCAAGAATCGATGCGGCTGGTACAGGGCTGTCCTCCGCCTCCTCGAACCGTTCCCAGGGCATCCCGATTCCTGCAGTATTGACCGCCCGAGCACCCATGACCGAAGTAATTTGGCCGCGTACCGCCAGGGGTGAGTTAATGACGGCAGACGTGCGGTGCGACCTCTCCTTGCTGAAAGCGCGCAATTCATGAACAAACTCAATGTTGTCGTTTCCCTGATCACAGACGACAACGACTATCAACTTGAACAGGCTGCCTCAGCCCAGGCGGCCGCGCTCCAGCTCGGGGCAAACGTTCAGATCATCTATTCCGGCAACGACGCGGTGCAACAGACGCAGCAGATTCTCACCTTCATCCAGGACCCGTCGAAACGACCCGATGCCATTCTGGCCGAACCCGTCGGCACGGGGATGGCCCAGATCGCGAAGGCTGCGGTGGACGCCGGGATTGCCTGGGCAATCAAANNGTGGATTACATTACGCAACTGCGGCAACATGCTCTGGTTCCGGTGTTCTCGGTGATGTCGGACCACGAGGCGATCGGCAAGATTCAGGGCCAGCAGATCGGCGCGTTTCTCGGGGATATGGGATGCGTACTCTACATTGAGGGCCCCTCGGTTCGCGACGTGGCAAAGCTCCGCACTAAGGGAATGCTCTCGACCAAGCCCCAGCGCGTCGATGTGAAATCCCTCAAAGGCGATTGGACGCAGAACAGCGGTTATCAGGCTATGAAATCGTGGTTGTCGCTCAGCACGTCGCGGCAATTGCACGTCGGAATGATCGCCGGCCAGAACGATGATATGGCCCTTGGTGCGCGCCGGGCCCTGGAAGAGTTGGGCAATTTGGCCGAGCGGGATGCCTGGCTCCGGCTTCCCATCACCGGATGCGACGGTCTCCCGCGCTCCGGCCAGGAATGGGTTCGCCAGAAGCGCATGGCAGCGACAGTAATCTCGCCGCCCCTTGTCGGCGACGCCATTCAATTGCTGGCCTCGGCCCTTGCTGCTGGTTCTCAGCCGCCTGAGCGCACGGTCGTGACTCCCAGTTCCTTTCCGTCTCTGAAGGAACTGCAAAAAGTGCGAGGTCAGGCAGCCCAAACGTCATAGATATTACATCGGCACCACCCCTAGGCTGGGATCCCCGATTTAGACAAAAAAGGCTGGCAGCGAGAAGCTGCCAGCCTTAGTCACGATTTTGCTCAGTGTTGGTTACCGGTGTCCGCCGCCATGACCCCCGCCGCCGTGACCGCCGCCACTGTGGGAACCTCCGCCACCGTGGGATCCGCCACCGTGATAGCCACCGCCTCCATGAACCGCGCCGCCGCCATGATATCCGCCGCCACCGGCATAACCACGCGCGTATCCGCCTCGGCCGTTGTTACCTGCATAGCCGCGTCCGTACGCCCCGCGGGCATAGCCCCGTCCGTATCCGCCAGCGTAGCCGCGCGCGTAGCCTGGGCGACCATATCCACCGCGTCCCCAATATCCACCATGACCCCAGCCATACCAGGGGCCGACACCGACGAACGCTCCGCCAACGAACCATTGCGGACCGTAGAAGCCGTACGGCGCACAGGCATACGGGTAATAGGAATAGTACCCGTACGCACATACCGGCGGACCACTCACATATCCTGGGCCGGCGTAAGTCTGATCGGAATAGCCGCGGTCGGGATAGCCTTGATTGGCTGGCCCTTGGTCAGGATAGCCTCGATCAGCTTGACCTTGCCCTTGATCGGGGTAGTTTCGATCGGCTTGACCCTGGTCGTTGTAGCTCTGATTGTTTCCAGCGGCAACTCCCGCTTCAACCTGCGCCTGCGAGTAAGCAAGCGGCACCGTCAGCACTGCCAGCAACGCAAGATGTTTCATGTATCGCATATGAACCCCTGTTCCAGACCCGCCAAAACTCCGATCGGATCCGCAAACCTTCTTAAAGACTGGCGGCCTTTTTGGGGTTCCTTTTTGCCATCGACCCCTAGCCACTGTCTCTATCTATTTGAACGCGGAATCCGAAGAAAAGTTGCAGGAACCGGGGTGGCTCATTTCAGCCATCCTGGCTAAATTCAACCACTTACGGGCCTCGGGCTGCCTCGCACGGGTCGGGTCACTCAGGGACGATAGATCCAGGTTTGGGAGGTCGCTTCGGGGTTGTTCGGATATCCCCCCCGCCAGGAGCACACTACCATCCCGGAGCCTGGTTTCCGACATAAAATGCCATCGATCGTTCATCTGCCCGGCGACTATCTCGAACTTCCCAACCGATGGGTCGAACACTTCCACTCCCTTGCTTCCGCCCGCGATCAGAAGGCGGCCGGAGGCAAGCTGCACGGCTTCATCAGGCAGCTTGAATCGGCTATCGTTCATTGGGGCCGCAGCCGTGAACTTCGCGGTGCGCGGATCGTAAATCTCAGCGCTGTTCAGGTTCCCGTTCCATCCGCGGGAATCGGAACCGCCCGCAATCAGCACCCTCCCGTCGCTCAGAAGCCCCGCCGTATGTTTGCAGCGGGCTGTGCTCATGCTGCCGGTTTCCGTGAAGGTACCGCTGTTCGGATCGTACAGTTCCGCGCCCGGCTCCAACCGGTCCCCATAACCTCCCGCGATGAGAACGCGCCCATCCTTTAGCAGCGTTGCCGTGTGGGAGATACGCGAATGGTGCATCGAACCGGTGGGTTGGAACGAAAGCGTCTTGACGTGGAAAATCTCGGCGGAGGCCAGGGACTCGTTGTCCCGTCTTTCCCCGCCGGCGATCAGCACATCCCCATTCGTCAACAGCGTGGCGCTCGGCCGCCCGCGCGGAATGGTCATTCTTGCGACCACTGTAAACTTGCCCGTAGCCGGGTCGTATAGCTCAGCCGAATCTGTGCCGCGCATGCCCACCCATCCTCCGGCAATCAACACCCTTCCGGATTCCAGCAGCACTGCAATCTGCCCGACTCGCCCGATGCTCATGTCGCCCGTGTGTTGAAACTTGCCGGTCGCCGGGTCGTAAATCTCGGCAGACTTGTAGAAATCCTGATTGCGTCGCATGCCGCCGGCGATGAGGACTTTGCCGTCGGGAAGGAGCGTCGCGGTATGTCCGGAGCGCGGCTCGAGCATTGGCGCCGCAGGGCTCAGGAAGCCAGCGGCCGACGCCACGGTAGAAGGGGTCGGAGAGATGCGTCGGAATGCTGCAGCGGCGACAACGAAACTCACCGCGATGATAGCGACGAGAAGCAGGCGGGAGCGTTGCATGTGGGTTCTCCTCGAAGGATCAGACTCTCCTGATCCCTACAGGTGAGCTGGCCCGAAAAAATTCTCTGCCGCTTAGTCGTGGCCGTTGACAACCTACTACCAGATCCGGCACACGTCTGCGGACGGCTTCACCATCGGCTGGCCCGCCTTGCAGGAGAACGCCTCCGCGAAATCTGGCATGTTCACCACGACGCCATTGATGCGGTAGCGCGCTGGAGAATGCGGGTCGGTCATGGCGCGGACGCGCATGTCTTCGGGCCGTTCATTGGCGCAGTCCCACTGCGCGAATCCGACGAAGAAACGCTGCTCTGGGGTCAGCCCGTCGACGGGCTGCAGGTTCTTGTCTTTGGTGGCGTCCCTCCACGCGATGTAGGCCAGAATCTCGCCGCCCAGGTCGGCGACGTTTTCTCCCAGCGTCAGCTTGCCATTGACGTGAACCTCCTCCACCGAAACATATCCCGAATACTGGTCTTCCACGCATTTGGTGCGAGCATCAAACTTCTCGCGGTCTTCCTTCGTCCACCAATCCTTCAGATTTCCCTTGGCGTCGAACTGGCTGCCCTCGTCGTCGAAGCCGTGGGTCAGTTCGTGGCCAATCGTGCCTCCGGTGTCACCGTAGTTGGGAGCGGCGTCCATTTTCGGATCGAAGACCGGCGGCTGCAGCACGCCCGCAGGAAAGTTGATGTCGTTCATCTGCGGATTGTAGTAGGCGTCGACGGTGGTAGCAGAAATATCCCACTCGCCGTGGTCAACGGGCTTGCCGATTTTGTTGATATCGCGGCGGCTCTCGAACTGATGGGTGCGTTCGACGTTGCCAGAAAAATCGTCGCGTGCGATCTTCACCGAGCTGTAGTCGCGCCATTTATCGGGATAGCCAATCTTGTTGCGAATTCCTGCGAGCTTGATCAGAGCCTGCTGCTTGGTTTCAGGGCTCATCCAGTCGAGCGCGCGAATGCGCTGGCCCATGGCGTCCTCGATGCGGCGCACCATGTCGACGGTGTCCTGCTTGAGTTCAGGTGAGAAGACTTTGGCCACGTACACCTGACCCAAGGCCTCGCCCAGATCGTAGTCGACATACTGCACGCAGCGCTTCCAGCGCGGCTGCATCTCCTTCGCGCCCCTCAAGTACTTGCGGTAGAACTCGAAGTTCTCCTGGACGAATTTCGAAGAGAGATAGGGAGAGGAAGTGTCAGCCACATGGAATCGCAAATAAGTCTTCCAGTTGTCGATCGGCTCGGAGGAGAGGAGCGTGTTGAGTTCCTTGATAAACTCGGGCGCATCGACGTTGAGGATGGCGAACTCCGGATAGCCCATCGCATGGTAATAGGTCACCCAGTCAAAGCTAGGCGCGAGTTGGACCAAATCGGCGACCTTCATTTTATGAACCAGGCTGTGCGGGTCGCGGCGCTGGACGCGGGTGAGCGAAGCCTTCGCCATCGCGGTTTCAAGGCGCATGACCGTCTCGGCGTTTTGCTTGGCGATGTTTGGGTTGTCGCCCGTCAGCTCGAACACTTTCTGAACATGCAAGAGATAACGCTCACGCGTTTCTTTCGACTTGGCATCGTCCTTGGTGTAGTAGTCGCGATCCGGCATGCCCAGGCCGCCTTGATCGACGTCGGCAATCACATGCTCAGAGTCGTCCGGATCCTGCACCGAGCCGGCGGAAAACAGCATGGAACTGGTGTAGGAATACCGGAAATAAGTGAACTGCAGCCGCGCCACCAAGGGCGTGAGATCCTTCGCGGACTTGACCTGCGCGATGGCATCGAGTTCCGGCTGAATCGCGGCGAGTCCCCGTTTTTCCACCGCACTTTCGTCCATGCAGGCGGCGTAGAAGTCGCCAATCTTCTGGGTCACGGCGTCGCGCGGCTCATTAGGCTGCGCTGCCTGTTCAAGCATGCCGCGCAGGAAAGTCAGATTGTCCTGATAGAGCTTGGCATAGACCGACCACGAAGTCTGATCCGGCGGAATGGGATTGCTCTTCTGCCAGCCACCGCAGGAATAGTGGTAGAGGTCGACGCACGGGTCCACCGACTTGTCCATCGAGGAGACATCGAGGCTCGGGCTGTACGGCAACTCGGGCGCGGAAGAGGGCGTTGCGGAGGGCGTCTGCGCATTTACCAGAGTGAGAGTGGCGAACAGAAGGAACGGAAGGCACACAGAGTGTTTGTGCATATCCACCTTGGACGGAAATTGTCGGAAAGAGTTATAGACAGATCATGGTACTGGACACTCTGGCTGTCATCAAGACGCTGGGCGAGTCGGAGACCGTTTTAGATTCTTACGCTCCGACCAATTCCTTTTTCTCGCTCGGTTCGTATTCGACGATGTACCCCGCCACGGCGCTGGCAGCAACGGTCAGGGGCGAAGCCAGGTACATCTGCCCCGGGCCGCTGCGACCGGGGAAATTACGGTTCTGGGCGCTGATCACAACTTGGTCGGACCGAGTGGAAACTCCCGGACCAGCGTTGATGCAAGCCCCACAACTCGGCTCGATCACCTGCGCGCCGGATTTCTGAAACACGTCCAGATATCCCATGCGCAGACAATAGTCGCGCGTCTCCTGCGATCCGAATTGAATGTAGAACTTCACCGAATCGGCCACGTGCTTCCCGTGCTTGAGCGCATCGGCGAGCACGGCGGCGTACATATCCATATCTTCATTCTTGCCAGCGGTGCAGGTGCCGCCGTAAGCGATCTCGACCGGAACCGGCGTATTCAGTTCACGAACATATTTGCCATTGCCGGGATCGCCCGGCGTAGCCACCATCGGCGTGATCTCGGCCGCATCGAGTTCGATCACATGTGCGTACGGCGCACCAGGATCGCTGTACAGGCCTTCGATCATGGCCTCGGCTTTTGCACGGTCCATGCCACGGCGCTCGACCAGGAAGTCCACCGCTTTCTTGTCAGGCGCAACGATGCCGGTGAAGCCGCCAATTTCCGCCGCCATGTTCGTCATGGTGGCGCGCTCGTCCACACTTAGCTCTTCGATCGCCTCGCCCGCATATTCCATGACTTTCGCAAGCGCCTTGCCGCTGCGCACGTAATCCAGGCTCAGGATCTTCAGGATGAAATCTTTCGCGGTCACGTTGGGATGCTTCTTGCCGCGAACCACGATCCGCACCGACTCGGGCACCTTCACCCGAACGTCTTTCGTGATCCACGAATTGAACACGTCGGTGGTCCCGATGCCGAAGGCCACACATCCGATCGCCCCCACGTGCGGCGTGTGCGAGTCGGAACCGATGTTCAACTGCCCCGGCAGCGCATAGCTTTCGAGCACGATGGAGTGACAGATACCTTCCGAACCCTTGCGGTCGGTCAATTCCCCATGCAGGCGGATGCCCTGCTTCTTCGCGAAATCCTGCTGCTTGAGTTTCAACTGCGTCGCCAGATCGAGCAGGCCGAGTTTCTTCTTCTCCTCGGAAATCACCTCATCAAGGAACGTCAGGTGATCGCGGAAAAACAGGATGCTCGACGGATCGTTGACCTTGGCATCTTTTCCGACATAGCGCTCGAAGAAAATCGCCGCCATGGGCGTGACGTACTCGTGGCTGAAGCGGAGATCCGCGCGGGCAAACCCGGTATCGCCCGGCTTGACGGATGACACGCCGACTTCGCCCTTCTCGTTGAGCATGTGTTGCGCAAAGATCTTCTCGGCCAAAGTCATTGGCGAGGTGCGATACACGCGCGTCTGGCCCTGCATCTTGAGCTCAGGGGCATCTTGGATCGGAGGAAAAAAAACCTTCCCCTGCATACGCGCCACGTTGAACGGGAACAGCCCACCGTACTCAATGACTTGCCGCGTGATCTCATCTTCGCCTGCGGTGAACTCGCTCAGCGCGATCTCTTCCCCGCCGCGAATGCGGTCAATCAGCGAAAAGTTCGTCGAGGTCAGCACCCCCAGATTCTGGCAATTCTGCTTGTAAATCCGCTCGATGTTCTCGGCAATCACCACGCGAATTCCCGCGCACATTTCGGCGTAAGGAGACTGCTCACGGCTCGATCCCTTGCCACGCCGCTTCCCGCTGACCGCGCAGACGAACCCGCCGCGCTTCACGTCGCCGCGGCCAACGGGCGTCACGCTCCCGCACTTCAACCCAAGATAAGGGATCTCACCCAACGTCTCGTCGAAATAGAAACAATAGTGCGCCGGGGTAATCTCGTCCGTCGAAATGTCGTCGCGCAGTTTGGGATTGTTGGCAGGATTCTTCGTGTCCCAGGGCAGGTCTTCGCCCGACAATTGCCGCTTGATAAGTTCAGGATCTTCGGTAAGAAAAAGGATGCGTCCTTGCAGCCGGACTTTGTCCGGCCGCTTTTCGATCTTGCGTTCCAGCAGAGAATTGATCACGGTAGACCTGGGCTGTTTTTGATTTGGCCACCGCCCGGAGCGGAGCGGGCCGGCGTCCCCACGGGTTCATTGTAACTCGGGCAAGAGGAGCGACGCCGTGACGGCAGCGCCACTCTACGCCTTGTATTCGCTGGGCTCGGGCAACGGAGCCAGTCCTCTTCCCGCAAAGATTTCCGCGAATTCGTGCAGCAGTGCGTCGTGCACCAGTCCATTCGAGGCGAGTGTCTCGCGGCTGTCGATTGTAAACGGAGATCCGTCAAAGCGGCTGACCCTGCCGCCGGCTTCTTCGACAATGAGCGCGCCGGCGGCCGTGTCCCACGGATTGAGATTGAATTCCCAGAAGCCATCGAAGCGCCCACTGGCCACATTGCACAGATCGAGCGCCGCCGATCCCGCGCGCCGCACTCCGTGAGTCCGCAGCGTAATCTGGTGGTAGAAGTGAATGTTCGGATTCTTGTGCCGCTTGTGGCTGGGAAACCCCGTCGCCACCAGGCATTCTTTCAGGTGCGCGGCCTTCGACACGTGGATCGGAACGCCGTTCAGGTGCGCACCTCTTCCCCGCTCGGCCGTGAACAATTCGTCGCGCGTCGGATCGTAGACAACCCCGGCAATGCGGCGCCCCTGACCCTGCACTCGATGCTCCAGCGCCATCGACACACAGAACACCGGATATCCGTGCGCGAAATTGGTGGTGCCATCGAGTGGATCGACATACCAGCGATAATCGCTGCCTTGATCGTTCAGACCCTGCTCCTCGCCCAGCACATCATGCGAGGGAAACTTCTGGGTGATGCGCTCGCGGATCAACACTTCGGCCGCACGGTCTGCCGCTGTCACCAGATCGGCGTCGCCCTTGTACTCGATCTTCAGTCCCTGGTGGAAATACTGCAGCAGTAGCGCTCCGGCCTCGCGAGCGATGGCCGACATGGTGGGGAGGAAGCTTTCGGATTTGTGCGGGGAAGATGACATCTATATTCGGGGCGCGGCCTACTTGCGTTTCCCGCCTTCTTCCGCGATGTACATGATCTCGTGCTTGAAGATGAACAGATTGGGAGCGCCCTCGCGCGTCAGCCGCACCATGTTCTTGTCGTAGTACTCGATCCATCCGTAAAAGATTTGGCCGTCGAGGAGCTTAACCGAGACCGGCTTCTGCTTTTCGCCCAGTGCCTTGAGGAAAGCGGCCTCTTCGAACGTATCTTCCGGAGGAGGCGTCCGGCTGCGCTTGGCGGCGTTGGGATTCCCTTGTGGAGCGCGGAAAGGCATGCAGGCATTGTACACAAAACGCCGGGCCCAACAGCCTGCGAAGGGACGGAATCCGCGCGCAAATCGGGAGTACAATGCCTGAAATCCTTGCTCTCCGGCAGGAGGCGCACCGTGAAGAAATGTGTTTTGCTCTCACTCCCTGTATTGCTCGCGCTGTCGGTAACGCTGGCGATTCCACAAACTACCGGACACCATTTCCCGACGCCGCCGGAGGCGCTGGATCCCAAGCCTATCGACAAGTCAGCGGACACTCCGTCGCGGCGCCTCGATCTCATCCAACTGCAACGCGACGCAGACGACCTGGCCCGCACCGCGCAAACCATTCCGACGGACGTCGCCAGCGTCCGCAAAGGCATGCTGCCCAAAGACGTGATCGACAAGCTGAAGCAGATCGAAAAGCTGTCGAAGCGCCTGCGGACGGAGCTGAACCCGTAGGCCTTGGAATGGGTGATCCGCTGGGGGAATGAGGAGGTCCGCTGTGCAACTGCAGCCTTTTGTGGTCATTCTGTTTCTCGTCGCTGCATCCGTCGCGGCACCCGCACAGTCGACGCCCATCCGGCCGGGAATCCGCCAGGCGGATCAGGCCGAGGCGCAGACGGAGAAGAACCTCCCGCCGCCCGACAACGCTCACACTCGAATTGATCTAGTGAAGGTCAGCCACGAGGCCGATGAACTGGCTAGGCTTGCCCAGTCCATCCCCCCGGATGTAGCCACTATTCAGCGCGGAATTCTTCCGAAGGACGTTCTCGAGAAGCTCAAGCAGATCGAAAAGCTTTCCAAGCATCTGCGCAGCGAATTGGAACACTAATGTCGGCAACGAAAAAGCCACCAGCCCGGTTGGACTGGTGGCTATGAAGAAGATTCGATCTGGCTAGAAGGTAACCTTCAGGCCAAATTCCATCGTGCGCGGTGATCCCAAGCCGAAGACGCCGGTGCCAGCGCCCACGCGGAACGTGTCGCTGGGGAAGCTGGTCCCAACCAACGCCTTGGGAGTGCTGTTAATCGAGTTGCCTCCCGCGTTGAGCCACCCAGTCATAGCGCCAGGAGGCAGGTTGAAGTTGGAGAAGTTAAAGAGGTTGTAGAATCCCACACTCGGCGTAATCGTGATGTGGTCGTGGAAGGTGTGGACCCAGTCCAATTTGAAGTCGAATGCTTTCACCCATGGGAATGTTAGCTGATTCGTGGGAGCCGTTGGCAGCTGCGGCGCAACCAATCCGAGTTGGCTCAGCGTGTTCGCGGTGAACATGCCGGTTCCAACGAGTTGCTGGCCCGCCGGGGTAGGTTGACCGGCCACGGTTGCGTTGTAGGTGCTGATTCTAGAGTTCAAGCCGCTGACTCCGAAGTCCCGCTCGAACGAGCCGTTCGTCGTGCCCGGCATGGGTTCGCTGGCCTCGCCGCCGCCGGTAAAGTCGGTCTGGAAGATCTGCCCTCCGCTCTGAGTATCACCCACGATGGCCGGGCTGGACAGCGGGCTATAGAAGTGACCGATAATTCCCAACCGGAATCCAAACGGCACGTCGAAATTGCCGCCAAAGGATAGCTGGTGCCTGCGGTCGAGCAGCGACGGCCCCATGAACCTGAGCGGATTATTGTTGTCCGCAGCCTGGAGCACGAAATCCTGATCGTTTGCGCTCACAGCATTGGATGGAGCCGAAGCACCCTGATACGCCAAGGGGTTGACGAACTTCGACAAGGCATA